>DATKTD010000148.1:0-5199 GCA_035531315.1 Rectinemataceae bacterium
ACTGCCGGCAGGTCCCGAGGAGCATTTCTTCTTCAAGCCCGATTTCGCGATGGAGGACGAGGCTTTCAAGGCCTCGGTCTGCGAAGGATTGCACAGGCTCGGTTCCCTCGTCGTCACGGTCGACAACGAGCCGGCGAACATCAACCTTTTTCACAAGGCCTTTCCGCTGGCCCTCGCCGTGTGGCTCGACACGGTGACTTCGCCGGCCCCTTCGATCCTTCTGCCCGGCATCGAGAAGAGAGGCCCTGAGCTTTTTACCTCCTGGCGGTAAGAGCTTGGAGGCGCATCTTCAATCGCTCGTCGGCATGAGGAGCTGCGCGTTCTCCTCCTTGCCCTTGGAGCGGGCCATATCCAGGGGAAGCTGGCCCGCGTCATTTCGCTCATCCTTGAGAAGGCCCGCGCCGTGCGCGAGGAATTCACGGAGTTCGTCGGTCGTGAAGCTCGTCGCCGCCTCGTGGAGGACCGTCGTGCCGCCTGGGCCCCTGCCCGTGACGGGCGCCCCCGCCGCCATCAAGTCGAAGGCCTCCTTCGCGTAACCCTGCCTGCAGGCGAGGAGGAGGGGAGTCCAATCATCATCGGTTCTCGCGTCCCAGCTGGCGCCTCCGGCGATGAGCCGGTCGACGAGGTCTCGATCGCCGAGCCTGAGGGCTTCGATAAGGGCATCATGGCCGTCTTTCGTGGGGATTTCGGCCGGGGCTCCCTTGTCCAGCAAATAGGCGGCTAGATTCGGATGGCCTCCTTCTATCGCGAAGAGGAGGACGCTCCAACCGCCCGGATAGACGGCATCGAGAGGGAAGCCGGCATCGACGAGGCGCTTCGCGAGATCGACGCGGCCGGCGACGATGGCGGCCCCTACGGCGAATGCGTTGGTCGGGGAGGAGGGCGAGGCCCCAGCCGCAAGTATGCGCTCGGGCAGGTCGCCGTATTTTTCCGGCATGGCGAGGACGAGGGCACTCGGGCCCGCGGGCGAGGCGAGGTCCGGTCGCGTGGTGACCGCGACGATGGACTTCGCGAAGTCGAGGTACCCGCCCCTCATCGCGAGGAGGAGTGGCGTTTCTCCCTGGGCGTCGCGGGAATCGACCTTCGCCCCGGCGTGCAGGAGACGGGCTGCCAAGTCCGGCTTCCCGAGCCTGAGGGCGAAGTCCAGGGGCGGATCTCCCGAGTCGCTGATCGAGTCCAGGGCCGAAGGTAGGGAAAGGAAGGCGGCGAAGGAGGCCTCGTCGGCGACCGCTATCGATTCGAAGATATTGAAGCCGCCGATCTTGGGCCTTGCGAGTTCTTCCTTGTTCATCTTGCCGGCCCTGCGCTCCGCGTCCGATACCCTTATGGAGGCGAGGACGAGGGGAAAGGCGCTCGAAATCCGCGCCGATTGCTGGGTTCCGGGCAGGCGGAGACTCAGGCCATAGATGAAATCGGGTTCGGCTCCCGGTTGGAGATCGATGATGCCCGATTCGTAGGTATTACCTCCCGAATCGTAGGGAAACATGGTAAAGGGACTTGCGCCGGTCTTAAGTTGCTTCCACAGAGCGAGGCTGGCATCGGTTGCGGCGGAACCGGGTCGAGGCTGCTTGAATATCTCGGTGTAGGCATAGTTCTCGGACGCGGAGAAGGCGAGGAAGACGGCGAAGGTATACCTTCTCCCTCCTGAGGGATCGACGAACCACCAGGGAAGTACGCTGATGAGCGAATCGTCCGCGATGCCGGGACTGGCCGCGTCGAGCCTAGCGGATATGGCGTCGGTCGAGAATTCCAGCCCTCGTTTCGCGTCGTAGGAGACGGAGGCTCCGTCGAGCCATGCGGGACGGAATTCCGACCGGGCGAGAAAGGCGCTCCAATCCCCAGCCGTGGCCGCGTAACCGATATGGACGAAATCCGCCAAGGCCTTGGCGTCGCCCTTCTCGATCTCGAGATTGCTCCGCGGGAGCCCCTCGGCGAAACCCGCGAACCCCGAGGGCGTGGGAAGGTAACAGAGGAGCTCGACGAAATCCAATTCGGGCACGATCCAGACGGCAAGTATCCAGGTACGACCCTCGGCATCCCTGAATCGCTCCTTCGACGCGGCCTCCCCGAAGGAGGAAATCCTGAAATCCCGTCCGCCTACGCTGCGATAGAGGGGACTGGCGGCCAGGTAGCGCCCCATGGCAGAGTCCGGCGAGATCGCATAACTTGCCGCGTCCTCTCCCTTGGCCTTCGCGAAATCGAAGAAGGTCAGTCCCGTCCTCGTTCCCCAGCGGAGTTTCGCGCCGTCGGGAAGGGGCGAGTCGCTTATCTTGTCCGGCTGGGTCAGGTTCCAAATGCCGTTGTCCCCGGCGCTCGCCACCTGGGGAAAGAGGGATGACGAGGGACTGTCGAGGAGAGCCGCTGCGCCGGGGGCGAGCGGGAAGAGGGCCTCCGGATTAATGCCGAGAGCGTCGGATCGGACCTTGTCGAAGGCCGCGTCGCGTGCCCGCGCAACGCGTTTCTCGGCCTCGACTATGGAGAGGCTTCCGTCCCGCATAAAAGATGGATGGACCTGCAGCGTTGCCGAAAGGGCCGGAAAGGACCAGGAAGTCGTCGAGGAATATTCGATGAGCCCTTCCCTCACCTTGGCGAACTCCGAGGCCGGAAGGGCGTAGTTGAGATTTTCGTTTTGCGATTTCGCGATGACGAGGCCGACAACCTTTCCGGCCCCGTCGAGGAGGGGTCCTCCGGAATTCCCCGGCGAGGCAGCCGCGGAGAATCTGATCCATCGCCAGGCCCCGGAGACTTCCTCGGGGGTGGTCGATGTGTAGATACCGTCCCGCGTCACGATGCCCTGCCCGAGGGCGTTCCCGGCGGTGTAGACCCTGCTGTCGGGCCCCGCGTCAAGGTCGAGTTCGAGGGCCGGGGCCAGGGCCCCGGGAGCCTCGAATTCCGCGAAGTCCCTGGTCGACGAATAGCGAAGGAGATCGCCGATGGGGAAAACCCTACCGTCGGCGAATCGAATGGCCCAGGCCCCCGCCTCGCTCGCCGCGTCGAGGGAAAGGACGTGGGCGGCCGTGGCGAAATGGCCATCGCCCATCGAGAAGGCCGAACCCACGGCCTGCCACGGATCGTTGCGCTCGGCGAAGGGCAAAATGTCGGCGGGAGGGGCCTCGACGTAGGCGAGGGTCCGGGCGGGATTCTTGGCGCGGACCACCTCTACTACGCTCGCCCTCACCTTGTCGGCGAGGCCGGGCGGAAGGGCCGCTTGAGCCGTCTCGGCCAGGCCCGAGCAGAGCGCGAGGATAACCAGGGAAAGTCGAAGGTTGCGCGATATCATTGTAATTATTCCTTTTGATCCGGCCAGTGTGTGTTGGTCCACTCGCCGCTTTCGCCTGTGAGCCTTACGAAGGCCCCTTGGACCTCCCTGAAGAGCTTGAGGCCCTCATCCATCTCCTCGCCCTTCCAGAAGACGCGGCCCATTTCGTAGTCGAGGCCGAAGTCCTCCCAAGACTGGAATTCCGCGACCGTACGCCTGCCGATGTCCTCGAGCCTGGCCCATGCTTCCTCGGGGCCGATGTAGCCGCAGGCGTAACCCCAGCGGACGAGCATGGCGGCCCTTCCGAGATCCCAGGCCAATATATTGCGCCCGTGTGGGCCATCCTTATGGGAGCGCACGAAATCGAGGCGGAACTGCACCGCCTGTCCGTCTACCTTCGCGAGGAGCTCGGCGTCGGACATGCCGGGGTTGTTTTCGATGGCGGCCAGATAGGATTGCCAGCTCGCGTTGTTGCCCCCGGCGAGGAGCATGTCGATGGCCTTTTCGAGATCGGCCCCCGAACTGACGCTCCATGATCCGCGCAGGGTCTCCGCTACGCCCTTGGCATAATCGGGAGGGGGCGGCAGGGGGGCGAGGCCTACGGATGACTGGCCATTGATGAGTGAGAGCAGGGCCGAGAGGCCGGTGAGCCAGTTGTAGTAGGCTCGATCGTTAGGGCCAGGACCGGGAAGAGGCGAGGGCAAGGGGGCTCGAGGCGCGGCTGGCTCGGGATTGGGGATGGAGGTGGTCGTGGCACCGCCATCGGCGGCGACCGCGGGAGGTGGAGTGGGAGTTCGCGCTATCGAAATGGATTCGTGCTTAAAGCTGCTGGGCGTGGAAGTTCCCCGATAGCGGAGGCCGTCGACGGCTATCGTCTGCACCCCGCTCGTGTCTTCGATGGCGAAATTCCCGAAAGCCTTCATCGACTTCCTGTCGAAGACGACGACATTGACGCTTCCGTCGGTGAGAAGACCCTTGCCGCCGTTGAACCAGGGGCGCCCCGCTCCGGTGGCCGGATCGACGACCGTGTTGGACTTCCAGACGAGCCGGGTGCCGTTGGAGAACTCGAAATATGCATTGGCACAGCGAGGGTCGTCGATCCTGAATTTGATTACGATGGTCGATTTCTCGAACTGGGCCGAAAGGACATCGGGGACGGCGAGGGCGTCGGCCTGCCAGGGAATCACGAGATCGCCATACGAGGCCGTGCGAAGGTAGGCTGTTTCCGCGGATGGCATTTCTCCGGGTGGAAGGACGTCGAAATCCTTGACAAGGGTCTTGCCCGAGGCGAGGACAACCGAGAGCGTATATAGTCCGATCGGTAGAATCGTCCCGCCCCCCCGATCGAGATTCGATATGCCGGCAGATTGACCAGGGCCGAAGAGGGGCCAATCGCCCGAAGCCGGCGCGCTGAAATTCCAGTTCTCGTCTCCGTTCTTGAGGGTCGCCGAGACGATTTCCTTGCCGGCACCGAGGCCTGGGCTGAGGGTGGCCTTCACAAGTAGGGAGATTTTGATGCGGTTTTCCCCGTTGCTGTCCTTCGTGGGATAACTGATGACGGTGTAGTCGACGGAGCTGATGTCCGGGTCCTGGGCAAGCTCCTGGGATATCGGCGGCGGGTTCGGAGCCACGCCCCCCTCAGCGAAGACCGGCGAGGAGGCAAGAGCCAGCGTGAAAAGGCCGGCGAACAAAAGGCCGGCCAGGGCTTCCTGTATCATTAGGTTCCCTTTCATGTACGGAGATTCCTCCAGCCAAAGGCGGTTTGGAGGAGGAGGTAGAATGACTTCTTGATTTCACCCACTCTACCCCGAGCCCGTCCGGCCGTCCACAAGAGATTGCGCCGTGTCGAGTCGCCGAATGCCTGCAGTCGCGCGAAATAGCCTCTCCGCGCCTTTACTTTGTCTCTTCTCGCCCCTAAACTCGAAACGGTCTCGTTGCAG
>DATKTD010000149.1:0-3972 GCA_035531315.1 Rectinemataceae bacterium
GCTCTATCCAATTGAGCTATGGTCCCTCGTCAAGCGAAGTTCGCTCTTTGGGCGAACTTCGCTTGACGGGACGATTCCCCTGCGGGAAATCGTCTACACTATCAGAGTTCGCTCTTTGGGCGAACTTCGCTTGACGAGACGATTCCCCTGCGGGAAATCGTCTACACTATCAGAGTTCGCTCTTTGGGCGAACTTTCATTGGCGAGGGATCCCCCGCCTTCACCTTGAACCGCGCGCCCAAACAAGGCGTGCCCCACTATCGGGAAGGCGGGGATCGAACCCGCGATCTTCAGGTCCCAAACCTGACGCCTTAGCCGCTAGGCTACTTCCCGGATCGTGCAAATTAAATTGTAGGCGCGAAACGTGTCAAGGGAGTCGATGTTTTTTTCTTGACAGCGCATTTTGGCGATCCTACGATGAGTTCCACTGCAAAGAAATGCCTTCTTGATCGGCTTTTCCATTCCCCGAAAAGGAGCATCTATGGCGCATTCCACCGATCTCATAAGAAACGTGGCCGTAGCCGGCCACGGCGGCACTGGAAAGACGAGCCTCGTCGAGCATCTTCTCTTCCAGGCCGGAGCGATAGCCAAGCCCGAGACCGTGGATTCGGGAAAGACGGTCAGCGACTATGGCGAAGAGGAGATCGCGAGGAAAATTTCCGTCCATGCGGCCCTATGCCATGCCTTTGTGGGCGACAAGAAGATCAACCTCATCGACGCCCCGGGTTCTTCCGACTTCGTCGGCGAGGTCGTCATCGCCCTCCGAGCCTGCGAGACGGCCCTCCTCCTCGTCGACGGCCGTTCCGGCGTGCAGATCGAGACCATTAAACTCTGGCGCGCCCTCGAGGCCAGGGAAGAACCCCGAATTCTCTTCATCTCCCGTCTCGACGAGGAACGCGCCTCCTTCGAGAAGAGCCTCGCCGACGTGCGCGACAAATTCAAGGTCAACCCGGTCGCCATCACCATACCCATGGGCGAAGGCTCGGAGCTCAAGGGTGTCATCGATGTCCTCAACGAAAAGGCCTACATGAGGCCGGCATCCCACGACCAGAAGGAAGTCGAGGCCCCCGTCCCGGCGGAATATAACGAAGCGGTAGCCGCCGCCCGTGCCAGCCTCTACGAAGCCGCCGCCGATGGGGACGACGAGCTCATGGAGAAATACCTTTCCGAAGGCGCGCTCAGCCCGGCGGAAACCAAGAAGGGGCTCGAGGAGGCGCTCTGGGGCGGCCGCGTCATCCCGGCCTTCGCCGGTGCCGGCGCGCAGAATATCGGCACCGCGGCCCTCCTCGATTTCCTCGCGAAGATCGCGCCTTCCCCCCTCCATATGCACGAGGAAAGGGCCCACGACGCCGACGGCAAGGACATCATGGTCCACGTGGACGCCGACAAGCCCTTCTCCGCTCTCGTCATAAAGACCCAGATCGACCAATTCTCGGGCCGCCTCTCCTACGTGAAGGTGATCACCGGGAAGTTGAGCCCCGACTCGGAGATCCACGATGTCCGCGACGGCAAGAAGGAGCGGATCGGCAAGGTCTACACCGCCCAGGGAAAGAAGCTCGAGGAGGCCGGGGAACTGGTGGCGGGGGACATCGGCATCATCGCCAAGGTGGCGTCGATGCACACGAACGACACAATCTCCGCGATGGAACTCGACTACCACTACGAAAAGCTCAGGTTGCCGACCCCGGTCCACCTCCTCGCGATCTCGGCGAACAACAAAAAGGAGGAGGACAAGCTCAACGAGGCCCTCCTCAAGGCGGCCGAGGAGGACCTCACCTTCCAGGTCCACTTCAACGCTGAGACAAAGGAGACCGTCATCCAGGGCATGGGCGAGCTCCAGATCAACATGGTCCTCGACAAGATAAGGAACGGCCAGAAAATCGCGGCGGAAACCCGCATCCCCCGCATCGCCTATCGCGAGACCATCACGAAGAAAGCGAGCGCCGAATATACGCACAAGAAACAGACAGGCGGCCATGGCCAGTACGCCAAGGTCGTCTTCGACATCGAGCCTCTCGAGCGAGGCAAGGGCTACGAGTTCGAAAGCAAGCTCTTCGGCCAGTCGGTCTCCAAGGGCTTCCTTCCGGGCATCGAAAAGGGCATCCACCAGGCCATGGAGATGGGCGTCGTCGCCGGCTATCCCGTCGTCGACGTGAAGACCTACATCACGGACGGCAAGGAGCATCCCGTCGACTCCTCGGAGATGGCCTTCAAGCTCGCCTCGCGCGGCGCCTTCCGCGAGGCCTCCAGAAACGCCAATCCCGTCCTCCTCGAGCCCGTCATGAACCTCAAGGTCTTCGTCGAGGAAAAGAACCTCGGCGACGTCATGTCGGACCTCTCCGGCCGCCGCGGCCGCATCTCCGGCCAGAACCCCCTCGGCGGGGGCATCGTCGAGATAGACGCCCAGGTGCCCCAGGCGGAGCTCCTCCGCTACGCGATCGACCTCAGGTCCATCACAGCCGGCACGGGTTCCTTCGAGGTCGACTTCGACCACTACGCGCCGATCACCGGCAAGATCGCCGAGGAGGTCACCAAGGCCGCCGCGGCCTTCAGGGTCCACGAGGAAGAGGAGGAGTGAGCGGCGACGCCTTCCGGGCGTGAAAAGGGGCTCCCAAGCGGGAGCCCCTTCTTTGTCATGCCGCCCGGGCGGCCTCGACGCCCTGCGCGCGAGTTCCGGCGAATCGACCGGTCAGGTCAATTCGCGAAAGGCGCGATCTTCCTGATCGTCGTACCGATGACCTGGTCCATGTTGTAGTAGACGTATTCGGCGAGGCGACCGACGAAGAGGACCTTGCCCGCGCCAAGGGGCCTCTCCTCGAAGGCCCTCGCCTCGACCATGTACTTCTCGCGTTTCCCCATGTTCTCGTCGTCCATGACGATGTAGTAGGGCTCGCCCTTCTCCTTCGGGTACTCGTAGCAGATGGTCGTCTTCGGTGAAGTCTCGCCGGAGAGGAGCTTGAACTCGGTGATCCGCGTCCAGTCGTAGTCGTTCGGATAGTTGACGACGGGAGCCTCCTGGAAGCGTTCCTGGTCGAGGGTTTTAAACTCGATATCGAGGGAGCGATAGGCGAGTTCGCCGTGCCTCCTCCCAAAGTAGACGTCGAGCTCGCCGGTGAAGATCGTGAGCGGAGCGTCGAAGTGGGGAGCCACCTCGAAGAAGTCGGCCCCGAGCATCACGGCGATGCCGGGATGGTCGAGCATGTTCTCGACCATGCGCGTGTAGCCGCGCGAGGGCACGCCTTGATAACGATCGGAGAAGTAGCGATCGTCGCGGTTGGAACGTACCGGTATCCTCTTGGCGATCTCCGGCGAGAGGGTCTCCGGGTCGCGTTCCCACTGCTTGAGGGTATAGTTCTTGAAGAAGAGTTCGTAGAGGCGCTCGCCCACCTGGGATACGACGGCGTCGCGGAAGTTGCGCGAAGGTGTGTTGAATTTCGAGCGACCCACCTCGGTCTTGAGAAAGGCATCGACCTCGCCGGTGGCGATGTTGACGCCGAAGACCTCGTTGATGGTGTCGCGATTGACCGGGAAGGGCACCAGCTTGCCGCCCGCGTAGGAGAGGACGCGGTGCTGGAGATAGTGGAAGTCGGTGAACCTGTTGACGAAGTCCCATACCGCCTTGTCGTTCGTGTGGAAGATGTGCGGCCCGTAGGTATGGACGGTGATGCCGGCGTCGTTCCGGTAGTCATGGCAATGGCCGGCGACGTGTCGGTGCTTTTCGACCACGAGGACACGCTTGCCCGCGTCGGCGAGGACCCTGGCCGCCGTCGATCCGGCGAGACCGGCCCCGGCGACGATCGCATCGTACTTCATTTGGCGCTCCCTTTCGCCTCGATCCGCCCATGGAGGAACCGAGCGACGTCGTCGCTGCCCGAGTGGAGCTTCATCGAGGCAAGCCGCTCCCTAGCGGCCGCGAGTTCGCCCTCGCCGAAAAGACGGTCGAGGGTCTTCGAGAAGGCGTCGAAGTCGGGCG
>DATKTD010000150.1:0-3452 GCA_035531315.1 Rectinemataceae bacterium
CGGGAAGGGCGGCCAGCTACTCCCTCACCGCGACCAGGCCTACGCCTTCTATCGCCGCGGCATGGCCTACTTCATGGCCATACACCCCTCGAGCTGGAATATCGCCTCGGCGCGGATGCTCGCCACGCGGATAGGCCGGCAGGACGAGGAGCAGGAAAGCATCAAGGGCAAGATCCTCGAGCTGATGGAGCTGTTCCCGAAGGCCTACTACTACTTCGGCATCGTCGTCCACGAATACCCCGAATCGCAGTGGGCCGCCGACGCCCGCGACAAGATGGACACGATCGAGGAGCGCATAGGCAGGTACCGGCGCATCATCGAATCCTTCGGCGCCTGGGACAGCGGGGAAAAGAAGGCTTCGGAGCACCGGGAGCGCTACGATGAGACGAGGCGCAACCAGGAGGCGGTGAGGAAGGACGAGCCGAAGGAGTGGTAGGCGCGGGGAGGCGCGGACTCAGTAGGCGTCGCCTTCTCGCGGGACGAGGCAGATGAACTTGAGGGGAACGGAGCCCTTGTTGACGAAGGTATGGCGTTTGCCCCCCGCTATATAGGCCACCGAGCCGGCTTCGATCGTTCGCTCCTCGCCGTCGATGATGAGGCTTCCCCTGCCCTCGAGGATGTAGTTGGCGTGGAACCACTCATGGGCATGATGGGGGCTCGAGCCGCCCGGCTCGATGGTGAAGACCCGGAGGAAGCCGTCGTAGCCGTCCTCGGGCCCGATCATGATCCGCTTCGTCACCCCTGTCGCCCCGGCCATCGCCATCTCGACGGCCTTCACATCCCTCTCATGTCGCACCATTTGAGCCTCCACGGATTTCATTGGGCACGGCACCGATCCGGCCCCCAGCCCGAGGGGGCTCGTCTCCCGCCACGCGAGCCGTCAAGGTACTGCCGATGCCGGGATTCGTCCATGATTCGCGGCGCGGATCGAGCACCAGCATGAAGCCACCGGCGTCGTAGGCGATGGCCCTGAGCCAGGGCATCGCGCAGCGAAGGGCCAGGGCGGCGGGGAGGGGGTGTATGGCCCTTTTATCGAGGCTTTGGAGCTCGACCGGCCCCTCGACCGAGACGGCGCGATTCCCGGAGAGGGGGATGGCCAGCGAGAGCGCGAAGGGCCTCGCGGGCACCGATCGTCCGGGGACTTCCACGCCCACCTTGTCGAAGAGGGGGGGGAGGGAGGCGCTTGCCGGCCCCATGCCCTTCACGAATACCGATTCGATGGCGAGGCGGAGTCCAGCGTGGCCGAAGGTGACGAGATCGACGAGGTCGGCGCGATCGACGCGATCGACGCGATCGACGAGGTCGGCGCGATCGCGAGGCCTCATCCGGCTCCCCGCGCCCATGCCGCGAAGACGGAAGGAAGGTCGAGGAGGGGCACGAGGCCGCCTCCCCTCTCGATGGCCCGGGTCGACATGTCGCGGAGGGCCTGGCGGACCGAGGCGGGGGTCGGGATGAGGGAGGACTCGGGAATGGAGAGGACGTCGACGACGAGGTCGACGCGGATGCCGCTCCTCAAGCCGGCAGTCTGGCCGATGAGGACAAAGCGCGATTTTCCCTTCGCCAGGGGCTTCCTTCCGAGGGCGGGAGAGATGTCGATGAGGCTCTCGACCTCGCCCTGGTGGAGGATAACCCCCTCGAGGGTCGGGGGGCAGCCGGGCACGAAGAAGGGCTCGCTCATCGGGAGCACGGCCTTGATATAACGGCCCTCGAAGGCGAAGGCCTCGCCGTCGAGTTCGAATACGAGGACCGCGAGGCTGCCCTCGTCGGCGGAAGCCGCGCTCTCCCCGCTCCGCGCTTCGAGGGCCTCGTCGAGGGCGCTTCGCTCCGGCCCCATGGCCACCCCGCTCACGGCCGGCTCGGCGCGGCTATGATGACGCGGTTCTTGCCGGAGCCCTTGGCCAGATAGAGGCTCCGGTCGGCCGCCTCGCGCAGCGTTTCAAGGGATGGGTAGTCGAGGGAGGAGGCCAGGCCGCAGCTGAAGCTGCAGGTGAAGATCCGGCCCTCCGCGCGGAATTCCACCCGCGAAAAATCCTCGCGGAGCATGTCGAGGAGGAAGCGCGCCGAATCCCGCGTCGTGTCGGGAAGGATTATGGCGAATTCCTCGCCGCCGTAGCGCCCGACGATGTCCGAGGCCCTGAGCCTCTGTTTGAGGGCCCTCGCGATGGCGATGATCACCTGATCGCCGACCGGGTGGCCGTAGCTGTCGTTGACCTTCTTGAAGTCGTCGATGTCTATCATCGCGAAGCAGAGGGGAAGGCGGCTGCGTCTCGCCCCGTCGAGGGCCGTCCTGAACATCTGGGTGGTCGTGGTGTGGTTGAAGAGGCCGGTGAGGCTGTCCTGGGTCATGAGGGAACGGAGGATGCGCATGCGCTCCGCCCTGAGGCTCACGGAGCCCACGAGCTCGTCGCGCTGGATGGGCTTGGTGAGGAAGCCGTCCGCGCCCACCTTCATCGCCGAGAGCTGCTTGGCCTTGTCGGTCTCGGCCGAGAGGAAAATGATGGGAATACTGAGGAAGTCGGGCACCTGTCTGATGAGGGCGGCCAGGTCGTGGCCGGAGCAGTTCGGCATGTAGATGTCCATGAGGACGAGATCGGGCCTGAACTCCCTCACGATGTCGAGTGCCCGTTCCGGATCGGCGGCCACGCGGACCGTCATCCCGGCGTCCACGAGGATGGCGCCGTGATAGTCGGCCGCCGCCGGCTCGTCGTCGACGATGAGGATGCGGAAGGGCTCGGGCTGCCTGAGGCGGGTGAGCTCGTCCAAGGTCGAGACGAGCTTCATGGGATCGACGGGTTTCGGGAAGAAGGCCGAGCCCCCCGCGCGAACCGCGCTGAGACGGGCCTCGAAATCGCTCCTTCCCGAAATGAAGATGGCGGGAACATCGAGGCCGCGCGCGCGGATCCCGGAGAGGGCCTCGGCGCCTCCGCGCTCTCCCTCGGGGAAGACGATGTCCATGATGATGGCCCTCGGGCGCTCCGAGATGGTGGCCTCGACGAGGTCCTGGGTATGGGAATAGGTTTCGACCTTGTAGCCGAAATAGGCGACCTGGCTCGAGATTATCGCGGCCTGGACATTGTCGTCGTCGCAGAGATAGACGAGGGGAAGCTCCTCGGGCAGGACCGGCCCGCCCGCCTGGGCCGCCTCCTCAGCGAGATCGGCGGAGAGTTCGCGATCCCTGGCCGAGGCGGCGGCGGCCTCGAGCGCGGCGATTTTCGAGGCGAGGGCCTTCCTGATCTCGCCATGGCTCTCGCCGGGAATCCTCGTCGCCCGGTCGATCATCGACTCGATCTCGGACGCGAGGGAGCCGAGCTCGGTGAAGCCCAGGGAATTGCCGGTGCCCCTCATGGCATGGAGGACCGAGTGGAGGGAGGCCGCTCCCTCGTCGATCCGGCCCTCCTCTATCGCCGCCATGGCCCGGCGGAGTTCGGCTATCCGTCCGCGAAACTGCTCGA
>DATKTD010000151.1:0-18499 GCA_035531315.1 Rectinemataceae bacterium
GTCGAAGGTTTCGCCGATGATCTTGACAATTAGTGCTTCCGCATGCGTTGAGAGCTCCGCAGGCTTGATGAGGGCGGCGGCCGAGCAGCTGGCCTCGGTCACCCTCGAGCTGGGCGGGAAGAGTCCGGCCCTCGTCGACTCCACGACTGACCTCCCGGCCGCGGCGCGAATGATAGCCTGGGGCAAGTTCAACAACGCGGGCCAGACCTGCGTGGCCCCCGACTACGTCCTCGTCGAGGAATCGGTGAAGGCTCCCTTCCTCGAGGCCCTGCGCAGGGTCATCGTGGAATTCTACGGCGAAGACCCCAAGACGAGCCCCAATTTCGGGCGCATCGTCAATCGTCGGCACTTCGACAGGATCAGGGCCTACCTGGCCCAGGGCAGGCTGGTCGCCGGGGGCGACAGCGATCCGGAGGAGCTCTACATAGGCCCGACCGTCCTCGATTGCGACGATTGGGAGGCTCCCGTGATGGGCGAGGAGATCTTCGGCCCCGTCCTGCCGGTCCTGGGCTACTCCTCTCCGGAGGAGGCGATCGCCCTCGTCGCGAAGAGGGCCCGGCCCCTCGCCCTTTACATCTTCTCCAACGACAGGCGGACGAGGGCCCTGTGGAGGGATTCCATTCCCTTCGGCGGTGGCGGCATCCACTCCACCGTTCTTCATTTCGCCTCGAGCCGCCTGCCCTTCGGCGGCCTCGGAGGGAGCGGCCTCGGGAGCTACCACGGGAAGGCGGGTTTCGATGCCTTCACCCATTACAAGGGCATCCTCGTCCGGAGCCCGCGCCTCGAGCCGGGATTCTTCTATCCGCCGAAAATGATTCCTCTGGCACTGGTCCGACTCATCATCGGGGAGCCCCGTCGGAAGAAGGGCTGAGGTCGGCGAAGCTCCTTCGGGGGGGGCGAAGGGAAGGGGTAGTCCTCACTCCAGGGCGGCGTTTCTCCGCACGTAATGATAGTGGTCTTCCCACTTCCCCGCGATCCGCAGGTACTTGGGGCTCATCCCCTCCTTCTCGAAACCCAGCTTTTCCAGGATCCGGATGGAGCGGGCGTTCTTCGGCATCACGTTCGCCTCGATCCTATGCAATCCGAAATCGGAAAAGGCCACTTCGATCACCTTGCCGAGGGCCTCCGTCATGTAGCCCTTGTTGATCTCGCCCTCGTCCAGCTTGTAGCCCAAAAAGCAGGATTGGAAGGCCCCCCTGACGATGTTCGACAGACCGATGGTACCGATTATGCGATCCCCGTCCCGGGGGCGCAGATGGAGCCTAAGGGCGCTCCCCCTCGCGGCCTCGGCGATGTCCGTTTCGAGCATCCTCCGCAGCGCTTCCTCCGAATAATAGGAATCCTCGCGGAGGGGTTCCCACTCCTCGAGAAAGGCCCGGTTTCGCAGAAGATAGGCCCTCAGGGCCTCGAGGTCGTCCGTGGAGGCCGCTTTGAGGCTCAGTCTTTCGCTTCGGTATTCCATCTCTCTCTTAGTCGTCGTTTCGGGGCCGAAGATCACGGGGACTCCAGTTCATGGAGGATTTCCTTGCGCTCTTCTATCTCCCCGAGGCCCGTCTTGTGGCGATAGTATTCGACGCTGTCGACTTCCTTGCCGATCTCCGCCACGAAGCCCCTCCGCTTCGCCTCCGCCCCGTCCGCCTTCAGTTTTTTCACCACGGCGAGGGAATTGGCGCAGGCCGCGATCATCAGGGGTCGTATCTTCCCCTCTCCCCCCTCGTTGAGGTCGGTGCCTCTGCCCCGGAAGAATTCATAGATCTCGAGCAAACTGTCGTAGTAATTGGTCTCGTTGTTCGAGTCCTTGATTTCCTCGAGCGCGAGGGAGGCGACGAGGGGGAGGAGGGGTAGGGTGCCCCATTTCGTCTCCTTCGTGAAGTCGAAACCCTCGCGCTCGAGATATTCGAAAAAGGCGAGCTTCCGGGGCCAGGCGCAAATGGCGTCGTAGAGCGTGAGACCTTCGTAGCGCAGGTCCTTGCTCGAGCCGAGCGCCTGCAAGAGGGAGAAGAGCTCGTAGTCGCCCAGCCTCGCGGCGACGAATATGGGCGGCGCCCGCAGGGCTCCCGTGGCCTCGTCGATATCTATGCCCTCCATCTTCGCGGGATCGCGCAGGAAGGCGATGAGGGCTTCGCGGTTCTTCCTCTCATGAATGCCGTAATCGGTCTTCAGTCTGGCCAATTCCTTGACCCTGAGATTGAGCGTGATCCTCGACGAAAGCTTCATGGCACCTCCTTCGGCATTCCCATGCCGCGGCCTACCAGTCGAACAGGAACTTTCTCACAAGCGGTACGATCTCCGCCAAGGCGCTCGTCTGCAGCCTGCATTCGGGCAGGCTGTTGATGAAGAGGCCGCCGTAGCGTTTCTTGACGATGCGGCTATCGAGGATGACGACGGCGCCGCGGTCCTCGGAGTGGCGGATGAGGCGGCCGAAGCCCTGCTTGAGACGGATTACGGCCTCGGGGAGGCTGATCTCCATGAAGGCGTTGCCCCCCCGCCTCTCGCAGGCTTCGCTGCGGGCCAGCTGCACGGGATCGGTCGGTACGCGGAAGGGCAGCTTCGTGATGATGACGAGGGAGAGGGTCTCGCCGGGGGCGTCGACACCCTCCCAGAAGGAATCGGTGGCGAAGAGGACGCTCGAGATGTCGGTCTTGAAGGTGTCGAGGAGGCGGCTCCTCTCGTCCTCCCCCTGTCTCATGCAGACGATGCCCATGGCGTCCATCTGGGGCTTGGCGATGTCGTAGGCGGCCTTGAGGGTCTCGTAGCTCGTGAAGAGGACGAGGGCACGGCCCTCGCTCGCGCGGAGGAGTTCGACGATGGCGCGATTGACGTAGGCCTTCCAATCGGGGTGGTCGGGGAGGGGCGCCTCGGCGTCGACGCAAAGGAGGGCATTGGTGCGATAAGGGAAGGGCGAGGGATAGACGGAGGAGCGGAAGCGGATGATGCCCGCCTCGGCCGGATCCTCCGGATCGGCGTCCCGGGCGGGGAGGGCGTCGCGGAGGCCGACGCGGCCCTTCCAGAAATCGAAGCTGTCTCCCACGGAGAGGGTGGCCGAGGTGCAGACGACGGAGCGGAATTTCGAGAAGACGGCCTCCTCCATGATGCCGGTGATGTCGAGGGGGCTTTCGACGCAGGTGATGAAGGCCTCGCCCTGCGAACTCCGGCCCTTTTCCACCCAGTAGACCTTGTCGCGATTGTCCTCGAAGTCCTTGAAGGCCGCGGCGGTCGCCGCCGTCTCCGAGAGGCGCCTGAGGGCGAGGCGGGTCTCGAAGACGACGCGCTCCTGGGAGAGCTCCTCGGGAGCCTCGTCGAGGGCGTCGCGCACGATCTCGGCCGCGGCCAGGAAGCCGCGCTCGAGGCCGAGGAGGGGTTCGAGAAGAGCCTCGTGGAGGAGGGCCGAGCGCTCCGTCAGCCGGAAGTGCCGCTCGCGGCCGGGGAAGAGGGCGAGGGCCTTGGCGTCGAGTTCGTTGATCGCGGCCCTGGCCTCGGCGATGGCGGTAGGGAGGCGGTCGAGGGCCTCGGCGGGAAAACCCTGCAATTGCTTCAATCGCGGCACGAGGCCGAAGCTCTGGCCCCTCGAGCCGCGCTGGAGCCGCGAGAGGCGGCGCTGGAGGCCGAATCGGTTGAGCTCCCTCGAGAAGAAGTCGGTGGCGGAGTTCTCCACCGAATGGGCCTCGTCGATGACGAGGACCTGGAAGGGAGGGAGGACGACGGTTCCCTCGTAGCCAGCCCCCTCCATCCTCGCCGAGAGGTCCGAGAAGAGGATGTGGTGGTTGGCCACGATGACCTGGGCGTCGGCGGCCTCGCGCTTCATCTTGAGGACGAAACAGGCCTCGCGGTCGGGACAGCGAAGGCCGGTGCAGCTGTCCGAGTCGGAGGCGACCCGCGACCAGGTCGATTCTTCGGGCCAGAAGGAGAGGTCGGCCCGGTCGCCCGAGGCGCTCGCCTCGGCCCAGGCGGCTATGCGCTTGAGCGGGTGCTCGTCGCCGGCGAGGAGGCCCTCCTCGTCGAGGGCCTCGCGGAGACGGGTGCGGCAGAGGTAGTTGCCGCGTCCCTTCACGAGGACGGCCTTCGTCTTCTTCTTGAAGAGGCGCTGGACTATGGGTATGTCCTTGTCGACGAGCTGGCGCTGGAGGTTGATGGTGGCCGTCGAGATGACGACCCTCTCCTCGTTCCGTATCGCCCAGGCGAAGGAGGGGACGAGGTAGGCGAAGGATTTGCCGACCCCCGTGCCCGCCTCGGCGGCGAGGACCTCGCCGGCGTTGAAGGAATCGACGATGTCCTTCACGAGGCGAACCTGGCTCGGCCGGGGTTCGAAGCTCTCGATCATCCTGCCGAGCTTGCCGCCCGCGTCGAGGACCCCCGATATCTCCTCGGCGTCGAGGTGGACGAGGGAGCGCTTGCGCACTGGTTCGGCGACGACGTAGACCTGCGTGCAGCCGCTGTCGACGATGTAAAAACCCAGGCCCCGCGAGGCGAAGTCCGAGGCCACGGCGAGGTCGGGATCGGAGGGGCTGAGCCTCCCCGAGGGATGGTTGTGGATGACGACGTCGCCGCGGTCGGCGAAGCCCTCGAGGGCCGGCACGGCGCTGCCGTGGCCGCGGGCGGCTACGATGATCTCCGCCACCCTGCCCTCGGCGTCGAGGCGGCCCGCGGCGAAGACCTCGTTGCCCTCGGCCCCCTCGACCTCGGCCGCGAAGGCCTCCGCGGCCTCCGTCGTGAAGCGTTCGAGCGCGTCCATCAGTGACCCGCCCCAAGGAGGATCGCGAGGCGCCAGGAGCCGGAGCCCGTCGTCGAGACGGGTGTCCACTCGATTTCGGCCCCCGCCGAGAGGCCCTGTGAGGCGAAGAGGCCGACGAGGGGCGAGAACTCGAGGTTGAGGTCGGCGAAATAGGAGTGGAGGAGGGCCGTTCCCCCCCATACCGGCAGCCTGCCGGCCGCGAGGCCGCTTCCCGGCGCCGCGAGGGGCCCGAGGAGGCCGCCGCGGATTCCCGCGGTCGCGACGATTCGCCTCGCCTCGATCCAGAGGGGGCGGAAGGGTCTGCCGATCTCGATGTCGAAGGCCCTGGCGGAGAGCTCGGCCCTGGCGTAGCAGGGTCCGGCCAGGCCGAGCTCGGATAACATATACCAATTGGCAATTGTGGGGGCGAGGATCGAGGGACTGCCGTCGGCGAAGAAGCGCCCCCCCGGCCCCAGGTCCAGCCCGGAAAGGCCGATGCCGGCCTCGACGCGGGCATGAAGGCCGGCGATGGGTAGCCAGTAATCGGCGAAGGCGGAGGCGGAGAAGGCGCTTTGCGGGGCGGTCCCTCCCGCAGTGTCCGAGCGGTACTCGCCGTCTATCGCCACACCGGTCTCGATGCCTCTCTTTTCGAAGGGGGCGAAGGCGGACTGGTGATTGTCCGTCCACCCGAGGGAGGCTCGGCCGCCGAAGCCTCCCGCCTCGAGACCACCGGCGTATGCCGCGCCGATCGGGGCCGCGGAAAGGATGCCGCCTCCCATGAGAAGTCCGGCCTCGAGGCCGCGACGGAGGGGAAAGGTCGGGAAGAAGCGGGAAAGGTCAAGGCTCGCGCTGGAGCTCCTCCACCAGCTTCCACTCGTCAAAGCAGCGACAAAACCATCCTCGGCCTCGAGGCTCAGGGTCCAGGGAGGAAGGGCGATATTCGCGGCGGTGGCCAGATCGGCGCCGCCCACGGCCCAGTTCCAGCCCGCCCGCGCCTTCCAGGCGAGGCTTTCGGTGAGATCCATGCCTTGGACGAGGAAGCCAGCGGAATCGAGGTCAGTCGAGACATAGGGAGTCCGAAATACCGAGAGGGCCTTGGGAAGGGGAGGGGCGGGATGGGCGGCGAAGGTCGGGACCCCGGAGCCCCCCGAAACCCCGGCTTCGTCCCCCTTCGTCTCCGACTCGGTGGCGAAGCTCGGATCGAGGCGGAGCCAGGAAGCCGGGGAGTCGCGGAGGGCGAGGGCCGGATTGTCGAAGGGGTAGTCGGCGGGTCTTTCCCCCGACGAAGTGGCCTCGACATAGCTGATTTCCGCCGCCGCCCCGGGGATGGAACGGTAGGCAGGCATCCTGATGCCGCCCGAAAGCTCCGTGGCCTGGACGCCGACCCGGGGCGAATCCCCGGTGGCGGCCTCTATGGCCACGAGGCGATAGAGGCTTCCGGGCGTGGCGGTGGCGGCCAGGAGACGGCTTCCGCCCCCGGAGAGGAAGCGAAGATTATCGAGGGGGACAGAGGGGGCGAGCACTTCGAGGCTCTGCCCCGCCAGTCTGGCGAGGAGGGAGTGGCCGGCGTCGCGTACGATGAGGGCGAGGCTGCCGTCGTCCAGGGACACGGGCGCGCCGAGGATCCTCGTCGGGCCGCCCCGAAGCAAAGTCTCCCTGGCCTCCTTCCCGACACGGACCAGGTCGGTCTCGATGCCTCTTTCTGCTATGCCGACGATCCCACCCGATCCATCCGTCCCCGCGGCGCCGTCCCAGGCTGCCTCGCGGACTCCGGCAATCCTCCTGCCGGTAAAGGCTCCCGATCGAAGGTCCCATACCAGCAGGGTGCTGCGCAGGACGCCGTCCACCCCTTCGGTGGTCGTGGAGACGAGGAGAAAGCGGCCGTCTGGGGAGAGATCGAGGCGATTGACGTGGCCGTCGGCATCGAAGAGCCGCCGCGGCCCCTCCTCGCCCTGGGTGAATTCGAAGACTGCCCCCTCTGCCACGTCGGACCAGATGGTCAGGCCCCTGCCCCCGACCTTGCCCGCGGTGAGGGCCGTTATCAGGGCCGGCCCGCTTCCCGGAAGGCCTCGTGGGGCCGCGATGAAGGGAGAAGCGGGCGTCATCGAATCGAGGTAGTCGCTCCAAAGACCCTCGAGGTTCTTCCCGAAGGCGGCAGTGAAGGCGCCTTTGACGAAGAGAAAGTCCTCGGGGGGGCGGAGACGGGCCAATTCCGACCACATCCGCGCCAGGGCCTGGCCGCCATATCGTTTTTCGAGCCAGGCGGCGAAGGGGCCGCCGAGACTATAGGGCGATTCGCCGAAGGGCCAGGTGCCGAGGGCCCCCGTTGCCTCCCAGAAGTCCGGCCGCCTGCCCTCGACGAGATCCTGGAGGAGGGGGGCGGCGGAAAGCGGGTCGACGCTCCGTCCATGGGCCTCGCCGGGGGCCCCGCCCTCGGCCGCAATGGCCGTGCCCTCCGCGAGGACGCGGGGCCCGAGCCAGAAGGCGGGAGCTACGGGGTCGCCGAAGAGGGTGGCGCCAAAGGCGAAAAGTGGACCCCTTGTGGAGAGCGAGAGGGCATGGGCCAGCTCGTGGGCGAAGATGCCCCTGAGGGGATCGCTCAGGGAGGAGCTTTCGTCGTCGACCCGGCCGGGAGCGATCTCGAGGACGATGCGGTCGGAGGGAAAGGAGCTGTAGTAGCCGTTCTGCTCGGGGAAGCGGTTAGCGAGGAGGACAGGCAGGCGATGCCCCGGCCGTGGCCCTATCCTTCCGACCTCGGAATCCAGGACCGCCTCGGCGAAGGAGGCCAGGCGTCGGGCTTCGCTCGTGAGGTCCTTCGGGAAATAGATGGAGAACGAGGGGGTCTCGACGAGCTCGAGGGCCTCCCCCGACGCGATTAGCTGGGGCGAGGCGGGGTGGATGGCCAGGGCAAGGATGCCCAGGAGACTAGCCATTCGGAGAAGGGTCATGCGCATCCTCTGGCCGGAGTACCGGAGATTCGAGTATATCAGGAGAGCCGATTCATTGAAGGACCAATCGCCGCCCCCCGTCGCCCCGATCGCTTTGCGGTCGTGGACATCGTGGCTCGGACCGATAAAGAAGGGATGGCCCCTCGTCTCGAAAGGGTCAGAACTATCATGCCCGTGGGGAAAGGAGGACAGACGAGCCGATGACCGTCGGACAGAAAGCTTCGCTCAGCCTCCTCGGCTCCGTCCTCCTCTTCGCCGCCTTCGCGGTCGCGGCCTTCTCTGGTTTTTTCAACGTGCTCGAGTCCCGCTTCTACGACCCCGCGGTGACCCGGCAATACAGCGACAACCTCGCCGCCATAGCCAAGGCCACCGATGTGTGGAACGGCCTCAATTTTTCGCGCTTCGCCGCCGCCCTCGACAGTCAGGCGATCAAACGCAGCTTCCTGCCCAACCTCTCGGCCCAGGACGCCTTCGACCGGGCGAACATCCTCGGGAAACTCCAGGCCGACACGCCGGGGCTCGCGGGCATAAGGCTTATCGACGTCGACGGCAAGCGCATGCACTTTTCGACCTTCCCCGGGGACATCCTCAAGAAGACCGACGCCTCGATCCTGTATCGCGACTACGGAAGCCCCGACGACCTTCCTCCCGCCAAATTCGAGCTACCCGTGGACTCCCGGGGAATCTTTCGGGTCGACGAGGAGAGCGGCCGTCTCTTCTATGCCCTGCCCTTCTCCGACGAGAACGGGCTCCGGAGGGGGACGGCGCTCTTCCTCCTGTCGCCGGCGGGCCTCCTCGACGCCCTCGTCAAGGCCGGCCTCGTGCAGGTCGGCGACACCCTGATGCCCGCCGGACCCGCCGGACTTCTGTTCCGCGCCCCCATGGTGGAGGGCGATAGCCTCGGAGCCCGCGTTGCCGAGGCCTGGGGCCAGGGCCTCGGTTCCCGGCCCATCACGATAGGGGAGAGCTCCTCGGGCTCCTCCTGGACCCTCCTGTCGGCCTCGACGAACGATGGCTTCCGCCTCGGCGTCCTCCTGCCCTCCTCGACCTTCTCGATACCCCTTGCGATGAAGATCCTCCTTCTCATCGCCTTCTTCCTTACCGCCTACCTCCTCCTCTTCCTCCTCCTCAACCTTCGCCAGGAAAAATCGACCATCGTTTCGGAGCGCATCAAACGATACCAGATCGGCATGCTCGAGGCCTCCTTCGCCGAGAAGGCCGACCACGACCTGGCCCGCTGGAAGCGCCTCCTCGAATCGCGGCGCGCCGAATACAGCGAGGGCATCAAGGCCGATCTCGGCAAGCTCTCCCCGGCCCAGGAGGCCGAGGCGGAGGAGCTCATCCAGAAGAGCTGGGACGAGATCATCGCCGTTCTCGACCGCCGGGTCAGCGACCAGGATCGGATCGGAAGCGCCTCGATCAAAGAGATCGAGCGCCTCATAAAGGAAGCCCTCGGCAAGGCCAGCTTCGTGCTCCCTGCCTCCGCCCTCATTCCCCCACAGGCCCCGGTCCCCGCAGCCTCCTCCCCTACCGCGCCCACCGCCAAACAGGCCCCCCCTCCCCGCAGGGCCGCCTCGCCCGCCGCCCTCGAGGAGGTCGAGGAGGCCGAAGCCCTCGAGGAAGTCGAGGAGGCAGAAGCCCTCGAGGAAGTCGAGGAAGCCGAAGCCCTCGAGGAAGTCGAGGAGGCCGAAGCCCTCGAGGAGGTCGATGAGGCCGAAGCCCTCGAGGAGGTCGAGGAGGCCCCACTTCCCGCTGCCCCCGCCGTCGCCGCTGCGGAAGAAGAGGAGCTGGAAGAACTCGCGGCCATCGATGGCGAGGAGGTCTTCGCCGGCTTCTCGTCGGCGAGCATCGACGAAGACCTCATTCCGGTCATCCCCGAATCGGCCATTCTCGAGCTGGTGGATACCGCCGACATCGGCGAACTTATGGCCTTTCTCGATCTTGGGGCGATGGAGGAGAGGCCCCTCGATCTCATCGATAACGTCGAGGACGAAGAGACGGCGTCTACCGGGGAGCTTGTCGAGGAGCTCGTCGAGGTGGAGGCCGCCAAGGAGGAAGGGGGCGAGGTGGAGGCCCTCGAGGTGGAGGCCCCCGCCCCCATGGAGGCGGCCCTCGATGTGGAGGAGCTTGCGCAGAGCGCCTCCACTCCTCCCGAGGAAGAGCCGGCCGAGATCGATGTCATCATCGGTTCGCCTCATCGGCGGGGCACCCAAGCCCTGGAGGAGGCCAATGCGCCGGCGATCAGGCTCGACCTTTCTTCGCTCGACCTCTCCGAGCTTTCCGATATGGATTCCATTCTGGACCAGCTCGGCGAGCTCATGGCTACGGAGGTCGGCGCGGCCCTGCCGGCGATGGAAGGCAGGTCCCGCCCCCTCGATGTGCCCATGCTCGAATACGGCGGCAATTTCGATCGGGATTCGTCGGATGGAAAGGTGACGGTTGACCGCGACACGCCGGTCGATCTCGTTCCCACCGAGAGAGGCCCTGCCGATTGGGAAGATTTCGGCGCCACGGCGCAACGGAGGGCCTGGATGGACTGGAGGCCGGTCGAGGGTACGCTTGCCGTCGATGATGAGCCGATCGAGGGGGGGGGCGAGGAGTTCGATGAGGGTGAAGAGCCCCTCGAGCCGATCGAACCGGCCGGCGCCGGGCCCATCAGGCTTCGCGACGGCATTTATCGGATCGAGGCCGAGGCGGTAGGGAAGGCCGAACTCGATCCCGATTTCCAGCGCCTCATCGACGCCGTGCTCAGCGAGGGTCTCGGCAAGGGACGGGGCGAGCGCTTCGTGGAGCGTCCGTGATCTCACGCGGCGCCGCCCTGGGCCTCGGCTTCCTCGTGGTCGCCCTGGCCTCCCTGGCCATGGTCACTCCACTTTGGTATCTCGCCTCGGAGCGGCGCGAGCTCTTCAACGCCCTCGTCCTCGTCTCCGTCTCCCTCGCCCTGGCCGCGGCCCTGTTTTCGCGGCTGCGAAGCCGGCGGAAGAGGCGCTTTCCGGCAAGGCCCACGAATATTCCATGAGGCGTCGATTAGTCCTGGCCTTCCTCTGTGCCCTAGCGGGCCTGGCCATCGACTCGATCGCGGCGGAAAGCGGTCTCCGCTTCCCCGAACTTAGGAGTCTCGGGCCGGAAGACTCCCTCTATCTCCAGCAGCAATCCCAGGTCGAGGCCGCCTACATGGCCGAGAGCGCCGCGGTCAAGGATCCTGATCTCGTCCTCTATAGTTATCGGCCCCCGGCCAACAGCGACCTCTTCGCCCTCGCGGCCAGGCTCTCCCTTCCCATCGAGACCCTCGCGACGGTCAATCGCATCGATCGCTCCCGCGCCTTTTCCGGCAACGAGCGTCTCATCGTCCCCTCCGTCCCCGGCATCTTCGTCCCCCTCAAACCATCCTCCGACCTCGAGCTTCTCATCTCCTACCGGGGAACGACCGGGGCGGTGAAGGTGGATCTCGGATCGATCACCATGTGGTTTTACCCCGGTGCCCGCTTCAGCCAGGAGGAGCGCTCCCTCTTCCTCGGCCGCCTCTTTCGCTTTCCCCTTCCCCATGCGGTGCTCACCAGCGGCTTCGGCGACAGGGTGAGTCCCATCACCGGGAGGTGGAGCATGCATCCCGGCGTGGATCTGGCGGCTCCCTACGGCACCGAGGTCTATGCCGCCCGCGACGGGAAGGTGATCTTTTCGGGCTTCGATCCCGTCCTCGGACAGCACATCATCATCGAACATACGGGGGGCTGGAGCACCGTCTACGGCCATCTCTCCGTCCGTTTCGTGCGATTGAACCAGGAAGTGGATTCGGGTATGATCATCGGGCGCGTGGGATCGACGGGCGAGTCGACGGGCCCGCATCTTCATTTCGAGGTGAGGAATCACGGGGAAGCCCAGGATCCGACGACTCTCGTACCACGGATAGGCCAATGAAAGCGCAGCACGGGCCAAGGCTTGCGAAGCCCTTCTTGTTTTTGCTCCTCCTTTCGGTCCTCTGGCCCCTGGCAGCGGAGGACTTCCGGACCCTCATCGGCGCCACGGTCGCCCTGCCCCAGGACCCCCAGGGGGTCAAGGTTTCGGTCGCCTACAACGAGGCGATAGGCATCACCTGGTCCAAGGACCTCCTCTTCGTTCAGGGCTTCGAGATTGAGGTGAAGTCCCCCGCGGCCGCCCTCGCGATGCCCGGCTCGATGGCCTGGGAGATGTGGAAGAACGTCGATCCCGTACCGGACAAGACCCACTACGGCTATGGCGGCGACCGCATCCTCACCCAGGTCCTCCCCGCCCGCGCCGGCGTCGCCTACCAGATCCCGACGCGGGGCGACAACAGCCTCAAGGACGGACCCTTCTCGACCCTCCTGCCGACGGTCGTCGATCCGGCCTCCTTTCCCTTCGTCTTTCGCCTCATTCCCATCACCAAGGGCTCGACCCCCGAGCTTGAACGCGAACGATTTTCCGTCAAGATCAGGCCCCTTTTCACGGACGAGGGCGGTCTCAGGATCGCTTTCAAATATCCCGTCGGGGTGGAAAAGGGCGATGTGGCCGTGCAGATCGACGGATCGGATGTCGATCCCTCCGGCCTCCTCGTTCTCAAGCCGGGCAGCCATGCCCTCCACGTATCCTCGGCCGTCTATCGAGAGGAATCCCGCAGCATATCGATCGACCAGGGGCGCGTCCTCGATCTCGGCATCGAGCTCGAGGACACCACCCCCCTCCTCCTCGTCGAGGCCCCCGATTCGGCGGTGATCCTTCTCGACGGGGCCAAACTCGAGCGGACGAAGACCTCTTTCGCCGTCGAACCAGGCGAGCACAGCATCCTGTGCCGAATCGGCGACTATAGCCTGACCCGTAAATTCACCGCGTATCGCGGGAAGACCTACCGCATGGTGCTCGCGATCGACCTTGCCATCCAGGAGGTTCAATGACCCGCCTCGTCTCATGGAACGTCAACGGTATCAGGGCGGCTTCGAGAAAGGGTTTCTTCGACTGGCTTTCCGCGGCGAGTCCCGACATCCTCTGCCTCCAGGAAACCAAGGCCTCGCCCGACCAGCTGGGCGAGGAGTTCCACGCGGCCTCCGACGGCAAGGGAGGCGTCTATCGCTGTCGGTGGGCCCAGGCGAAAAAGAAGGGCTATTCGGGGGTGGCGATCTATTCGAAAAAGGAACCCCGAAAGGTCGACTACCTTGGGGTCGACGAGTTCGACGACGAGGGCAGGGTCCTCGCGGCAGACTTCGGCGAGATCGTCGTCATATCCGCCTACTTCCCCAACAGCCAGGAGGCCGGCGCCCGCCTCGATTACAAGCTCCGCTTCTGCGACGCCGTCCTCGCCCGTGCCGACAAGATACGGAAGAGCGGGGCCCACGTCGTCGTGGCGGGCGACTACAACATCGCGCACAAACCCATCGATCTGGCGAACCCCGAGGCCAACGAGGGGAACCCCGGCTATCTTCCCGAGGAGAGGGCCTGGATGGATCGCTGGATCGGGGAGGGCTTCGCCGATTCCTTCAGACACTTCGATGCCTCGGCTGGCAAGTACAGCTGGTGGACCTACCGGGTGCCCGGGGCCAGGGATCGCAACGTCGGTTGGCGCCTCGACTATCACTGCGTCGACGAGGGCCTTCTGCCCCGCTGCTCCGCCGCCGCCATCCACCCCGAGGTGATGGGCTCGGACCACTGCCCCGTCTCCCTCGATCTCGCAATCGATCTATAAGGAGGCCAGCGATGAGATTGAATTACAACGCGCCGACGACCCTCACCTTCACCTTCCTCGCCGCCGCAGTCCTCGCCTTGTCGGCCACCGTGGCCCCCGGCCTCACCCAGTCCTGGTTTTCCACCCCGGCTCCCTTCCACGCGAACCAGATGCAGGACTGGATAAAGCTCTTCACCCACCCCCTCGGCCACGCGAACCTCGACCACTTCCTCTCCAACTTCAGCTTCATCCTCCTCCTCGGACCCATCCTCGAGGTGACCTACGGCTCCCTCGGCATCCTCCTCATGATGGTCGTCACGGCCCTCGTGACGGGCGTCCTCAACGTCCTCCTCTTTCCCAACACCGTCCTTCTCGGCGCGAGCGGCATCGTCTTCATGATGATCCTCCTCGCCTCGATCACCAACTTCGAAAAGGGACAGATACCCCTCACCTTCGTCCTCGTACTCCTCCTCTTCCTCGGCAAGGAGGTCTACAGCGCCCTCGCTGTCCGCGACAACATCTCGCACTTCACGCACATCATCGGAGGGCTCACGGGAAGTTTCATCGGCTTTCTCCGACCTCGAAAGAACTAGGACGTGCCATGCTGCGCCTCGAGACGCACAAGGAAGGTTTCAGCCTCGATTTCAAGGGCCGGCCCCTCATCCTTCACTCGCACGCGGCGCCCTGTCTCCATGTCTCGGAACTGCCTCCAATCCAGTGGGTCGACCAGGGCCGGGGCGAGGGGCGCTGGGTTCGCAAGGCCTTCCGGAGGACCAGGGGCCTCAAGGACTACCGAATCCTGGAGAACCTACCGGAACGGATAGTCCTCAATTTCGAGGGCAGGTTGGGCCTCGAACTCGCGGTCGAGGATGGACTCCTGTCGATTTCCTTCGCCGCGAGCCAGACTTCAGAGGGACTCAGAATCGATTTCGCCTGCCGGCCCGGCGAGGCGATATTCGGCGGCGGCGTCGATTCTCGGGCCCTCGTCGATGTCGCCCGTTCGCGGATAGAGGCCTGGGGCAGCGAAGCCTCGTATGCCGGACTCGAGAGCATCTTTCGCCGCCCCGTGCCTGGCCGCGATTGGCCCCTCATGTCCTTCGTCACCGAGGAACATCGCTGGTTCAGGGTCGAGGGCCAAGGCTGGATGGCCGCCGATTTCCGGACGAAGGGCCGATTCTCCTTCGAGTTTTCCCTCCCTCCCGCCAGCATCGTCGTTGGCGCCGAAGAGGACCTGGCAAGGGCCATCGCCGCCCTCGGAAGGCGTTCCGGTCCCTCCCTCGAACCGCCGGCCTGGACGAGGAGCGGACCCATCGTAGCGACGAGGGCCCACCGCGAGGGCTTCGCCGAACTTCTCTCCCGGCTCGAGATGGCGGGCATCCATCCCGCGGGCATTCGCCTGGCCGATCACGACATCCTCGACCCAAGTAGCTCACGCGACGAAAGAGTGGACATCCTCCGATCCCGCGGTCTTCGCGTCCTGGCCGTTGCCCGGCCGGGACGGGAACTGGCCGCCTCCATCGACTCAGGCGCGGGTGGGGAGGGCAGGCTCGCCGAACTCCTCGGGGGCCATCGCTTCTCGGGAATAAGGATCGAAGCCGCGGGCTTCCTGACGGCCTCGAACCCTCAGACCGAGAATACGCGCCAGGACGAAGCCGTATCCGTTCGGCATTCCCGCCTCTCACGGGCCCTTCTCGAGTCGGGATGCCCCCCAAGGGCCGCTGGAAGCAAGGGCGAAGGCAAGGAAGGCTTTCTCCTCAGCTCGGCGAAGGGTTGGGGCATGGCAGCAGCGATGCATGCCTGCGCCCTGCCGGCCATCGTCGACGAGGTGTCGCTGGTGCCACGTCGGATGTCGGCCTTCCTCGCCCATGGCCTGTCCGGAGGCGGCTGGGCCTGGCTGGACGCCTCGAGCCCCCAGCGATTCCAGGGAACCAGGAAGGCCAAGGCGGCCACGTCCGGATTGTCCTGGCGCCGCGCCATAGAACTCGCCGCCTTCGGCCCCGTCTTCGAGTTCGAGAACGCCGACGAGGACGAGGAAGTCCTCCGCTTCCTCGCCAGAATGAGCGCAGTCTACTCGGCCCTCGGCCCCTACCACGAGGCGGTGGCCTCGGAGTACAGAAGCGCGCTCCTTCCGCCCATCAGACACTCGTTGCTCCACTACGAATCCGGCCTCGATGCCCAGAGGGGCTCTAGCCAATATCTCTACGGCCGAGACCTCCTCGTCGCCGTGTCGGGCAAGGCCTCCGACTTCGTGACCCTCGACCTTCCCGACGACGACTGGATCCATTTGTGGAGTTCCCGACATTTTCGGGGCGGCGCGGTGTCGATCGAGGCTCCCGCAGGCCACCCCGCCGTTTTTTATCGTGCCGCCTCACCCTTCGCCAGTCTCTTCGATTCCGTCCGGCGCGAGACAAGGAGAAAATAGATGGGGCCGATCCCCTCATTCCTCTCGGCCCTCGTCTCGAGCGCCATCCTCTCGCTCGGCATGATCCTGCAGAAGCGTCATGTCGCCTTCATCGGCCATAAAGGAAAGCACGACAAGGCCTTCGTGAGAGATCGCGGCGGCTGGATACTCGGCTTCACCCTCGTGAACCTGGCCCCGCCCTTCAACTACCTGGCCCTCCTCGGCCTACCCACCAACGTGGTCGCCGGCATCGCCGGTTCGAGCGTCGCCTTCGCCGCCATCTTCTCGGCCCTAATCCTCGGAGAACGCATCACGACCCGTCAGGTGGGCCTGACCGTCGCCCTCTTCTGCGCCATCGCCCTGGCGGGGCTTCGCGGGACGGGGGCGGCAAAGGGAGACTCCCCCGATACGGCCGCCACCTGGTTATTCATTATTATTCCCTTCATCGCGGGCGGGGCCGCCCTTGTCTTGAGGGCCTTCAGGGGCAAGAGCCTGGCCGCGAAAGAAGAGGCGGCGCAAAGCGCGGCGGCGCGAGGACCCAAGACCGCGAAAAGGCGAAAGACGGCCACCTCTCCAGAGATCGCGACGGCCTTACCACCGGGCAGGGCAAGACCCGCCTGGCTCGCCGTGGCCATAGGTGCCATCGCCGGATCGATGGGCGGCTTCATGCTCGTACCCCTCAAGCTCCTCGGCTTCGTCGATCCGACCATCGCCGCATGGCTCGGCGCTCCCTGGCTCTGGCTCTACATCGCGGCCGGAATAGCTTCCTTTGCGATAGTCCAACTCGCGTATAAAGACGGAGCCATGAACCGCGTGGCCCCGGCCTTCTACGGCCTCCAGGTCCTTTGGCCCGCCCTGGCCTCCCTCTTCGTCTTCTCCCTGGCCTTCGACCCCCTCCAGTGGCTTGCCTTCGCCGCCATAGGAGTTTGCGTAATCCTCATAGCCGCAGGGGAGAAGGCGTGAGGGATTCCGCTGCTGGCAGAAACGATTGGTATGGGGGAGGGAAGGAGATTAGGTCCACAGATCCGTTGGGGTTGGCTCCAATCTATGGTGATGACATCCGTGGACAGGCCATAGCGGTCTTTCCTAGAGAAGATCTTAAGAAAGACACAAGTATCAAGATTGAGCGAACTGGATCTACCGGATACTACAGTGATACGCTGAAGGTTAATATTCGGAATCAAACTGCCTATTCTGCCCCGGTCCAGAGTACGGCAGATATGCCCGAGCCACGGCTGAGCGAACTAAATGGAAAGACTCTATCTACAGGGGACTATAAAGGTCTCCTTCTATCGAAGTCATATTCTTATGAGAATGCTATCCAACTCACGGGGGATTTCTTTATTCATCCTGATCAATTCACGACGCCGGAGAAGAAAGCAGAACGCCAACAGGCGGGATTGCCGATAGGACCGTTTACGCAACCGTACTCGGCTGGGTGTCAGATCATGCATCTCGGCGATTTTAATATCCTTGCTAGTACTCTGGAGGGTATCGGATTCGATTACAACAACAAGGACACGATTGATGTGAGTATTGAAGACATATCGGCTAAGAAAGGGAAATAGCATGAAAGCCATTAAGCTAATCATACTGACAATTGCATTGTGTTTGCCATCAATTCTATTGAGCGCTGAAAACGTATTTGTTCCAATTGAAGGGATATATGTTAGTAACGAGATATCAAGTGCCCTGCAGATACAGCGACTATCGGACGGCAACTTCATCTTCCGAATGGTCCTGCTGAAACCCAATGGCCAGATTCTTCCATTCGAGACCCAATCGGCATTCGCAATGCCTTCAGACAATAATGTCTATGTCTTCTATTGGCACACTGGACGTTACGAGAATATTCCCGGGAGTGACTCCATCATAGTCTATAGACTAACCTACGATGGCAGTGGAACACTGACAGGTAGGTACTTCTTTCCAGAGAAACCAGATAACCCGTCTGTAAAAGTGACATTCCGCAGGAATTGACGCCCCCCACGGGGTCAGACCCTCGCTGAGGCATCGCCCCTCAATGCCCACCGCGCTCCGCGCGCGGCTATCGAGAAGCGCCCCGTCCCTGAGGCGCTTTTTATTTCAGCGGGCACTGCGCGAACCCGAAACTTGCGCGCAAGCTCGCTCAGCTCGCCTGCGCACAAGTCACGGGTTCACGCCGGGGCCTGGGTGGGCGCTCGACCTGCGGCTTAGAAGGCCGCTGCTCTATTACCCCAGCCTTCCTGAGCTGGAGACGAGGGTTCGACTCCTGTCGCCATTGCTAACTCGAGCCTTGAAGAGGCTGCCGCGGGCCAAAAGCCCCTGGCTAGGGTGGAGAAAATCGCCGACTACGGTTGCCGCATTCTCGCCGGCGACCGTTGCCGGAAGCCGGCCTTATTGCGCCTAATCCTCCGGTCATACGACGTCGCGAAGCGATGTCGTGTACCGGCAAGGAAACGTAGCTCTCGGGTCTCGTACTCTTCACTGGCCTGTCAGGCGGCGAGAACTGGTATGTGCCCCAGGATGCAATCGATCTCGCAAATTGATGAAACGGGAATAGCGAAAAAGGAGGGGCTCGCGATCGCGTCGCCGTCGACGTCGGATTGCGAGGCCCTACCTTTCCGGGCGGCGCCGTGGATCCCCGGCTCGACTGCTCACCCGACGCCGCCCAGCTTGAATTTCCTGGCCGGGACAAGTGGTCCCGGTGGGCGGGACAAGTGGTTTCGGAAGGTGGAAATAGTGGTTTCGGAAGGCGGAAATAGTGGTTTCGGAAGGCGGAAATA
>DATKTD010000152.1:0-19885 GCA_035531315.1 Rectinemataceae bacterium
CTCGGCCCTGCGGGCGATGCGGGCCTCTGCGTCAAGGATGCGGGAGATGGCCCAGTCGGCCTTGGCCAAGGAATCGACGGCGAAGGCCGGGGCCGGGGCATCATCGTTGGCGGTGGGAACAGGAGACAGGGCGGAGCTGAGGTCGGGGTAGAAGAGATCGGCTGCAGAGGGGAGATCGAGCGGGAAAGGTGCGGGCTCGGTCCTGACGGGGTCGAGGACTACTGCTTGCATGTAAGCCTCCAATGGGAAGGGTGTGGCCGGGATCACGCCAGCCCGACGCGATGCGGGTGGACGTGGGGCTGTATTCAAGGAATAGCGGCCAGAGCCACTGAAGTGCAGGCGAGGAGAAGTAGGCGATAGCGGGAGGGGAAGCAATGTTGGAGCAGGAGGCGACGTGAGGCGGTCAGGGCGGGGCCGGTTGGCACACTTGAAGGTGTAGACGGGAAGGGGCGTAAGGCTGGCGGGATCAGGGTAGACCTCGTCAGGAGCGCTTGAACAGGGCGGAGCTGAGGGAGCCGGAGGCAACTGCGGCAGGGCCTAGGCTGCTTTGGCAGTAGCCCTGACGGGCGCGGTCTGGCCCGTCTGAAAAGGCGGCCGGAAGCGGCTTATGCGGAGGATATATGATGGGGTGGGGAATGGAGGGATATTCGAGTGAAGAGGTATATAGGGAGATAGGTCTCTATTATATATGTACCAAGTGGAACGCTACGAAGAATGAGTACGCTGTGGAGAAGATTGGTCCACAATCGATAGATTGAAATTTTGAATGGTCGCGACAATCGCCCTGTATACGGTATTACGGTGAACTGGCTGGGGAAGGCGTATCGCCGACTTTCGTGCTTGAAGATATATTGCGGGAGCGCCCGTTGACGCTGATTCCATGGACGTCCGTGCGCTGCTGATGGTATTCGTCATCGAGGAATGGATACACGAAAGCGTTGCAGCATGGCAGGATCGCGGAGCTCAAGACGAGTAGTATTGCGCTCGCGGCCCTTGTCGGCGCGGGCGAGAGTTTTGCAATGACGACGGGAAGAACGAGATGAAGCACGGCAGCAACTCTGGTGCTTGAATGCTGCTGCATCGAGGAAGTCGTAGCCGTCATGATGAAGTCCCATCCTACGCATTATTGCCTCCGAGGTTTGATGGAAGGGCTAATCAAGTTTCGCAGGGTCTAGGAGCCCGCCTTCAGTGAAGCTGAAGTAACCGGTCCTAGATATTATCAGGTGGTCTAATAAGGGTATCCCCAAGATATCACCCGCTTCGCGCAGGCGACGGGTCAGTTCTATGTCCTCCGGACTCGCAGAGTTGCACCCACTCGGATGGTTATGGGCACATATGATCCCAGTGGCATTGGCGACGATTGCGGGTCGGAACACTTCGCGGGGATGGGCGAGCGTGCGATTGGTCAGACCCACGGTAATGAGCTTAACGCTGATAATCTGATGAGCACCATCGAGAAGGACTGAGTAAAAAGATTCGACTTTGGCGTTGGCGTAGCGCTTGAGTACCGCGAAGACGTCGGCGGGGCGAGTGACCTTGTAGGGAGTCCGTGTCGAGCGAACGGAGATGATGTCGTACTTCATGGCGAGTCTCCAATGGTGTTGTGGGGATGATCCTTATTAGTAGTCAGCACGCACCTATCCCTGAAGGCAAACAGCTAATCTGAAAACGTTCGTTCGCCCAAAGGAAAGGCCCCCGAATTACTCGGGGGCCTCGATCGGCAACTGTCGCGGTCTAGGCGACGCGCAGGTTTTGCCTGTCGGTCTGAGGAATATCGCGCTCCGGATCCGTCTGTGCACCTTCCTGCTGAACCTCGCCAAGAAGCCGGTCGAGGATGGAGGCTTCCTCTGGCGCGAAGCACTCGACGACATCGACGGTGAATCCCTTCTCGACGAAGGAGTTGATCTGGGCGACGGACTCCAAGAAGCGCGTCTGGTACTTCTTGACGAGTACACGTGTGGTACTCTGATCGTAGGCCACGTCGCGCGCGAACTTGGCGAACTCCCTGGAGCTGAGATTCGCCAGGCGTGCCCTGATGAGGGCGATGTCGCCTAGATGGGTCACGATGGCATCGTCGATGTAGCGGAGCTTGTAGAACATGGTGTCGGTGTCGAGATCGTCGAGTCCATCGAGGATGTAGCCGAACTTGGCGAGATTGCGGCCGACTCGGAGGTAGTCTCGGAGCTCCTCGCCCATGCCGAGATCCGCCTTGGCAAATTCGGAGAAAGAGCGGAATGTAGCGTCAGGGCGCGGGTGACGCCAATACGCACGGAAGTAGGGCTCCGACTTGAGCCGGTAGGTGAGAATGGCGATAGTGCGACGGCGAGGAGCCGCAAGCGCTATGCCTGAACAGATGCGGTCGATGATCTCGTGGACATTGTTGAGTCCCATGAGCTCCTTGTTGACCTCGAACGGTTTCTTGAGGTCATAGAGCTTGTGACCGATCTGAGCCCGGATGGCTATGTTCTTCTCGTCGCGGTGCTCGATGAAGCGGGCGAGTACCTCGTCGATCTGGGACTGAGTGGAAGCGGCGAGAAGCTTGGCGCTCCCGCCATTTGCTACGATGTGTAAGAGCTTGAGCTGGACTCCCGACAGGTCGAGCTTGGCGATCCCGGTTGCGGGGTTGGAGGCTGAATTACCGGACTTCCTGCCCTTGCTGATTAGCTCGCTCTGTGATTTGGCTCTTGCGCTCTTGACCTTCCCGGAAAAATCGCGATAGGAGCAGTCCGAGAAAATTCTGAGCGCGCCTTCGGGCTCGAAAAGGGCGACGGCCTCGTCGTAGAGGCTGAGCTTGGTCAGATGGCGGAGGCAGAGCTCCTCAAGGGAGATGCCTGGGACATCGCCACAACCGAAGCGGATGTCCTGCCAATGCTGCTTGAAGGCATGGCCGCGAACCTGGAAATCCCTTGCTCTGGAGCTCGAAAAGCCAAGGAGGTTCTCACAGCAGCGGAAGAAGTCGGCGGGGGAGTTGCAGTGATAGAGGTCCTTGTAAAGGCGGTTCTCGATGATGTTGTCGAGGAGGATCATCACTCCGAGTTCCGTGAGGCCATTGGCTTTCTTTAGCCTGCGGATGACGCGGACAAGATGGTGGAAGTCGAGAGAAACGAGGTCTTCCGCATCCGTACCTTCGGTCGAGGTGTGAATAGCGACCGCAATCTCGATGGCTACTTTGGTGAGGGCCTTCCACTGTTCGTGGGAATACGTGTTGATGGCCTCGCCTTCGGTCCATCCAAGCTGATTGACCAGGACCGAATAGAGCGAATAGTAGGGCTCGGTCTTCTTTGGGACCCCAGAGTCTGCCTGGGCGCCCATCGAGCCGAGTAGGGTCTCGACGGTTGCGGTGCCTTCACCGATCGCGGGGGTGATCTGCGCTTCAAGTTCGTTCATAGTGTCTCCTAAACCCGAAAACGTTCATGTCCTCAACGAGGACGGGTTTAGGTATACGAAACACGGACGAACCAAAACGCAACTAAGTCGACGAAGCTAACCTAGAGGCTACTTTCCCGCGATCTTTTATCGATTGGGTCATCATTTCGCCGAAGAACTTGAGGACGCCGATATCGATCTGACCGAGGTTGGCGAGCAATTCATCCTTGCTTACCGCCGAATCTTCGAGGAGCTTTTGTAGGTTTATAACGATATCGTCCCAGTTGAGGTTGTCCCCATCCTTTTCCCCGAGGTTAAGGGTCTCATAGAGCCCTTTGACGCGGAGCTCTAGCGTTTCTAGATCGAGGATAATCGGTTTCGCATGATGGCGGGAAATTGTCGATACTTCGACCTCTTTGCCATTCACGGTAAAGCATCTATTGATAATCGACGCGGCTGGAGGTACGGGATAGCGATCCTTGCCGAACTTGTCGTCAAGAAGCACGCGATTTCTGGAAGGCGCAGTCTCAGGGTTTAGTATGCCGAGGTATTGGCCAACGATCATGAAGGTCGTTATTGAGTCGAGCGTCCCTTGCCAATCGATTGTCGGTTGATGCTTGGTCGCATCCTTATAGTCTTCGAGTACTGCCTGGAATAATTTCGCATTGGGTATATCGATGAATTTGTGCTGACAAAGGGCATCGCAGAGCTGCTTTGGGGTTAGGCCGGGCCTTTGCCCCCACTTGAGGCGGAATGATTCTGACTGTTGGGGATCATCTACTTTCTCCCAGGTCTGTCCCTTGAAGAATCGCAGAAAAGCCAATATGTCGAGCATGAGCTCGTATTCGAAGGTACTCTCTTCGTGGGTAGACTCGATCCGCCGTTCAAGATCGATAATCGTATCGATCACCGATGCTTCCAGCTCTCCCGCGATCTTCTGGCGGTCCTCATGCAAGGTCTTCGCAAAGACCTTGTCGATGAAGTATGAAGGATCCTTGGGCGTATACAGGTAACTCCTTCGGCTCTCCAGTAGATCTCGAAGTTTTGCCTGGGCTAAATCTATTTCATCAGGGTTGGCGTTCGTCGAAACCAGTTCGTTGATTCTACCGGTAGTCGCCTTGATTTCCTCGTCGAAGAGCGAAGCGCGAGTTATGTTTTCCATGACCGTAGAATAAATCAACTTTTTCCGGTTGCCAATAGCCCGATTGAGGAGTTCCCAATCGGGCTATTGATCTCGCAGTCTACGACTCTTCGACTATGATGCCTTCTTTATCCAGGCCTCGATCTCTTCTCTGAGGAAAACCAACCTGGCGCCGATCCTACTCACCGGTATGGTCCCCGCCGCGGCACGATGATAGACGGTGCTGATCGAAATTCCGAGATAGGTGGCTATCTCCTCGACGTTCATGCACTCCTTGGATGGAAGCTGGCAGGCTCCATCCCTGGCTGGGACTTCTTGCGGTGGCCTGTCGGCTTCGGATGCTGGGTTCGCTTTCTCGGAGTCAATCTCTCGCCTGAGAGCCAGCCCATCGATCATATAAGCGAGATCGCTCCGCACATGTCCGGCCTTGTCGATGTAGTTCCAATACGCATCGGGGTCATCGACATTGTTTTCCATCTCAAGAGAGCGGAACCGCAGAGTGGCATCATGTGTGACGAGATCGATCTTGTCGATTCCATGCTGGAGATGGCGGGCTTTCGCCGTGGCGGTGGCCACCTTCGCGGCTCCGGCCTTGATCTTGCGGATCATGCGATCGATGTCGGGGAGGGTATCCCGCTGATTCGCACGGGCCGTAAGCGATCGAAAGTAGGTCTCCTTCAGGAAATCGGAGACCTCCAAACGACGGGTCGATACTGACGAAAAGAAGTTGTGCATTCGAACCTCCTACTGCTTAGGCTAGCAAACCAGTGCAGAGGGAAACGCAAGTAAGGGCCTTATCCTTTGCATGGGTTGGCTTACGCTTGGCTGCGCTCGCTCGATTCCTCTTTTACAGCCTGGGTCTGCGCCTCGACCTTGGGCACGACGCTCAGTGCGTCCCGTGCCCGTTCGAGGAGTTCATCGGTCGTGTGGTCCGAATAGCCGGCGAAGGCCTGGGCGCTTCTGTGCCGAGTGATCCTAGCCGCATCTCGTGGCCCCACTTTCTCAGCGAGCCGTGTAGCAGCCCCATGTCTCCCCGAGTGAAGCACAAGGCGCCGTGCCTGCTGGCTCCCCTGCCTGGGCGGGCGTTTCTCTTTGGAGGCCGTACTGTCGTCCTCGATGCCGATCAGGGCGAGGGCGCGATGGAAGCCTCGACGCATGGTCACCTCGGCGACGGGGACGTCTCGCTTGACATTGAAGATGACGAAGTCATCTGGTGTAGCACGGCCGAGCTTGAAGGCGAGGGCCTTGAGGTCGGTGAGGACCGTCTCGAGCTCCTTCGCCATGGGTACTATGCCGTAGCTCTCCCTCTTGGGTTCCTTGAAGCCGTCCGAGTCTATAAAGTTCTCCTCAATGCTGATGAGCTTCTTCTCGAAGTCTACGCATCGCCACCTGAGAGCGCGTATCTCTCCCCGTCGCATGGCGGCAAGCTCCGAGAGGAGTACGACGGCCTTCTGCCTGAGGTCAATCGGGGCTACCCCCTTGTTCTTCTCACCATGCTTGAGTCGGGGGCGGGGAACGATCTCGTCGACCGTTGGAAGGTCTACGATCTTGGCTACTTCGGTTCGGCTTAGGATGCCCCGCTTCTCGTGGTGTTCTTTGGGGCGGATGATGGCCGCCATGCTGAAAGGCTCATCGAGGAGGTTGCGCTTCGCCGCCCAGGATAGGGGAGTCCTGATAGCAGCCAAGGCATCGACGATCACGTTGGCTTGGACGCCGCTACGCTTGAGGTGGTGCATCCAGCTTTCATTCAGGTAAAGGCTCGCCTCCCGAAGGAGTGTCTTCCTGAACGGGGCATAGCAGATGGCATGCTTGGCGATATATCTCCCTTGGGTCTGTACGTAGTAGTTCGACAATGGCTTCTCAGCGTCGATCCGGTCGCGAAGGTAGTCCGAGGCCCCCGGAGTCCAGAACCAGGTGAAGTAGGAGGCAAGGTCCATGTTCCGAAGACGCTCTGCCGACTCGCGATCTTCCTTGGACTTGGATAGCTTTAGCTTCGCGATCTTGGCAAGGGGGAGCTTGACGATTAGCTGGCCGGCTCGGGCTGCGGCCTCCCGGTCGTCGTCAGTGCCCAGGGAGCGCTGGGAGAGGATGGTACCCGTAGCCTTCTCTATGAAGCGGGCATAGATGATAACCCTGCCGTCTAGGGCGGGGCGCCTAAAGAGGGTGAAGCCGAAGAGTTCGTTCGAAGGAAGAGGCTTGGCCATAAACGAAAGACCCCCGAAAAGTCACAGTGTTGAGTCACAGTGTACTTTTCGGGGGTCTGTCGAAACGCAAGTACTGATGGAGAATAGGGGATTCGAACCCCTGACCTATAGATTGCGAACCTATCGCTCTACCAACTGAGCTAATTCCCCATGGACAAGGCGACAATATCGGAAAAAGGGCGGGCATTTCAAGAGGGATCGGGGCCAGAAGTTTCGCGGGTCAGCTTTCGCCCTTCCTGTGGGTGGCGAGCATCGTCCTTTCGATTGCCACGATGGAACGGTCGAGGTTCCGCGACACGATGATGGAAAAGAGGATGTCTACCACGGTGAGCTGGTTGACACGGGAGGTCGAGGCTCCCTGTCTGTAGACGCGCTCGAAGGCCGGCACGAGAAGGTTGATGGACGCGAGGCCGCGGACCGTATTGGGTCTGTCCATCGTGAGGGAGATGACCTGGGCGCCCCGTCCTCTCGCTTGCCGGGCCGCCTCGCACATCGCGGCGTTTTCGCCGGAATACGAAAATATAAAGGCAATGTCGCTTTCCCGGAGGGTCGAGGCGGTGGTCACCTGGAGGTCCGTGTCGGCGCTGTAGGAGGAGGGGATGCCGACGCGCACGAGTTTCTGGAGAAAGTCGTAGGCGGCTACCCCGGAGGCTCCGACGCCGAAGAGGGCCACCATCGAGGCGCCGAGCATGGCGTCGACCGCCGACTCGACCGCGGCCGGATCGAGGCTGTTCGCGAGGAGGGAGAGGCTGCGCTGGGACTGTCCGATCACGCTGCGGATCAGGTGCTCGGCAGAAGCCTTCGATTCGAGCTCGAGGTCGGGGATGAAGCGCTCGTCGGCGTCGCGGAATACGTCTCGGGCCAGTCTGAGCTTGAAATTCCCGAAGGATCCGAGGTCCATGCGTTTGCAGAATCGCACGACGGCGGCCTGGCTCGTACCGCTTTGCCGGGCGAGTTCGCCGACATTGAAATGCAGGGTCTTCTTGGGCTCGCTGAGCACGTACTCGGCGACTTTGCGTTCCGCCCCCGACAGGCTGTCGAGCTTGAGTTCTATCGACGCGAGCGCGCTTTCGAAGTTTTTCGGTTCATCCGCCATTTCGCTGCCGCTTCTCTTCCTCATGAATCCGGAGCGCCGAGGAGATGGGGCCGCCGCCCATTCGGTCCAGCCGTTCCGCCTCGTCCCGTCCGATTCCAAGCAGAATCATGATGATGGCGATCTTCGGCCTTTGTCCAGATGCCGCGTAGGCGGCCTCGGCCTCTTCCTTGCCGCAGGCCGTCGCCTGGCGGATGAGGCGTTTCGATCGCTCGACAAGTTTACGGTTGACGGGGGTGAGGTCGACCATGAGGTTCCGGTAGACCTTGCCGATCCTGATCATCGAGGCGGTGGTTATCATGTTGAGGGTCAGTTTCTGGGCGGTTCCGGCCTTCATCCTGGTCGATCCGGTGACGACTTCGGGGCCGACGTCGAGGAATATCGAATGTTTCGCGAACTCGAAGGTCCGCGAATTCTTGTTGCAGCTGATGGCGGCCACGACGGCGCCCAGGTCGCGGGCCTTCGCCATCGCGCCGATGACGTAGGGAGCCTGTCCGGAGGCGGTAAGGCCGACGAGGATGTCGTCGGCGCAAAATCCCGCCTTCTCGAGCTCCTGCACTCCCGCCTCGGAATCGTCCTCCGCTCCTTCGATGGATCGTATGAGGGCTTCGGCACCGCCGGCGATGAGGCCCTGTACCATGGTAGGGGGAACGCCGAAGGTGGGGGGGCATTCGGAGGCATCGAGGACGCCGAGCCTGCCGGAGGTGCCCGCTCCTATATAGAAGAGGCGCCCGCCCCGCTTGAAACAGTCCACGACCTCGTCGACAAGGGCCGCGATGCGATCCAGGACCGATTCCACGGCATAGGGAACCTTTTTGTCCTCGGCATTGATGATGGCGAGGATTTCCCTGGTTCCCTTCGAGTCGATATCCATCGAAAGCTCGTTGCGGCTTTCGGTGGTAAATCCGTCGAGCATGTCCTGCGTTATCGGCAAGTCGACCATAAACGATCTTCCTCTTGTGGGCGATCGGCTACGGGCTGCATGGTGCCTCCGGGAAGCGATCGGAAGGATGAAATACAGTTTTAACATATCACCCCAAAGTCAGAGTGTAAAGAAATATAATTTCAAATTCCCCTTGTCGCAGTCCAGAAAAAGGGCCAAAATATGTCGAGAAGTTCCTTTATGTCGAAGCTTGGCCTGTAAGCGCCGGGCTATTTCTGGGGACGAATCTGGAGTGATCGTGAGTTACAGCGACAGCTACGCCTCGAAGACCCAGCATCTCGTGCTTGGCCTCATGTCGGGAACTTCCCTCGATGGGGTCGATGCCGTTCTTGTCCGGATAGTGACGAACGCCGAGGGGGCTACTTCATCGATCGGCATGCTTGGTCATGCCTACCTGCCTTATCCGGATGAACTCAGGGACCTCGTGGCGAGGCTCTGTTCGATTTCAACCGCCCGCATCGACGATCTGACCTACGCCCATTTCGGTCTCTCGGAATGGTACGCCAGGACGGTGGAGCTCGTTTTGGAAAAGGCGGCCATCCCGGCCTCGGATGTCGATGCCATCAGCATGCATGGTCAAACGGTATGGCACGCGCCGCTGCCCCGGGCCTTTCCCGGACCTTCGGGCCTTCTCCAGGTCAAGGGAACGCTCCAACTCGGTTCCGCCGCCGTCCTCAGGGAGAGGACGGGGATACCGGTGATCTCGGACCATAGGGCAAGGGACATGGCCGCGGGAGGGGAGGGTGCGCCCCTGGCTCCCCTCATCGATGCCCTCCTCTTCGGTTCTCCCAGCGAGGGCGTGATAGTCCAGAACATCGGCGGCATTGGGAACGCCACGGTGATCCCGGCCGGGGCGAAAAACTCGGGCGTGACCGCCTTCGATACCGGTCCTGGCAATATGGTCATGGACGCCCTCGTCCTCGAAGGCACGAGGGGCGAGAGGCATTACGACGAGGGCGGGGCGATCGCGGCCAGGGGGAAGGTAGCCGAGGAAATCGTAGCCGCCCTCATGCTCGATCCCTGGTTCGCCCGGCGCCCGCCCAAGAGCACGGGCCGGGAGGTCTATGGGGCCGACTTCGCCGCGGCCTTCCTGAGCGAGGCGCGAAAGAAGCGGCTTTCCTTCGAGGACGTCGTCGCGACGGCGACGGCCTTCACTGCCGAATCGATAGCCGCGGCGGTAAGGAATTTCGTGTTGCCCGAAATCCCCGTCGCGAGCTTGCTCGCCGCCGGCGGCGGGGCCCGCAATGCGACGCTTCTCAGGATGTTGGAGGAGCGCCTGCCACCGGGAATAAAGGTGGCGACGACCGACGAATATGGGGTGCCGGACCAGGCGCGGGAGGCCATGGCCTTCGCCCTCATCGGCCACGAGTCGCTCATGGGGAGGCCCGGCAATCTGCCGGCGGTGACGGGAGCGAGGCATCCCGTCGTTCTCGGTTCGCTCACCCTATAAGCCGGATAGCCTCCGATCCGACGGGAAGGTCGACATGGAAATGATCATCAGAGCTATGAGAATCGACGATGCCTGGCGCTGCGCGGCCATCGTCTGCGCTTCGGTCATCGGGGAGCGTTACGGCTTCCGGCCCGAGGCCATGTCCCGCAGTCTTGCGGCCGCCCTGGAATCGGGCGGCGAGCTCTTCGTGGCCGAGGGGGGCGGGATGGTCGCGGGCTTCGTGTGGATGGACCGTCTCGGCGCCTTCTCCTCGGCCCCCTATCTCCGCCTCATCGCGGTGGACGAATCCATTCGCGGCGCCGGGGTGGGCAGTCTGCTCCTCGGCGAATTCGAGCGAAGGGGGGCCCCGGTCGGTCGCGACTTCTGCCTCCTCGTCTCCGATTTCAACGTGGCTGCTCAGGCTTTTTACGAGAGACAGGGCTACAAAAAGGTAGGCGCCCTGCCCGACTTCGCGAGGAAGGGCATCGCCGAGATCATCATGGTCAAGAAGCGCGAGGGAGAAGCGCGGTGAGTCGAGCGCTCCGGGGCGGGAGGGGCGACGGGGTCCTCGACGCGGAATTCCGGAAGGCGATCGACGAGGGTCTCTTCGCCGGCGCCGTGCTTCGCGTCGAGCGCCGGACCGATGCGGGGGCGGAGCTCCTCGTCGAAAACGCCTGGGGCGACGCCCTCCGTTCGGATGCCGGCAGGGTACCGATGGGCACCGACACGATATTCGATATTGCGTCAATTACCAAGATATTCACCACCACGGCCGTCCTGCGCCTCGTCACGACGGGACGACTCGGCCTGGCCACGAGGCTCGAGTCCATCCCCGGCCTCTTCGACGCCAGGGTCGATCCGGCCGTCCTCGCCGCCCTGGCCGCCGCGATAGGCGGTAAGGACATATCCTCCCTCCTTTGCCACTCCTCGGGTATCCATTACTGGTACCCCTTCTACGCCCGGCGTGGCGAGTCCTTCGAGGTCATCCTCGCCGATGTCCTCGCGAGGCATCCGCCTCGGAACGAGGTGGTCTACTCGGATCTCAATTTCATGATCCTCGGCCGGGTCGTCGAGGCCTTGACCGGCAAGGGCATCGACGCGGCGGTAGGCGAGCTGGTCTTCGCCCCCCTCGGGCTTTCTCGCTGCTCCTGGAAGGCACCCCGCGGGGCCGTCGCGGCCACCGAATTCGGCAACAGGATCGAGGCGGGCATGGTGGCCGATCTGGGCCTGTCCTTCGGCGGTTGGAGGGATTCCGGGCGTCCGATCACCGGCGAACCGAATGATGGCAATTGCCATTACTTTTTCGGGGACGCCGCGGGGCACGCCGGCCTATTCGCCGACGCGCGCGACCTCTGCCGCCTGGGCAGGCTCTATCTCGACGATGGTCGAGTCGACGGAGCGGCCTATCTGGAGCCACACATCGCCGCTGAGGCTTCGCGCGACCATGGCGGGGCCCGCGGCCTCGGCTTCCAGCTCGGCGACAACTATCCCGGCAGCGGTTACGGCCACACGGGCTTCACCGGCACCTACCTCCATGTCAACGCGCCGTCGGGCCTCGTCATCGTCCTTCTCGCGAACCGGCTCCACGTCGGGACGCCACGGGACCTCAATCCCTTCAGGAAGGGAATTTCCGAACTCGCGCTCTCGCTTTTCGGACGTACCGAAGGGCCCTGATGGGCGCCATACGAGGGGTAAAGAAGTGACAAAAGGATGCGTCTCCGCCGATCTCCAGGCCCTGCCGCCGGCCCATCGGGCCTTTCTCAAGCACATCCTCGGCAGTATCGAATCATCGCGCATCGTCTGCGACCCCCTTCGCACCCTGGCCTACGGAACCGACGCCAGTTTCTACAGGCTGATTCCGAAGATCGTCGTGAAGGCCCGCGGCGTCGAGGAGGTAAAGCTCCTCCTCGACGCCTCCGATCGTTTCGACGTGGCCCTGACCTTTCGGGCGGCGGGCACGAGCCTCTCCGGCCAGGCGGTGACCGACTCGGTCCTCGTCCTCCTCGCGGGGGGGTGGAAGGGGCATCGGATACTCGACGATGGCGCGCGCATCGTCCTCGAGCCCGGCATCGTCGGATCCCGCGCGAACGCCCTCCTCCTCCCGCACGGCCGCAAGATCGGGCCGGATCCCGCGTCCATCGACAGCTGCATGATCGGTGGCATCGCGGCGAACAACGCGAGCGGCATGTGCTGCGGCACGGCCGAGAACAGCTATCGCACGGTGGAGAGCATGAAGCTTCTCCTCCACGACGGGTCCTTCCTCGATACGGCCGATTCCGCCTCGAGGGGGGCCTTCGCGCGGTCCCACGCGCCACTTCTCGCCGAGCTGTCGGCCATTCGCGGCGAAATCCTCGCCGACGAGTCCACGTCGAAACGCATCGCGGAGAAATTCCGGATCAAGAACACCACGGGTTATGGGGTCAACGCCTTCCTCGATTTCGCGGACCCGATCGACATTCTTCTCCACCTGATGATCGGCTCCGAAGGCACCCTGGGTTTCATCGCCGAAATCACCTATCGCACCGTCGTGGAGCATCCGCACAAGGCCTCGGCCCTGATGGTCTTCCCCGACATCGAGAGGGCCTGCCTGGCCGCGACCACGCTCAAGGCGGGGCCGGTGTCCGCCGTCGAACTCATGGATCGAGCCTCGCTCCGCTCCGTGGAGGACCAGGCCGGCATGCCCGAGTTTCTGTCGGGTCTGGGAGAGGAGGCCACCGCCCTCCTCGTGGAGACCCGCGCGGCCGACAGGATGGGCCTCGCGCGCCAGGTGGGGGAGATAGTCGCGGCGCTTTCGTCCGTGCCCACCCTCCTGCCGATCGCCTTCACCGACAAGAAGGAGGAATTCGACCGGTTCTGGCATGTGCGCAAGGGTCTCTTCCCTGCCGTGGGAGCCGTCCGGAAGACGGGCACGACCGTCGTCATCGAGGACGTGGTCTTCCCGATCGGCCGCCTCGCCGAGGCCACGATTGAGCTCCAAGGCCTGATGCGAAGAAACGGCTACGCCGAGGGTATCATTTTCGGCCATGCCCTCGAGGGCAATCTCCACTTCGTCTTCACCCAGAATTTCGGCGACGAGAAAGAAGTCGCGCGATACCAGGCCTTCATGGACGAGGTCTGCGACATGGTCGTGAACAAGTACGACGGCTCGCTCAAGGGCGAGCATGGAACGGGGCGCAACATGGCGCCCTTCGTCGAGATGGAGTGGGGGCGGCGGATCCACGACCTGATGCGCCGAGTCAAGAAGGCCTTCGACCCGAAGGGGCTCCTCAACCCGGGAGTCCTCATCGGCGACAATCCCCTGGCCCACATCGAAAACCTCAAGCCTCTGCCTGCCGCCCACGAGTACGTAGACAAATGCATCGAATGCGGCTTCTGCGAGCCTTCCTGCCCTTCGAAGGACCTCAGCCTCACGCCCCGCCAGAGGATAGCGGTGAGCCGGGAGATGGCCGGTCTCAGGGCCTCGGGCAGCGACGCGTCGCGGCTGGCGCGACTTGAGGAAGATTATGTCTATCTGGGTCTCCAGACCTGCGCCACCGATGGTCTGTGCGCCATCGCCTGCCCGGTTTCCGTCGATACCGGCAAGTACACGAAGGAGCTGCGCCGTCTCGGCAATGGGCAAGGGGCGAAGTCGACGGCCCGCTTCCTGGCCTCGCATATGGGCGGAGTGACGGCCGGACTCCGCGCGGGTCTCTCGGCCATCGGCTTCGTGAGGGCCAGCATCGGTCCCGAAGTCCTCGGCGCGGCGGCCCTGGCGGCACGGAGGCTTTCGGGCGACCGGCTCCCCTTGTGGAACAAGGCGATGCCTTCGAGGCCACGGCCCATCCGCCCCGCGGTCCTGGCGGAAGTCGGCCGGAACCCGGACGGAAGGTCTCCCCTGCCTCTCCTCGCCGAAAGCCGCGGGAAGGCGGCCTCTTCCCCCCAAACGAAGAGGAAGGTCGTCTACTTCCCGAGCTGCATCGTCCGCTCCATGGGACCCGCCCCGGGCGACAGGGACCAGCGCTCCCTCCACGAGGCCATGCTGAGCCTCCTCGCGAAGGGCGGCTACGAAGTCATCCTGCCCGAGGGCCTGCCGGGGCTCTGCTGCGGCATGGCCTTCTCGAGCAAGGGTTTCGTGGAGGAGGGGGAGAAGAAGCGGCTCGAGCTCGAGGCGGCCCTCCTCACCGCGAGCCGCGACGGAGAGTATCCCGTCCTCTTCGACACGAGCCCCTGCCTCCTCACGGCCACGGGCAAGGCGGATCCGAGGCTCAGGCTCTTCGAGCCCGTCCGCTTCATCCGCGAGTTCCTCCTCGAAGTCCTCACGATAGAAAAGTCGCCCGAAACAATCGCAATTCATATCACCTGCAGCTCGAGGAAGATGGAGCTGGCCGAGGCCTTCGTCGCGGTCGCGCGGGCCTTCGCCGAAAAGGTGGTCGTACCCGCGGGCGTCGGCTGCTGCGGCGTGGCCGGCGACAGGATCTTCCTCTTCCCCGAACTGAGCGCCTCCGCCCTTTCCGGCCTCAAGGAAGAGCTGCCCCCGGACTGCCGTTCGGGCTACTCGAACAGCAGGACCTGCGAAATCGGCGTCTCCCTGGCCGGGGGAATTCCCTACCAGTCGATCGTCTATCTCGCCGACCGCTGTTCGCGGTAAGGGGGAAAAGGGCGCGATCGGTGGAGACAGCGCGGATCGAGGTCGACACCTTCGGGGAAGGCGCGGACGCTCGCTTGGCGCCGGACTTTACAGCATAGGAGATCGGATATATCACAAGGCCATGGATACCACAAAGCTCGCTGTCAATTGGCGGAGCCTGGCGGCGCTCGCGGCGGTTATGACACATTCCCTACGAATGACCGACGCCGAGGCCCCGTTCTTTTCCGCCCTCGCCGCGTCTTGGGTAGGATGATGGAAAACAAGCTGCGCGTGTCGGGCATAATATTCGCCTGTGTCTTCCTGATGGGATACTTGATCAATATCCCCAACGTCCTTTCCCGGGGCGACGGCATCTGGCGCGCCTTGTTTCTGCCGAACCAACTGGTAACCATCGCTTCGGCCTGTCTCTTCCTCGTCAGCGCCCTCGTGGCCAAGCTGAAGTGGCTGCAACCGGCGATCTTTCTCCTGTCGAGCCCCATCGCGATAATTCCCGAACCCTGGACCATTTGGGGCCTCGGTTACTTCATTATGGGCGTCGTCCTCCTGGAGAGAACGGGGGTTTTCCATAAGAGGCGCAGGCTGCGCGTCGGCCTGCTGGTTCTCTATCTATTCGCGATGGAGGTAGCGGCGGTCTTCTATATGAAGCGCCCCGCCTTCGATGCCGTGGCCCCGACATTCTTTATCAGCGCCTTCGGCCTCTTTCTCTGGTTCCTCTACAAAGACCGTCTCGTCGTCTTTCTCAAAGAACCCAAGCCTCGGCTTTCCCTCGCGGAGAAGGGTCTGACCCACGCCGAACGGGCCTACGTGCTGGCCGTGATGGAGGGAAGATCGGCCAAGGAGATCTGTGTCGACTACGATGTGGCGGAGTCGACGGTGCGCAACACCCTCGCTCGGGCCTGCAAGAAGCTCGAGGTCGAGGACAGCACCGGCATCGCCGTTCTCGCGGCGACCCATGAGGTCGTGGCTTGAGGGGCAGAGTCCCCCGGTCTCCCTCCGCTTTCCTCCCATGTCGAGGCGCGGCGTTCGAATCGGGATAATAGGCTCGATAATCGCGATTCGGCGAATCCCGCGCATTTGCCGGCCCAGGCATCCATGAGTACATTCTGTTCCTATGTCCGAAGATCTTCCCTCGTCGCCGATTCTCGAAGTGCACGATCTTCATAAGTCCTATGGCAAGGTCAAGGCGGTGGACGGCATCAGCTTCTCGGTCCGTTCCGGTTCCTGTTTCGGCATACTGGGACCAAACGGCGCCGGCAAGACGACGGCCATCGAGGTCATCGAGACGATTCACGAGGCCGATTCGGGGATCATCCGCTATCGCGGCGAGGCCGTGGCCCCTTCGTTCAAGGAAAAAATCGGGATACAGTTTCAGGACACCTCGCTTCAGGAATTCCTCACGGTGAGGGAAACCCTCGAGCTCTTCTCCAAACTCTATCCGCGGCCCCGTCCGATCGCCGAAATAGTCGAAATTTGTTCTCTCGAGGACTTCATCGATCGTGACAATAGAAAGCTCTCGGGCGGGCAGCGCCAGCGCATGCTTCTCGGCATCGCCCTGATCAACGATCCCGACCTGCTCTTTCTCGACGAGCCGACCACCGGCCTCGATCCCCATGCCAGGCGCAATTTCTGGCGCCTCGTCGAAGGCATCAAGGCCCAGGGCAAGACGGTCATCCTCACGACGCATTACATGGACGAGGCCGATTATCTCTGCGATGAAATCATCGTAATGGACCACGGCCGCATCATCGAGTCGGGCAGGCCACGCGAGCTTTTGCGCAAACACTTCGGAGAGGCCGTCATCCGCGTTCCAGCGGCCGCCGTTCCCGTCGCTTCGGTCTTCAGCTGCGAGGCGAGCAGCGAGGATGGCTTCATGACCTTCAACTGTTCGGATACCGACGCGACGCTGCGGGAACTCGTGGCCAACAAGGTCGATCTTTCCGGGATATTGGTCGAGAGGCGCAATCTCGACGACCTGTTCCTCAAGCTCACCGGGGCAAGGTTGGACTAGCGTGAAAAAATTCTGGGCAGTGTTCGTCGCTCGCAATCTCGAGTTTTTCCGCGATAGATCGACGCTCATCTTCAATCTCGTCTTTCCGATCATCCTGATTTTCGGCTTCGCCTACGCCTTCCCGAGCGGAGGCGGCACGAGCTACAAGGTCGGCCTCGTCGGCGCCATGCCAGAGGTCGGCAGCCCCGCGGACGTCGCATTCCTGCATTATGAGCACATCCAATTCGTCGATTATTCCGGCCTCTCGGTTCCGCTCGACAGGCTTGCGCACAACCAACTCGACATGGCGCTGGATCTGTCCAAACACGAGTATTACATCAACGAGGCTTCATCCAACGGCTACTTCCTCGAGCGGATGCTCGGCCAAGTCGACAAGCCTGGCGTCTACGCCAAGCATACGATTACCGGCACCCCCATTCGCTATGTCGATTGGTTCGTCCCCGGCATCATCGGCATCAACATCCTTTTGGGAAGCCTCTCGGGGGTCGGCTTCGTCATCGTGCGCTATCGGCGCAACGGTGTCCTCAAACGATTCAAGGCGACACCCTTGAGCGCCTTCGAATTCGTCTCCGCCCAGGTCCTGTCCCGCTTTTTCATCGTGGCCTTCCTCTCGGTGGTCATCTTCGCCGGCACCGACGCGGTCCTGCACTTCCGCATGGCCGGATCCTGGGGCCTCCTGTTCCTCGTAAACGCCCTGGCCATCCTCTGCATGATCGCCCTCGGTCTGGTCTTCTCCTCCAGGATCAAGAGCGAGGAGGTCGCGGGCGGCCTCATGAACCTCATCACCTGGCCAATGATGATCCTTTCCGGCGTGTTCTTTTCGCTCGAGGGTACGCCCCGCGCGATGCAGCTCGCTTCGCGCGCCTTTCCGATCACCTATTACATCGAATCGTCGCGCGCGATCATGCTCGATGGAGCCGGTCTTCCCCAAATCGCGGGGGACCTGGGGGTGCTCGTGGCGATGACCCTCGTCTTCCTGGCCCTGGCTGCGGCCTTGTTCAAGTGGGAGTGAGGCGCGCGAGTAGCTGCCGAATTTGAGCGAGAGGCCCTGTCGCTAGCCTCGACCGATCGAAGCCGGGAGGAATGCCCCCCGATAGTATGGTCCAACTGTCAAGGATCCATCGCCGGCGCGTTTCGTCCCTCCTTTCCCCCGTCCTTCCCCCTTGTTGCCTCGCGTGGTAATTGAAAATGACAATCAATCGCCCCCCTCTCAACGGTGAGCCTCGGGGCGGACATCGGCAGGGAAGAGCGGGACAGCCTCCAGCAGGCCTGGAGGGTCGCATGGACCATCGATTGGGGCGGCGGGGAAACTGCCATCGAGCCGCGGAACTACCAACTGCCCTACACGACAACGAGCCTTTCGGGGAAGGTGAAGCTCTACGTGAGCATGCCCGACGGCTACCCCGTGGCGACGACCACGATCGATCTCGCGGTCGAAAACCGGGCGAGGCTCGATATTCATCAGCCTGAGCCCAACTCCAAGCTCGGCTCCGGCGCGCGACAGCGACTGGACTACCAGGCCCTCGACATGGCCGGCCAGCCCCTACCCGACGGAACGGTGAGCTGGCAGTGGAGCCTCGACGGCACGACCTGGAGCCCCCTTACCCTGGATAGGGAGGGACGATTCCTCGTGCCCACCACCTTGGGGCTCTACTACCTCAAGGCCGAGTGGGACGAGGGAGGGGGCCATCCCCACGAGACAAGCGCCAGCTACACCATCGTCAAGAGCGGAAAGCGATAGGAAATGAATATGATGAACAAAGCATGGACGGGTCTTCAGACTTTCGAGTGGAACTAAAATCCGAGATCCAAGCCGCCGAAGTGAAAAAGGATCGACATCCTGAATCGCTTCCGATTCCTGAATCCACACGCCATACGTTTAATGCGTTGGATACCTGAGTTCATTGACTCCAAATCCGCATTAGTCGTCTTCAGCCTAATGGCATTCAGAATTCCCCACAAGTAGGACTTGATCATTTTTGCGACCTTTATGATCGGCTCAAGCCTGCTTCGGTTCATCCATCCAACGAGTTCCTTCCAGCGTTTCTCGGCAACGGCTTCATAGACGAAGTCCCAAAGCAGCCCGGCTGCTTCCTTGATCCTCCATGCCCGCGCCGTCTTCAAATTCGAGTGGGAGAGCTTCAGAAACTCTCGCCGATCACTTGATCGATTATCGATTCGTGCCGAGTTCCTCAGCCAGTCGTATTTTGTGCCTTTCAGCTCGCTCGTGCCGCCGTCCTTGAGTAGATCGCGATGCTCCTGCGCCCGCACCTTGTCCACCGCCTTGCCCAGGTGCCCGGCAACATGGTACCGGTCGAAAGCGATCATGCGCTCCGCATTCCCGAAGTTGTTTTTGACGGCCTTGATGAAGGCGTCCCACATATCCATCGAAACGCTCTCCAGATCGCTGAAATCAGCCATTTCCTGCGTCCTGAACCACTCGTCGAGGGTTTCAGCCTTGCGGTCCTGCAAGACGTCAAGAACCACGCCATTGTCCTTGTCGACAAGCACGGTCACGTACTCATGGCGCTTCTGGAATGATGTCTCGTCAACTCCGATGTTCTTCGGCTTGGTCTTTACCCGTTTGGCCATACCGCGTCGCACCGCCCGTTCCTGGATCCCTGCAACTTCGTCCCAACTCAGGTCGAACATGTCGCCTATCGCCGAAAGTGAGGCTTCCTTCAGCCACATGCAGACCTGCCGCTCGAGTTCGATCGTGAATCGACTGTTCTTCTCTGCCCACGGTATAGATATTTGAAGAACGCCATGTTCGACGCAGCGAGTACGAGGCACGTCCGCTTCGATGATCGTCTTGTGGTTGCACGAATCAAGGTGCCGCCATTTCCGTGTTGTCCGGTCATGGATCGGCGACGCTCGCCCGCAAACAGGACACGCAGACTCACTATCAGTACAGATTATTCGGACATGTACCTCACGAGTCTGCCCGTCCCGATCGATGCTTTCCACTTCCCAGGGCAATTCAACCCCAAGCAGCCCGCTATAGAATTCCTCAACCGATTCCCAGTTCATGCAGTCATTCTACACTGATTTTCCACTCGATTCCCAGAAGCCCC
>DATKTD010000153.1:0-19679 GCA_035531315.1 Rectinemataceae bacterium
TTCGATGGCTATCTGGTTTTGGTAGAGCTCCCGGGCGCTCTGCACCGAGAGCCACTCGCCGAGGGCCATGGAGAGGGCGCCGGCGATGAGACCCGCTCCGCCGGTTATGAGGATCTGTTTCTGGGCGACACCCGCCCCGGCCACCCCCATCACCAGGAGGAAGACCGAAACGAGGCCGTCGTTGGCGCCGAGGATGCCGGCGCGGAGGGCGTTGCCCCCCGTGCGGTGCCGGCCCTCGAAGCGGGCTATGTCGGCGCCCTGGCTTCCCGTGCCGCTCGAGGCCATCCAGCCGAAGACCCTGGCGTGGGAGCGCTCCTCCTTCTCCATCTCCTCGAGCTGCTTATCCGGCGCGCGGCCAGCGGAGCTCGCGTAGGAGTTGGCCGCCTGGGCCTCGATGGCGGCGACAAGGGGGACGACTGCCTGGGCCCCGTTGCGCTTGGCCACCATCCTGATGATCCGGCTGCGCAGTCCGGGCTTGAAGGCCTTGTCGGCCACCTTGGCCTCTTTCAGCCTTGCCTCGAATATGGCGGCATGTCTTCGCTCGGTGTCGGCGAGGCGGCGGTAGATGCCGGAGAGATCGGCGTTGGCCTCGGCGTCGGCCATAGAATCGTAGAGCCAGACGGCCTCGCGCTCGGCCTGGAGGCCGGCCTTCCATTCCTTGATTTCCTGGGTGTTTGCCATGGCTCAAAACTAGACAGACGCCGGCCCGCCGTCAAGGAGAACGGAGCTTCAGAATACGTAGCTCATCGTGGCGCCGTCTGCGTCCATGAGGAAGGGGGGAACCTTCTGGATGACGATGCGGTCGTCGCGGAGGTCTCCGGGAGAAATACCCTTGTTCTCCAGGGCAATCTCGCAGAGCACGACCTTTCCGCCGAGGTCCAGGATGTCGCCGAAGAGCTGCAAGGGATTGGGCATGCCCTTGGGGATTCCTATCTTCTCTATTTCTCCCTTGAGGGTCCACTTCGCCCCGCCGGGAATGAAGATCACGTGAACCTCGTAATCGAGGGCGAGGCCCGACGAAGCGAAGATGAGCGTCGGCATGATGTTCTTGACCTCTTCGCCGTTGCAGACTACCACCATTTTTTGCGCCATGAGATTCCTCCTCCGGGTAAACGGGATGCTGATGTTCCGCCGCGTTGGTCGCTTCGCTTGTGGCGTCGCGGTTCGGCGGCAGGTGTCAGCATACACCCGCACGGGGAGGAGTCAACTTCGCTTTGGATATAAAATACTAACTAAAATTGTTATAGTTACTATAATTCTGAAATGGCGGAAGGGTCGTCGCGCGATCGCCCCTTCCGGCCTCCCTCGCCGCCGGCCCTGGGCGCGCGCGCCGAAGGACTCAGGGGAGGAGGGCTTCCGCGTAGGGGAAGAGAGCGGGGCCGCCGCCCGTGTGCCAGAAGAGGACGCTCTCCTTCTCGCCGAACTCGCCCGAACGGATCATGGCCAGGAGGCCGGCGAAGGCCCGTCCGGAATACACGGGATCGAGGAGGAGTCCCTCCGTCCGCGCGACGAGGCCTATGGCTTCGCGTTCGGCCACGCCGACGACGCCGTAGCCGCCGCCGAGGAAGTCCTCGCGGAGCTCGGGTTCCAGGGCCATGTCCCGACCCAGGAGGGCGGCGGTCTCCGCCGCTGTCGTCCTCACCCTGTCGCGAAGACTGGGGCCCTCGCCCTCGAACTTGTCGATGGCCACGGCGACGAGTCGGGCACCGATACCGAAGAGACGGAAGCCTACCTCGAGGCCCGCCTGGGTGCCGCCCGAGCTCGAGGCGAAGACGACGGCCGAGGGGGACTGGCCCTGTTCGCGCAACTGGAAGGCGAGCTCGCGTGCGGCCTCGACATAGCCGAGGGCACCCCTCGCGTTCGAACCACCGTAGGGGATGATGTAGGGGCGCCGGCCCGCCGCGCGGAGGCTCTCCGCGATGCGGGGTATGTCCTCGCCCTTGCGCCGTGCTCCGCCCCAGTGGATCTTGGCCCCGAGGAGTCCGTCGAGGAGGAGGTTGCCCCCGGGGATGGCCGGCGCCTCGCCGCCGAGGGCGAGGTGGCATTCCAGGCCCGCAGCCGCCGCGGCAGCGGCCGTCTGGCGGCAATGGTTCGACTGGGCAGCGCCGCCGGTGATGAGGCTATCGCAGCCCTCGGCGAGGGCGGCGCCCACGAGGAACTCGAGCTTTCGCGTTTTGTTGCCGCCGAAGGCGAGGCCGGTCTGGTCGTCGCGCTTGACGAGTATCCTCGGGCCGCCGAGGAGCTTCGAGAGGCGCGGCAGTTCGACGAGGGGGGTGGGGAGGAAGGCGAGGCTTTTCCTGGGAAGGGAGGCGAGGGCTGTGGCGGGGTCCATGGTGGCTCCTCAGCGCGTCGTTTTCGGGCCGACGGGTTCCCAGAGGTACCAGCCGACGAGGACGATGGGCACGACGATGGTCTCGGAGAAGACGACGGAGAGTACGAGGTTCGGCACCGAGAGCTTGTATTCGACCGCCGGATCGATCCTGTCCTTGGCGGCGAATTCGGCCCAGAGTCCGTAGGGATCGACGGTCTTTTCCGCTCCGCCGATCTCGAGGCTTTTCGGCTTCGCGCAGGCCGAAAGGCCGATGACGCAGGCCATGACGATGGCCATGACGATGGCCATGGCGACTGCTGCCCCTCTTTTCATGCTCTTCCTCCATTGTCTCCCCGGCTGCCGCCGAGCTGGCCGCAGGCGGCCATGATGCCGCCTCCCTTGCCCGCCCGGCGTTTCACGATGCAGCCCTCTGCCTCGAGGAGGCCGCGGAAGCGCTCGACCTCTTCTTCGCTCGGGGCGGGGGCTATCGGATGGCTGCCCGGATTATAAGGTATGAGATTGACGATGCTTCTGCCGACCCGCTGCGAGAATTCGGCGGCCCCCCTCGCGTCATCCGCTCCGTCGTTGATGCCCGGGAGGAGGCAATAGTTGAGGGCGAGGACGAAGTTGCGGCGCCGTGGCCAGGCGACGAGGGCCGTCGCGAGGGCCCCGAGGTCGGTCTTTCGATTGACCGGCATGATGCGGCTCCGCGTCGGATCGTCGCCCGCGTTGAGGCTCAGCGAGAGGTTGAGGCGGGGATGGCCGACGGATCGGAGGGCAGCGAGGCCTTCGGCGCTGCCCGATGTGCAGACGGTGATGCGCTCCCAGGAAAAGGCCGGGCCCCGTCGATCGGTGAGGACGGCGAGGGCGCCCTTGAGGCCATCGAGATTGTCGAGGGGCTCGCCCATGCCCATGAAGACGATGTTGCCCGGATTCCAGCCGAAGAGAGCCTTTGTGGTGACGAGCTGCGAGACGATCTCGGCCGCCGACAGGTTGCGCGAGAGGCCCTGTCTTCCGGTCTCGCAGAAGGCGCAGCCCATGCGGCAACCGACCTGGGAGGAGACGCAGAGGGTCGACTTGGGCCGCCCCTCGGGCAGTCCCGCCCCTGCCGTCCGTGTGGGCATGGGAATGAGGACGCACTCGATCGAGGTCCCGTCGGCGAGGAGGAGGACCGCCTTTTCGGTGTCGCCGAACTCGCCTTCCTCGAATTCGCGGGGGCCCGCCGAAAGGAGGCCGACGAAGAAATGCTCCTCCCAGGCGCGACGGTTCCGCTCCGAGAGGCCGAGGCCCTCGAGTTCGAGCCTGCCCGAGGAGAAGGCCCGGGAGTAGACCTCGCCCGCCACCCCCCTCCCGCCCGGAAGGAGCTCTTCCGCGAGCCGGGTAAGTTCGGCGAAGTCGAGTCCGAGGATATCGTGTCGTCCGTCCATCGGGGCCACTCTACTCCCGATGCGAATCGGCGAACAATGCCGCGCGGACGAGCGTTTTTCATATCGGAAACGGGGGTCATCTGCTATTCTCAGGCAAAACGGAGGTCGCATGTCCGCGATACAGTGGGATCCGCTCTTCGAATGCGGAGACCAGGCGATAGACGAACAGCACAGGTCCCTCGTCGACACGATCAACCGTCTGGAGGCCGCCCTCTCCCAGGGCCGGGGGCGGGAGGTGATGGGCTCCGTCCTCGATGAACTCGAGAATTACGTTCGGGAGCATTTCGGGACGGAGGAGGACTTCTTCGCCGAGGTGGGCTATCCAGGGGCCGCCGAGCACATCGCCAAGCATCGCGCCTTCTCCAGCACCATCGCCGAGCTTCGACGCGGCTTCGAGGGGGGCGACGAGGCCTCTGTCGTGGATCTCCTGGCAGTCCTCGGCGATTGGTTCGTCCGACATGTCTCGGACGAGGATATAAAGTACCGACCCTACCTCTCAAAGCGCGGCTGAGCGTGGCCGCCATACTTCTCGCCCTCGTCGCGATCGCGATCTGGAGCAGCCTGGCCCTCCTGTCGACGGCGACCCTCGGTCTTCCCCCCCTGTTCACGACGGGCGTGGCCCTGGCAATCGGAGGACTCGTCGGCCTGTGGCGTTTCCGCGATTGGCGGCTTCCTCTCCGCACCTTCCTGGTCGGTCTCGGGGGCATCTTCGGCTACCATGCCCTTCTCTTCGCCGCCTTCTCCCTCGCCCCCGCTATAGAGGTCAACATCCTCAACTATCTCTGGCCCCTTCTCATCGTCGTGCTTTCGCCCCTCGTTCTTCCGGGCCTCGGGCTTTCGCCCCGACACGTGGCGGGGGCCTTGCTCGGCCTCGCGGGAGCCATCCTCGTCGCGACGGGGGGGGAGGGGGGATCGGGCGGCGGCAGCATACTCGGCCTCGGTTTGGCGGCCGCCGCGGCCCTCGTATGGGCCCTCTATTCGCTGTTGACGAAACGCCTGCCAAGCTTTCCAACGGGGGCGGTCGGGGGCTTCTGCCTGGCCTCGGGCCTTCTGTCGCTCGGTCTTTTCGCCTTGACCGGCGCTGTCCATGCGAGCGGCCACTCCGTGGTCGGTCTCGCCGGCGCCCCAGCCTTCCAGCTTCCACGGCCCACGACGGCCCAGTGGCTGGCCCTGGCGGCCCTCGGCATCGGCCCCATGGGCGCCGCCTTCTACGCCTGGGACGCGTCGCTCAAACGCGGCGACCCCCGCGTCATCGGATCACTCGCCTATCTCACGCCCCTTCTGTCGACCTTCAACCTCGCGGTCTTCGGCGGCAGGCGCTTTACGGCGCTTACGGCCGCCGCCCTCATCCTCATCATCGGCGGTGCCGTCCTCGGCTCCTCCGGCAGCTTCGGGAACAAGAAAAAAGCCGCGCCCGGTCCCTCGCCCCGCGGCTGAGAGCCAGGGCCGGCATGGCCACCGATTGGGCGGGAATGCCATGGGAAGGCGCGGCTTGAGGGCGGGAAGGACCCGCCCCACGGCGGCCAATGGCCGCCGCGATTGCCCTGCTTACTGCTGCGGAATCCAGGTGTAGAAATTGGCCTTGCGCGCCTCGCTCTTGGCCTTGGGAGTGAGACCCCAATAGCCCTTGGCCATGGCGGGCTCCCAGTCGCCGTAGACGGGGTTCGGGAGGACGATGAAGGCGATGCCCATCTTGTCCTTGTTCTGGTCGACGAGGGCGTTCCTGTCGGCGAGGCTCTTGCCGTAGCCGCCGATGGGGAGGTCGCTCTCGTTGTCGCCCATGTAGAGGGCCACGTTGTAGTTCTGGGCAACCTGGTCGAAGCGGGGCTGCTTGTTCCCCGAGCCGACCATGACGTGCTCCGCGTCGGCGAAGGGGAAGCCGAGGGCGGCGAGGTTCTTGAGGGTGCCGGGCAGGCCCGCCTGGTCCCGGTTGGTCACGTAGTAGATGGCGACACCCTTCTTCGCGGCGTAGTTGAGGAAGTCGACGGCGCCGGGGATGGCCCTGGACTGGGCCGCGAGTTCCCATTCGGTCCAGGTCTTGCCCGAATAGGCGGCGTCCCGTCCCACGAGGCCGGCGTCGTAGGCGCTGTTGTCGATGAGGGTCTCGTCGAGATCGGCGATCAACGCCAGGGGCTTGTCCCCGGCCTTGACCGTCGCGAGGGCCTTGTCGACATCCATGGCCGCGAGATTGAAGGCCTGATAGCAGAGCTCGCGGTATTCGGCCGAGGTCTGGACCCAGGCGAGGGCCATGACCATCTGCTCGTTGAGAGCCTTGACGGTGTAGACGGCCTGCGGCGTGTCTTCCGCGAAGGCCGCGGAGACGGGCAGGAGCGCGAAAAGCGCGAGGAAGATCGTCAGGGTCGAAATGGATCGACGTACTCTTGTCATGAAAAGCCTCCCTTTCGGAAATCGTGGAGGACAGATTACGCCCGCGATAGGCCGCTGTCAAAGCGGAAACGTCGAGTGACAAAAATATAACATAATACTGACGAATAATGTATCGTTCGATAGGATTAAAGGACGATACCTTCGAGGCGCCTCGCCTCGAATGGGGCTGCCCGGCTCGCAGCCGGCCGCGCGAAGACCAGCGTCGAGACGGCCCCGACCGGAGGCCATGCCCGAGTCGACGAGGACGGAACCGGTCTCCGTCCGGAAGAGCTAGGCGTTCACGAAGCCGAGTCCGAGGCGAATGGGGCCGCTTGTGTTCATGCGGGCAGTCTAGCGCCTCCCCGCGCGCGGAGGAAAGCGGCCGTCGCTCGGCGATGGTGCCGAGCCCTCGATCCGCCCCCCGCCGGAAAGGAGGTCGCGAAGCCTTCCGCGAAGAAGGAACAATTGGTATTTTATCGTTCCCTCGGGTCTGCCGAGGAGCCTCGCGGTCTCGGCGATAGCGAGGCCCTTCACGTAGACGCACTGGTAGAGAAGGCGGTCGTTGCGACCGAGCCTTTCGAGAACGAGGTCGAGGGAGAGTCGCGCCTCCTCGTCGGGGGCCGTCGCGGCGCCGGTGGAATAGGTCCCGGCGGCCCCGGCGGATGCGGCGGCCGACGCGGCCGAGGCAGCCACCGTCTCAAGCTCCCCCGCGAGCCTCTCCCGGAGACGCTTCGTCCTCAGGTGCCTGGCCAGAACGTGGCGACAGATGGCCCATACCCAGGTCGAGGGGGCGGAGGCCCCCCTGAAGCGGGGGTAGGACTCGACCATCGCGCAGAAGGCCTCCTGGGCCAGGTCCTCGGCGTCTTCTCTCGAGGCGCAGCGCCGCCGGAAGAAGGAGCGCACCAGGGCGGCATGGCGGGCGACGAAGGCCTCGATGCCCGGGGGCCTGTCCACAGGTGGCGCCTAGAGCCCCGCCACGATGGAACGGAGTTTCTGCTCGGTGACGAGGCTGTGGTCGCGGGAGGCCAGGGAGTCGATGCCCTCGATGATGAGGTCGTATTCGATCTCCTGGGCCCTGAGCCAGCTCTCCTTGTAGCGCTCGAGTATTGAACGGAGGAGGAGGGGATCCCAGCCCTCGACGAGCATCATGAGGCCCTGGCGCATCATCGGGTTGCTTGTTCCGGCCCTGAGGTCGTCGAGGGGTAGGAGGCCCTGGCGCCTCGCGAACTGGGCGAGCCGCGAGAAGCTGGCGACGATGGCCTCCCTGCTCGAGAGGTCGAGTTCGGGAGCCTTGGGGATTTCGGGCATCTTCCCCTCCTTCTCCCAGCTGGCATTGTGCTTTTCGAGAAGTCGAACGAAGTGCTCCTGGGCCGCCCTGATATCCTCCGGGGCGAGGAGGTCGGGCTCTTTGATCTCTTCCTTGAGGAAGGCGACCGCCCGGAGGGACATGTTGCCGAAGATGATCTGGCGCACATCCTCCTCCTGGTCGGCGAGGGCGAGGGCGAGGGGCTCCGAGTCGAAGTCCCTGAGGGCCATCTGGATCACATAGTCGGGGAAACCCGAGTCGCGGATGAAGCTTCCGAAGTCGCGCATGATGCCTCCTTGTCGGCGATCATCCCTATTGGTGGCACGGGAGCCCCGAAAGGTTGGGGAAATGATGGCAGCCTCGACCCCTCCATATTCCCGCGCTTTCGCGAATTCGGCTATAGTCGCGCCATGCGCGACGATACCCGACCCGGAACGATCGCGGCCTGGATCATGGCCGCCCGCCCCAAGACCCTCCCCGCCTCGACCTCGGGCGTCATCGTGGGTTCGGCCCTGGCCTTCGCGGCCGGACATTTCGAGTTCCTGCCCGCCCTCGCGGCCTTCGTCGTGGCCCTGGCCCTCCAGATCGCGAGCAACTTCGCCAACGACGTCTTCGACTTCGAGAGCGGGGCGGACGCTAAGCGAGCCCACGGTCCCACGCGCGTGACCCAGTCGGGCATTCTATCGCCCTCGCAGGTGAAGGCGGGCCTCCTCCTCGTTATCGGCCTTGCCGCCCTCGCCGGGCTCTGGCTCGTCGTCCATGCCCTGGCCGTGGCGCCCGGGTCCTGGCCCTGGCTCCTCGCGACGGGGGCCCTCGCCATCGTCTCCTCGGTGGCCTACACCGCGGGGCCGGCGCCCCTCTCGCGCCTGGGCCTCGGCGACCTCTTCGTCCTCGCCTTCTTCGGCTTCGCGGCCACCCTGGGCAGCTACTTCGTGCAATTGGGAAGGGCGGACGCCGCCCCACTCCTCCTCTCCCTCGGGCCGGGCCTCATCATCGTGGCCATCCTCGTCGTGAACAACCTCCGCGACATCGAGGAGGATCGCGAGGTGGCCAAACGCACCCTCGCGGTCCGCTTCGGACCCGCCTTCGCCAAGGGCGAGTACGTCGCCTGCCTCGTCCTGTCCTACCTGGTCCTCGTCCTGGCCGTCGCCCTGGGTCTCGTGACGCCCTGGACTCTCCTGGCCCTCCTCTCCGCTCCCTTGGCGGCGAAGAATATAGGCCTAATGCTGACGAAAAAGGGAGCCCCCCTCAACGAGGCCCTCGGCGGCACGGGAAGGCTGTCCTTCGTCTGGGCCCTCCTCTTCGCCGCGGGCATCGCTGTAGCGGCCATTATCCGCTGAGGCGCCGCCCGGCGCCGCGCCCCTCAGTCCTTCGATCCCAGTTCCCAACCGAGCCTCGCGAGGGCGAGGTGGTTCATGGGCCCATGACCCTTCCCGAGTCCGAGGTCGAGGGAGGCGGCGATGAGGCGGTTCACATAGGTCTTGGCCCCTGCCACGGCCTCGCGGAGCTGGATGCCGAGGGCCAGGCGGGCGGCGATGGCCGAGGCGAAGGTGCAGCCCGTACCATGGGTGTTGGCCGATTCGATCCGCCTGGCCGAGAAGACCGCGAAATCCCTCCCGTCGAAGAAGAGATCGTCGCTCGTGTCCGATTCCAGGTGGCCGCCCTTCACCACGACGGCCTTCGGCCCCATCCGGAGAATCTCGCGGGCGGCGCGGCGCATGTCCTCTTCGTTCGCGACGCGGAAGCCGCAGAGGGCCTCGGCCTCGGGGAGGTTGGGCGTCACCACCGTGGCCAGCGGGAGGAGGAGTCCGATGAGGCTCTCCCGCGCCTCCTCGTGGAGGAGGGGATCGCCGCCCTTGGCGACCATCACCGGGTCGACGACGAGGGGGAAGAGACCGCGCTCGCGGATCTTCCCCGCGACGGCCTCGATGATGCGCGAGTTCGAGATCATGCCTATTTTTACGGCGTCGGCGCCGAAGTCGGAGATCACCGATTCGATCTGGGCGGCCACGAACTCGGGGGGGATCTCGAAGACTCCCTGGACGCCGAGGCTGTTCTGGGCCGTGAGGGCGGTGATCGCGCTCATGCCGAAGACGCCATGGGCGGCGAAGGTCTTGAGATCGGCCTGGATTCCCGCGCCGCCGCCCGAGTCGGAGCCCGCGATCGTCAATGCTCTCTTCATCGCTCGACCCTCCCTTTGACGATCGAAAAATGGTCCCAGCCGCCCCCGCCGAAGCCGACGGTCTTCCCGTCCGGCAGGACGAATTCGGGGGCCTGGCCTGCCTCGAGTATCTCGCCGATTTCCGTCACGCGAAGGCCCGTGGCCTTGCGTATCTCCTCGGCGAGGCGGCCGGCCTTGTCGGGCGGGCTGGTGAAGAGGAGTTCGTAGTCTTCCCCGCCGTGCAGGGCCAAATGCCACTCGTCGCCCTTGGCCGAGGCGGAAAAGGTCCTGTTAGCCGCCTCGACCGGAAGGGCCGAGGCGAAGATCCTCGCGCTCACCGCGCTCTTCTCGCAGAGGTGGCCGAGGTCGCCGGCCAGGCCGTCGCTCAGGTCGATCATCGCGGTGGCCGTCTTCGCGGCGCCGATCAGCCGACCCTCGCGGACGCGGGGGCTCGGTCTGTCCCGCCTGACGCGCGCTCGCGAGGCGTATGCCGCCTCCATCTCGAGGCTGGGGTCGAGGAGGAGGGCGACGCCGGCTGCGGCGTCGCCGAGGCTTCCTGTCACGAGGATGCGGTCGCCGGGCCTCGCCCCCGATCGCAGCACGACCTCATCGCGCGGGGCCTCCCCGAGGAGGAAGATGTCGATGAAGAGGCCGTGCCGCACGCTCGAGATGTTGCCGCCGACGATGTCCACGCCCAGGGGCTCGGCCTCGGCGCGGAGGCCTTCGTAGAGGCCCTCGATGAAGGCCAGGTCGAGGTCGCGGGGGAGGCCGAGGGACACGAGGGCGAAGCGGGGCCGGCCTCCTGCCGAGGCCACGTCGCTCAGGTTGACGGCGAGGGCCTTGTGCCCGAGGTCGACGGGGTCGATCGCGGCGCGGAGGAAGTGGGAGCCCTCGACCTGGACGTCGCAGGTGGCCAGCCAGACCCGCTCCGCGTCGGCCTTGAGCACCGCCACGTCGTCGCCGATGCCGACGACGACGTCCTCCCCGGGTAGGGGGAGGAGTTTCCTGATCCTGTCGATGAGTGCGAATTCCCCGATTTCACCAATTGTCATGACTTTGCGCCCTTCGCCGCCCCGTCGATCACGGCGCGGAGGCTCCGCGCCGCCGCCTCGACATCGCCGGCGGCGACGATGGCCGAGACCACGGCGAGGCCGGCCGCCCCGGCCCCGATGGTCGCCCCGGCGTTGGCGAGGCCGATGCCGCCTATCGCCACCACCGGCAGGGCGAGCCGGGCCGTCATGGCCGCGAGACCCTCGTAGCCGAGGGCGGGGCCGGCGTCCGGCTTCGTCGGCGTGGAGAAGAGGGGGCTCGCACCGATGTAGTCGGCCCCATCGGCCTGGGCGCGGAGGGCCTCCTCGAGACTTCCGGCCGAGACGCCGAGGAGCCTGCCGGAGCCGAGGAAGGAACGGGCCATGCGGGCGGGCATGTCGTCCTGGCCCACGTGGAGGCCGTCGGCTCCGACGGCGAGGGCGACGTCGAGGCGGTCGTTGACGATAAAGATGGCGCCGAGCCTCCGGCAGATGGCCGCGAGGGTCCCGGCCTCCTCGATCATCTGTCGCGTCGAAAGATTTTTTTCGCGGTACTGCACCGCGGTCACGCCGCCCCTGATGGCCGCCTCGACGATGGCGGGAAGGGGGCGGCCCCGGGCAAGCTCCCTGTCCGTGACGAGGTAGAGCGTCAGGTCCATGTTCATCAGAGCTCGACGATCCGGGCGGCGGCCTCGATGTCGGCCCGGCGAAGGGCGTAGAGGGCGTCGAGAAGCTCGGCGCGGAAGGAGCCGGGGCCCTTGGCCCTGCGCGCGGCCATCTCGCCGGCTATGCCGTAGCAGACGAGGGCCGCGGTGGCCGCGACGAGACTGTCCTTCTCGACGGCGCAGAAGGCGCCGATCATGGCCGTGGACATGCAGCCCGTGCCCGTGACCGTCTTCATCATCTCATGACCGTTGTCCACGCCGAAGACCCGCTTCCCGTCCGAGAGGATGTCGCGCTTGCCCGTGATGGCCACGGCAGCCCCGCTCTTCGCGGCGAGGGAACGGGCGACGCCCACCGGGTCGGCCACGCCCTCGATCGACTCGACGCCGCGGACGAGGCCGCCGGCCCCGGCGAGGGCGCCGATCTCCCCCGAGTTGCCGCGGATCACCGCGAGCTTGAGCTCGGCGAGGAAGCGGGCTCCGGTCTCGTTGCGGTAGGGCGTCGCGCCGACGCCGACGGGGTCGTAGACGATGGGGACGCCGAGCTCGTTGGCCCGCTTCCCCGCGATCAGCATGGCCTCGACCCAGTCGGGCTCGAGGGTGCCGGGGTTGAGCACGAGGGCGCCGGCGGCCCCGACCATGTCGGCCACTTCCTCTTTGGCGTGGGCCATGACGGGGAGGGCCCCGATGGCCAGGGTGAGGTTGGCCGTGTCGTTCATCACGACGAAGTTGGTGATCTGATGGACGAGGGGGGAGCGCTCGCGCACGCGCTCGAGGACGGAGGCGGCGATCGAAGCGAAATCTTTCATACTAGTTGCCATGGTCATGACTCCTTTGTCTTTTCTGTCCCCTCGGCCCTGGGCGGGAGGACGATTCCGATGACGGCGTAGGCCGCGAAGGCTATGGCGAAGGCGGGGATGGAGCCGCCGAGGAGGGTCAGTCGGGCGGGCACGAGGCCCTGCCATTTGGGAAGGAAGGCGGAGAGGGTGGCGGGATTGGCGACATGGTAGGCCATGATGCCGGCTATCCAGGCGACGAGACCCCTGGCGCGGAAACCGCCGCCCCTCGTCCCGGCCGCGGGGTGGAGCTCGTCGAGGGCGTAGGACCTCTTCCTCGAGACGAAGTAGTCGGCCACGAGGACGCCGAAGAGGGGGATGAAGAAGGAGCCGACGAGGAAGAGGAAGTTCTGGTAGCGCGTGGCGTCGAGGAGGAGGGCCGTCGCCAGGCAGAGGGCGCCGAGGCCGACGATGAGCCAGCGCTGCCTGGCCTTCGGGAAGATGTTCTGCATCGATACGGAGGCCGAATAGAGGTCGGCCCAGGCGTTGTGGGTCTCGTCGGCGAGAATGATGAGGAGGGCCAGCCAGCCCGCGATCATCGAAAAGGCCGTCGCGAAGTCCTTGGGGTCCTGGGAGAGGCTCGAGCCGAGCATGAGGGTGGCGCCCATCGCGAGAAACCAGAGGCTCGTCGCGAAGAAGCCGAGGAGGGTGCCCCAGAAGGCCCGCCCGGTCTTCTTGGCGAAGCGGTTGTAGTCGGCGACGAGGGGGAGCCAGGAGATGGGAAGGGCGATGACGAGGTCGACGGCCACCCAGAAGCTCATCGAGCCGTCGCCCGCCTTCTTCCACAGGCTGGGCAGGTCGTAGGTCGAGAGGAGCTTCCAGCTGAGCCAGACTCCCGTTCCGAGGGCTATCCACACGGCGAATTTCTCGAGCCAGAGCCGGACGAAGCCGACCGGGCCGCCGAGGGCCATGAGGACGACGACAAGGGCGAAGAGGCTCGCCCAGACGGCGAAGTGGTGGCCTCCGAAGAAGGCCGAGCCGATCGCGTCGGCGGCCACGCCCATGATCACGAACTCGAAGACCGTCCAACCGAGGAGCTGGAGGACATTGAGGGCCGTGGGCAGGTAGGAACCCTTTTCGCCGAGGACGGGCCTGAGGAGGACCATCGTGGGCACGCCCGTGTCGCTTCCGATGGCTCCGACCAGGGCCAGGAGGATCGAGCCCAGTGCCGAGCCGACGAGGATGGCCAGGAGGGCCGAGCCGAAGGAGAGGGCCGGAACGAGAAAGGTGCCCGCCAGCATGACGAGGAGGCCGATGCCGAGATTGCCCCAGAGGACCGAATAGTCCAGGAGGCCGAGGACCCGGGCCGTCGGCGGCACGGGGCGGATGCCCCAGTCGGGTGGCGTGTGGATTCTGGGAAGGCGCTCTCGCATCGAAGATAGGATACTCATTGGAACCGGCTCCTTTTTTCGCCTTCCCGGTCTGGGAAGGTCGGAAGCCCCGCTTCCTTTGAAGCGAGCTTCCGATAAATGCAAGGGCGGCCCCTACGAGCGATCAGCCGTCCCTGCGCTGGCATTACCCAGATCAGGTTCATTGGGTCGACGGCTCCTAGCCGCCCTCTCAGCCCGGTCCTCACCGAGCTCCCCACGGATACAGTCTTTTTTTAAGTGGGCCAAAAATACAGCGGGGGGCCGACCTTGTCAACGAGCCCAAGGGCAGAGTCGCCTTTCGAGGAGGTCGATGCCGAAATAGAGGCCCAGGCCTAAAAGGCTCATCGCGACGACGCCGGCGTACATGGCCGGGTAGTCCATCAAAGTGCTGCCCTGAAAATAAATGTAGTAGCCGAGACCCCACTTCGTCGCGAAAAGCTCGGCGATGTAGAGGACGGCCACCGCCGTTCCCACGGACTGGCGCAGGCTCGTCAGGATGGCCGGCACGCAGGCGGGGAAATAGACGTAGCGAAAGAGGGCGCGTCTGCCGGCCCCGAGGCTGCGCACGCTCGCGACGAGGGCCGGCGGGATGGCCGCAGCCTGGTCGCGCACGAGGACGAGGACCTGGAAGAACAGTATTATAAAGATCATCGCGACCTTCGCGAGGTCGCCGATGCCCAGCACGAGGAAGACCACGGGCACGAGGACGACCTTGGGTATCGGGTAGAGGATGTAGACGAGGGGGCCGAGGAGGCGATGGAGGCGCCGGGACATGCCGAGGGCCAGGCCCGCCGGGACCCCGAGGAGGACCGACACCGCGATGCCCGCGGTAACGCGGCCGAGGCTCGCGAGGAAGTGGAGGGGGAGGCCCCGGCCGAGGTCGCGCCAGAAGGCCGCGGCCACCTCGGGAGGGGGAGGCAGGATGGGCTGATGGACGGCGAGGGCGAGGAGTTCCCAGAGCGCGAGAAGGGCGAGGCTGGCCCAGAGTATGTCGCGCTTCTTCATCGCTCCTCCATCGCCGCGCGAAGGCTGGCCTTGAGCCCGGCAGCAGCCCTTGCCTCGCCCCTCGGCTTGTCGAATATCAGGGTCTTGGCTGGCGCCGAGCCCGAGGCCCCGAGGAGGAGGATACGGTCCCCGACCGCGAGGGCCTCGTCGATCGAGTGGGTGACGAGGACGAGGCTCATGCCCCGCTCCCGGCCGATGTCGAGGGTGAGGCCGCGGAGGTCTTCCCTCGTCGCCTCGTCGAGGGAGGAGAAGGGCTCGTCCATGAGGAGGATGTCCGGATCGAGGACGAGGCTGCGGGCGATGGCGGCGCGCTGGCGCTGGCCACCCGACACGTGGGAGGGCCAGGCCTCCGCTATGTCGGCGATGCCGAGGCGCTCGAGCCAGAAATCGACTGAGGCCGCGGTCCGCGCCGAGGCCTCCGCCGCGCTTGCTTTCTTCGTCGCGGCGCCCGCCGCCGCGTGGCCCGGCGCAGCCGAGCCGGAAGGAGCCAGCGCCGCCTCGGATGGGGCGTGCCGCCCGTCGGCTCCGTAAAAGCGCCGCAGCCTCGGACCGAGGGAGACATTGTCGCGGATGCTGGCCCAGGGCAGGAGGCCGTGGTCCTGAAGCACCAGCCCGGTACCGGGTCGGGGCCTAATGAGCTCCTCTCCCCCGATAAGGATGCGCCCCCCTTGAGGCCGCTCGAGTCCCGCAAGGAGGGCGAGGAGGCTCGACTTTCCCGAACCCGAGGCGCCGACGATGGCCCAGGATTCGCCCCTGCCGATGTCGAGGGAAAATCCGGAGAAGAGGGCCTCCCTCCCGGGCCAGGCAAAGGAGAGCTTCTCCACGCGGATAGCCGTGGATCTCATGGCGTCGATGGTTCCGCCTGGGACTTCACCGCGGCCTCACTCGGGGAGGAAGGATCCATCGACCGAGTCGGACCAGGCGACGTCCTTGTCGATGAGGCCCTTCGCCTTGAGCCAGGCGAGGGCATCCTCGAACTCGGCCTTGGATGGGACGCCGGCCCTGGGAAAGGGCGGCATCTTGAAGGTCGAGACGAGGCTTGGCGGAACGATCCGCCTCTCGACGAGGATGGAGGCATAGCTGGCCGGATCGGCGTTGACGAGGGCGCTGGCCTCATCGACGGCGGCGAGAAACCCGCGTAGGGTCTCGGGCTGGGCGGCGATGTAGGCGGTGGAAAAAGAGATCACGCTCGAGCCGTATTCCGGATGGGCGGAATCGTCGAGGGCGACGAGGGCGCCCTGGGACCGCGCCATGGTGGCGAGGGGATCGGGCATGACGGCGGCCTTGAGGCGGCCGGATGCGAGCAGGGCCATGCGGTCGGGCATCTTCGGCACGTTGAGGGTCTTTATGTCTTCGTCGCGGATTCCCGCGGCCTCGAGGAGTCGCTCGGTGACATACTCGATGATCGTGCCCTGGGAGACGCCTATCTCGACGCCCCTGAGCCCCGAGGCCCCGACGATGCCCGAGCCCTTGGCGGCGAGGATGAAGAAGTGGGGAAAGCCCGGGGCGGGCCTGAGGGCCCAGCGCAGGACCTTCATCCGGGGGCGATCGCGGTTGAAATTGATGACCGCCTGGATCTCGTCGACGGCTCCGTCGGCGCGGCCCGAGGCGAGGAGCTGGTCGCGCTCGGGGGCGGCTCCGACGGGGATGAATTCCACCGCGAGGCCCCGCTTGGCGAAGAGGCCTTCCTTCTCGGCGACATAGAGGGGGACCATGTCCACGATGGGGAGGGCGGCGAAGCGCAGGGCCACGGGGGCCGCCGCCGCGCCGGAAAGGGGGCCGAGAGCGACGAGGGCCAGGGCTGCCAGGATGGACGGGGAATTTCTCTTCGACATGACTACTCCTGAAATTACGAGCTGATCTTCGCCTCGGCCGTGCCGACGCTTCGAAGAAGCATGGTCCTGAGGGCCGGAAGGGAACTTTCGGGATCGGGGGAACCGGTCTCGATCCAGCCGAGGACGATGGCGTCGAGGGCCCCCATCCAGACCCGGGAGGCGAGCTCCGTGTCGATGGGAGGGATCGATCCCTGAGCGACCGCGACGGCGAGGTTCTCGCGGATGATGGCGACGAAGCGCTCCTCGACCTCCCTCCGCTTGGTTTCGAAGCCCATGCCGAGGCCCCTGGCCTGGACGAGGACAATCTTGGCGAGGCTGCGGTACTTCCCGAAGATGTCGAGACAGACGGAGAGGGCCGCTTCGAGCCTCTCGCCCCCCCCCTCACAGGCCGCCAGACGCTGGCGGAGCCTTTCCTCGAGGAGTCCGGCGAAGTTGTCCACGAGGGCGAAGAAGATCCTTTCCTTGCTCGGCCAATGGAAATAGAAGCCGCCCTTCGAGCTTCCCGAGGCCTCCACGATGTCCTCGACCCTCGTGTCGTGATAGCCCTTGCTCGCGAATACGGCGGCTGCGGCCTCGAGGATTCTCGTCTTGGTGTCGGGACCCTGTCCCCTGTCATTGTCGCTTTTCATTTTACAGACCCGCTGGTCGGTCGTACACTAGCACCCGTTTTCGATATGTTCAAGCCGAGGCTGTCCGTTCCGGGTCGCAGGCGGCCGCGGCTACTAGAGGCCTGGATTCCCATCAGAAAACGGAGGGCAGCTTGATCCGACGGCTTGGGACTTCCCCGGAGAAGAAGGCGTCTTCCCTCGGGAAGGAGGCGAAGGGGCTCCTCCGACTCATAGACCTCCATGACCGGCTCTTTTCGGCCATCCTCCTCGCGACCACCCTCGTCCTTCTTGCCCTTCGGCCCCGACTTTCGGTTCCGGATTGGGCCATTGGCCTATCCATCGCCGCCTTCGCGATCGGCCTCGTCCTCGTCGCGAGGGGTTACGTGAGGCGCAGGGTCGAGCGGGCCCTCGAAGAGGCGAGAAAGGCGGGGGCGGCCTCCGGGATCTCGATCTTCGGCAAGGACATCCCCGGAGGGAGGAAGGTCGAGGAGGCCCTTCGAGATAGTGAGGAGCGCTTCAGGGCCATAATCGAACATGGCCATGACGGCATCCTCCTCGTGGATCGGGAGCGGAGAATCCTGTATGCGAGCCCATCCTATGCCCGCTTGCTCGGCCGCGAGCCCGCGGAACTCCTGGGGAAGCCGGCCTTCGATTTCGTGCATCCCGAGGACCTCGAAATGAACCGGGGGATCTATCTCGCCATCCTGGCCAAACCGGGCAGGACCCTTCGCTGGGAGTACCGCGTAAGACACAGCGACGGCTCCTGGCGCTGGAACGAGGGCACGGCCACCAACCTCCTCGATGATCCTCGCGTGGCCGCCCTGGTCCTGAACAGCCGCGACGTGACCGAACATCGCTCGGCCCTCGACGCGATAGTGACTTCGCTCCGGGAAAAGGAGATCCTCGTCCAGGAGCTCTACCACAGGACCAACAACAACATGCAGGTCATCTCCTCCCTCCTCCTCATGCAGTCGGAGGGAGAGACCGAGCCCCGGGTCCTCGAGGCCTACAGGAATCTGGAGAACCGCATCGGGGCCATGGCCCTGGTACAGCGAATGCTCTACAAGTCACGGGACCTCTCGAACATCGAGCTCGGCGACTATGTCACCGAACTCGCGGAGCTGCTTCGCGACTCCCTCGTCGGTCCGGGGGGCCGCGTGGAGGTGGAGGCCGAGGTGGAGAAGGTGATCGTCCTCCTCGACACGGCGATGTCCTTGGGAATAGTGCTGAATGAACTCGTCTCGAATTCCCTCACGCACGCCTTTCCCGGGGAGCGGCGCGGAAAAGTGAGGGTGGCGTTGAGCGGCTTAGACGATGGCCGGATCGAGCTCGTCGTCGCCGATGACGGCCCGGGCCTTCCCGAGGGCTTCGATCCCCTGCGCGACGGCTCCCTCGGCCTCTCGAGCGCCATCGGCCTCGTCGAGACCCAGCTCAAGGGCAGCATCGACTTCGAATCGAAATCGGGCCTGCGCTGCGTGATCAGATTTAGGGACAACCTCTATAAGGCGAGGGTGTAGGGCGGCGGAAGCCGCGCCCGCGCGAGCCCCCTGCGGGAGTCGCGCGCGAGCCCCCGACTGTCGGCGCTGGCCGCTGGCACAGGCTGTAGGCGTCGGCCACCTCAGCTCCCCGGCTTCGAGCCCTCTACCATGGCGACGGCTCCACCGAGGAAGTTCCTGATCCTGAGCCGGCCAAGGCCCGCCGCGGCGAAACGACGGGCGAGTTCCCGCTGGTCGATGAAGGCCTTGGCCGATTCGTGGAGGTAGCGATAGGCGGAGGCCTTGTCCGACACCGCCTTGCCGACGGCGGGCACGAAGAAGCGGGAGATGCCCCAGTAGGCCCAGGCCACGGGAGGGAAGCGGGGGTGGCCCATGTCGATGGAGACGACCCATCCGCCCGGTTTCACGACCCTCGCCATTTCGCGGAGGGTGGTATCGAGGTCGGGCACATTGCGAAGCCCCCAGCCGACCGTGGCGGCGTCGAAGGAGGCGTCGGCGAAGGGCAGCCTAGTCGCGTCGGCCTCGATGAGATCGATGCGACCCTGAAGCCCCGGGGCCGCCGTCTTGGTCCTGGCCTTGGCGAGCATCTCCGCCGAGAAATCGAGGCCTGTCACCCTGATGTCAGGACCGGATTTCGCGAGGGCCAGGCTGAGCTCTCCCGTTCCGCAGCAGACATCGAGGACCGAGGATCCAGCCTCGAGCCTGCAGCTCCTGGCGACGAGTTCGCGCCAGCGGCGGTCGCGACCCAGGCTCATGACGCTGTTGGCCGTGTCGTAGCCCGGGGCGATCTCGTCGAAGAGCCGCCTCACCATCGATGCCTTGTCGTCCCGCTCAGCCGCCATAACGCTCCCGTCGCTTCGCGGCCAAGGACCGCGCGCTGCAAAGCTCTATCGCCCTTTTGCCCGGCCTGTCAACCGAGGGCAGTGCCGAGGGCGACGCCGGCGGTAGCACCGGCGACCGTACCGCCCGTCAGGCGAGGGCGGCCTAGCCCATCTCGATGGCGATGGCGGTGTATTCTTTACGGTCGCGGGCGAAGATCGATTCGGAGAGGACGGCTACCCTCCACTGCCCGAGATCGAATTCCCGTGAAAGGGCTATGCGGGACGGAAGCTCGGCGTTGCCCTCGAGGGATTCGGCGAGGCGGGGATCGTTGCAGAGGACGAGACAGCCCCCCTGGTGGGAGATCAGGCGGAAGGGAAGGAACCTCGCCCCCTGGGCCACCATCATCGGCGGCATGCTCTCCCGCGAGGAGACGATGGCCTCCTTC
>DATKTD010000154.1:0-3858 GCA_035531315.1 Rectinemataceae bacterium
GGATGTTCATGATGTCGTGGGGGTTCTTGTTGCCGTCGCAAAGGAGGTCGCCCGATTCGACCTGGTCGCCGTTGCGGACGAGGAGCCTGCGGCCCATCGGCACGAGGTGCTTGAACTCCTTGCCGAAGATATCGCGGACGATGATGACGCGCTTGCCCTTCACGATGCCCTTGAACTCGACGGTGCCCGCCACCATGGCGAGGACGGTCGGGGTCTTGGGCTTGCGGGCCTCGAAGAGCTCGCCGACCCTCGGCAGACCGCCGGTGATATCCATGGCCTTGGCGGACTCCTTGAGGGTCCTGGCCAGGGTCCGTCCGGCGATCACGTGGTCGCCGTCCTCGACGTTGAGGTAGGCGCCGCCGGGGAGGAAGTAGGAGGTGAGTTCGTTGCCCGCCTCGTCGGCGATGACGATGCGCGGCTGTTTCTGGTCGCGCTCGGCGGTGAACTCGGTGATGCGCTTCTCGACGTTGCCCGTCTCCTCGTTGATCTCTTCCTTGAGCGTCGAGCCGGGGATGATGTCCTCGTAGCGGACGTAGCCGTCCTTCTCCGAGATGATCGGGTCCGAGAAGGGGTCGAAGTTGGCGATCGCCTCGTTGGCGGCGACGATGTCGCCGGTCTTCACGACGACCTCCGAGCCGTTGCGGATGTCGATCTTCATCTCCTGGGCGATGAGGAGGACGCGGCCGTGGGTCAGCCGCGCGTAGGAGATGTCGTGGGCCACCTCGAAGCTGCCGTCCTTGTGCTCGAGGATCCGGTCGCCCTTGAGGATGCGCTGGCCGTCCTCGATGAGGACCTTGTCGCCCTTCTGCACCTCGTGGTTCGAGAAGATCTTGCAGACGTGGAGGAAGCCCTTGCGGGTAAATAGGGACTTCTCGCCGGGCAGGCTGATGAAGGTGCCCACGATGTCCTGAACGAGGACGGGATACTTGAGGTAGACGCGGTTCTCTTCCGAGGCCTTGGTCGCCGCGCCGCCGATATGGAAGGTACGCATCGTGAGCTGGGTACCCGGCTGGCCGATGGACTGGGCGGCGATGATGCCGACCGCCTCGCCGATCTCCACCGTGCGTCCCGTCGCCAGGTTGCGGCCGTAGCACTTGCGGCAGACGCCGCGCTCGGCCTCGCAGGTGAGGACGGTGCGGAGCGAGACGGCCTCGATGCCGGCCTCGTCGATCTGCTCGGCGATCTCCTCGGTGATCTCCTCGTTGGAGTCCACGATGATTTCCCCGGTGATGGGGTGACGCACGGGGTCGAGGGCGTAGCGGCCGACGATGCGCTCGCGCAGGGCCTCGACGACTTCCTCGCCGTCCTTTATGGCCGTGTGCACGACGCCGTTGATGGTGCCGCAGTCGTCGACGTTGATGACGACGTCCTGGGCGATGTCGACGAGACGGCGGGTCAGGTAACCGGCGTCGGCCGTCTTGAGGGCCGTATCGGCGAGACCCTTTCGGGCGCCGTTCGTCGAGATGAAGAACTCGATGACCGAGAGGCCCTCGCGGAAGTTCGAGCGGATCGGCAGCTCGATGATGTCGCCCGAGGGCTTGGCCATCAGGCCTCGCATGCCGGCGAGCTGGCGGATCTGGTTGCGGCTACCGCGCGCGCCCGAGTTGGCCATCATATAGATGTTATTGAAGCCGGCGCGGTCCTTCTCGAGGGTCTTCATCATCACCGAGGTCAGGTCCTCGTTCGTGCGGGACCATACCTCGACGACGCGGTTGTAGCGCTCCTCCTGGGTGATGTGACCCTTGAGGTACTGGTTCTGGATCTCGTCGACCTGCTTGTTGGCGACCTCGATCATCTCGGCCTTCTCGTGCGGAATGACGATGTCGTCCATGCCGATCGTAGCGCCGAAGAAGGTCGCGTGGCGGAAGCCCATGTCCTTCACCGCGTCGAGCATGCGCACGGTGATGTAGGGGCCCTGGTCGCGATAGACGCTCTCGATGAGGGCCCTGATGTCCTTGTCGCCGAGGGCGTAGTTGACGTAGGGGACCTCGACGGGCAGGGCCTCGTTGAGGAGGAGGCGGCCGACGGTGGTCTCGACGACCGCCGGGCCCTCGGATTGGACCTTCTCGACCTTGGACCACACGGGTCCCTTGGGCACGGCCACCTTCACGATCGCCTGGTAGTCGCAGCTTCCGGATTCGCAGGCCATGAGGGCCTCGTTCGGATTCGAATAACGCCTGCCCTCGCCCTTGGCGCCCGGCTTGTGACGCGAGAGGAAGTTGATGCCCAAGACCATGTCCTGCGAGGGATAGACGATGGTCTTGCCGTTCGCGGGGTCGAGGAGGTTGCGGCTCGAGAGCATGAGGGTCCAGCACTCGGCCTGGGCCGCGTTGGTCAGGGGGACGTGGACGGCCATCTGGTCGCCGTCGAAGTCGGCGTTGTAGGCTTTGCAGACGAGGGGATGGAGCTTGATGGCCTTGCCCTCGACGAGGACGGGCTCGAAGGCCTGGATGCCGAGACGGTGGAGGGTCGGGGCGCGGTTGAGGAGGACGGGATGTTCCTTGACGACCTCGTCGAGGACGGCGAAGACCTCGGGGGTCTCCGACTCGACGAGCATCTTAGCCTTCTTGATGTTGTAGACGACGTCCTTCTCGACGAGCTTCTTCATGATGAAGGGCTTGAAGAGCTCGAGGGCCATCTTGGTCGGAAGACCGCACTGCCACATCTTGAGCTCGGGGCCGACGACGATGACGGAACGGCCCGAGTAGTCGACGCGCTTGCCGAGGAGGTTCTGGCGGAAGCGTCCCTGCTTGCCCTTGAGCATGTCGGAGAGGGACTTGAGGGGCCTGTTCGAGGCGCCCTTCACCACGCGCTTCTTCTTCGAGTTGTCGAAGAGGGCGTCGACCGCCTCCTGGAGCATGCGCTTCTCGTTGCGGATGATGATGTCCGGCGCGTTGAGGGCCTGGAGACGCTTGAGGCGGTTGTTGCGGTTGATGACGCGGCGGTAGAGGTCGTTGAGGTCGGAGGTCGCGAAGCGGCCGCCGTCCAGCTGCACCATCGGGCGCAGTTCGGGCGGGATGACCGGCACGACGTCGAGGATCATCCATTCGGGCTTGTTGCCGGAATTGCGGAAGGACTCGACGATCTCGATGCGCTTGAGGAGGCGCTTGTCGCTCTTGGCGCCCTTGTCGATCATCTTCTGGCGCAGCTCGGCGGCCATCTCGTCGAGGTTTATCTGCTCGAGGAGGGAGCGGATGGCCTCGGCTCCCATGCCGGCCGAGAAGGCGCCGCCGTAGCGGTCCTGGGCCTCGTACCACTCCTCTTCGGTGAGGAGCTGCTGCTTCTTGAGGTCGGTGTCGCCCGGATCGATGACGATGTACTTCTCGTAGTACAGGATGCTGCGGAGGGCCGCGACCGGCAGGTCGAGGAGGAGGCCCATGCGGCTGGGGACCGAGCGGTAGAACCAGATGTGCGAGACGGGGCTCGCGAGCTCGATGTGGCCCATGCGCTCGCGGCGCACCTTGAAATGGGTCACCTCGACGCCGCAGCGGTCACAGATGACTCCCTTGTAGCGGATCGACTTGAACTTTCCGCAGTAGCACTCCCATTCCTTGGTCGTGCCGAAGATGCGCTCGCAGAAGAGACCGTCCTTCTCGGGCCTGAGCGTGCGGTAATTGATGGTTTCCGGCTTCTTGACCTCACCGTAGGACCAGGCCCTGATCATGTCAGGGCTGGCCAGGCGGATCATTATCGAATCGAAGTCTTGTATATCTCGCATATCGGCCCCCTTAGAAAGCGCCCTGCTTGTTGATGATGTCCTCGTCCCTTTCCGTCAGGGCGATCTGCTTGCCCTTGGCGTCGAAGACCCTGATGTCGAGGGCGAGCCCCCGGAGTTCCTGAACCATGACGTTGAAGGCC
>DATKTD010000155.1:0-8768 GCA_035531315.1 Rectinemataceae bacterium
AAAAGGCCTCCAAGGTCTCGTCCAGAGGAGTGTTCGGGTCGTCGACATGGGCATAATATAGATCGATGGTCTCGAGCCCCAGGCGTCCGAGACTCTTTTCGCATTCCTTCTGGATCTGGTCGGACCTGAGACCGCGATCGACGCCTGGCATCTCGAAGCCGACCTTGGTGGCGACGAAGAGTCGCGATCGATTTCGCCTCTCCCGCATCCACCGACCGAGGAGGCTCTCGCTTTCGCCTCCCTCGAAACCGGGAACCCAACGCGCGTAGATGTTGGCGGTATCGAGAAAGCCGCCGCCGGACTCGAGGTACTGGTCGAGCAGCCGGAAAGAGGATTCCCTGTCCGTGCTCGTGCCGAAGAACATCGTGCCCAGGCAGAGTTGGCTGACCTCTACGCCGGTGTTGCCGAGAGGGAGGGTATTCATGCCTCGAACCTCAGGACGTTCCAGGAGAGGGGGGAGAGCGCTATGTCGGCCGAGCCCGCGCCCAGGCCCTTCACCGCCTTCTCGACCGGGGCGACCCTATCGGGATGTGCCTCGTCGTTGCTCGCCTTGACGTCGGCGTTATGGAGCTCGCTGTGACCTACCAGCCTCAGCCGCTCGAGGCCGGCCAAGGTTGCCTCCAGCTCGACCACCCGATCCGGGCTGCGGTTCACCACGAAGAGGGCAAGCTTCGATCCATCTGCGGAAAGGACCGCGGAGGCGTCGATCCAAGGGACATCACCGTAGGTCGGATTGTCGTAACAGGGGACCTCGACCTTTACCCGCATCGAGGTTCCCCGGCCGTAGCGCGAAGCGTGGTAGAAGGGCCAGAAAATGGTCTGGGCCCAGGCGGGACCGCCGTTGCGAGTCATTATAGGCGCGATCACATTCACCAACTGGGCCAGGCAAGCGATCTTTACCCGATCGGCATGACGGATGAGACTGTTGATGAGGGTGCCGACCACGAGGGCATCCTCGAAGGTATAGACATCCTCGAGAAGGGGGGGGCCCACCGTCCAAGCCTCTATTTTCTTGTCCGCCTCGTTCGAGTGGAACCAGACATTCCACTCGTCAAAGCTGATCTTGATTTGTTTCTTGCCTCTTTTTTTGGCTTGTACGAAATCGCAGGTGGCGACCACCGAATCGATGAAGCGGTCCATTCCGAGGGAGCTTCCGAGAAAAGTCCGAAGATCGTCGTCGCGATTATTGTAATAGCGATGCATCGAAAGATAATCGACCTTGTCGTAACAATGGTCGAGCACCGTCGCCTCCCACTGCGGAAAGGTCGGCATCGTGTCGAAGGAACTTCCTACGGCGACGAGTTCGAGGCCTGGATCGAAGAGTTTGAGGGCCTTGGCGGTCTCGAAGGCGAGTCTTCCGTACTCGTCCGCGGTTTTCTGGCCCACCTGCCAAGGACCGTCGAGTTCGTTGCCGAGGCACCAAAGCCTGATGTCGTGCGGTTCCTTCACCCCATGACTCTTGCGCAGGTCGCTCCAGTAGGAGCCGCCAGGGTGATTGCAGTATTCGAGGAGGGCGCTTGCGGCATCGATGCCCCTCGTGCCGAGGTTGAGGGCGATCATCGGCTCTACCCCAGCGGCCTTGGTCCAGGCCATGAACTCGTTGAGGCCAAAGAGATTGGGTTCGACCGAGCGCCACGCGAGATCGAGGCGTCGCGGACGTCTTTCCGCCGGCCCGACCGAGTCCTCCCAATTGAAAGAGGACACGAAATTGCCGCCCGGATAGCGGACGAGGGATATGCCGAGCTCTCGGATGAGCTTGATCACGTCCCTTCGAAAACCGACCTTGTCCGCCTGTGGGTGGCCGGGTTCGTAAATGCCGCCATAGACGGCCCGCCCGAGATGCTCGATGAAAGACCCGAAGAGTCGCCTATCGACATCCCCGACCGTGAATTCCTTGTCGAGACTAAGGAATGCTTTCATAAAAAGAAGCGTAAGATCGGGCTTTCGCCCCGTCAAGGCTGCCGGGAGAAGCGGCCACCGCTTCCGTCACAAGGATTCCTCATGGGTCACTGCCACGAGTCTCCCTCCGATTCGCTCAACGCGCCGCGAAGAGCGCGAAAGCCTTCCTTATCTCAAATAGTCCCCTTGCCGAGCCCCCCCCCGGGGGCGCGGGCGGCCTTGCAAAGCAAAACCTCTTGGATTATAACCGAATGAGCGCCGCTGCCCTCCGGTTCACCCCCGGGAGCCGAGCGGGGAAAAGGAGCCTTGAAGCGTATGATCGCCAAGTCCGACATGCCGAACATCAACGAAAAACGTCCGGACGGAGTGAAGTCCGACGGTCTGCCCTATCGCGTGCTCATTGTCGACGATTCGATGTTCATCGCCAAGCAGCTTGGCCAGATCCTCACTTCCGAAGGCTTCGAAGTGGTAGGAACGGCTGGGGACGGGCTTGCCGGCTTCGAGAAATACAAGGAGCTCTGCCCCAACATCGACCTCGTGACCATGGACATAACGATGCCCAAGATGGACGGCGTGACTGCCCTCGAGAAAATCCTCGAATTCGATAAAAACGCCTGTGTCGTCATGGTCAGCGCCCTCGGCAAGGAGGATGTCGTCAAGAAATCCCTCCTCCTCGGCGCAAAGAGCTACATCGTCAAGCCGCTCGACCGAAAAAAAGTCCTCGAGAGGATTCTTTCCGTCATCAAGAAGTGATTCGAGCCCCGGCCATCCTCCGGGAACTGTCCCGCATGGATGCCGCGGCAATGTCGAGGCCCGCCTTGAGGCGGGCCTCTTCGTTTGACTGGGGCATATGCAGCGGCGCATTTATTGCCCGGACCTGGCCCGGGGCAATGCTCCCAAGGCGGCCTATTGGGAACCGAGTCGGGCCAGTATGTCGTCGACCTTGGCCTTGTAGCGATCGGGAGACGCGGCGGCAGCCTTGGCGAGGTCGGCCGCGCCCTCTTTGACCAGGCCCCTGGCGATCTCGTTGAGACCGATGGCATAGGTGGCGGTGGCGGCATCGCAGCCCCGCGTCAGCGCTGCCCGATACAGGCCGTCGGCCGTCGCCCAGTCGCCCTTTTCGTAGGCGATGAGCCCGAGATAATAGGGAGCCACATAGCCGGTCGGATCTATGCCATCCGCCTCCTCGAAGGCAGCTGTCGCCTTGTCGAAGTCCTTTTTCGAATAAAGGTCGATGCCCGAGGAAAGAAGATCGGGATAGGTCATCCTCCCCGCGATGTAGGCATCGAGGGCCTTCTGCGTGGCATCCATTCCGTACCAATCCGAAAGCCGCTTGGCAAAGGCGGCCTGGTTGGCGTCGAGGCTCGCCTGGGGTTCGAGGGTAGCGACGGTTTCCCAGAGCAGCCGCGTATAGTCGCCTTCGCGATCTCCTATCAAGAAGGATACAAAGGCCCAGGATTCGGGATAGAAAACGTCGATATTGGCCTTCGCGTCGGAGGGGCCGGCGCTGAGAAGCCTATCGAGGGGCATGAGGGTACCCTTGGCGGCGTAGCCCTTGACCGTGGGCAGCCAGGCGAGATTTTCCTTGATGACGGGGGTGGCGCTGCCCGGGGCGAATCGCACGTCTTCGAAGAGGATGGCGAAGCCATCGAGGAGCCAGAGCGGGGGATTCTGGATGTAGGCCTTGATGTACTGGACGAAGGCCTGATGCGCGAGGCTCGCGCTGAAGTCGGGCTGGGGCTTGTCGAAGACGAGGAGCTCACGCTTCTGGGGACTCGTGTAATGGACGTAGACGAAATCGCCCCTCGTCTCGCCCGATAGTTTGAGCAGATAGGCATCGAAATCCGCCTTGGAGCCGAACTCTCGCACCACGAGTTTGCCGGGGAGCCTCCCCTCGTCGAAACGGAAGACCTTGTTGAAAAGCGAATACAGGGCCTCTAGGCGGGCGAGGAGGAGGGTGGCCTTCTGGACACCGAGGGGCGAGGTGACGAGGTAGTGTGCGCCTTCGATCGCCTGTGCCGCGGAGGGCGCGGCCGCGAGGGCCGTCGTCGCAGCCGGTGAAGCCGTCGTCGTCGCAGCAGGTGATGCGGTGGAGGAAGCAGGCGTCGATCCGGGTGCTGGCGTCGAAGTCGCGGCCGTCGGCGTCAGGACCGGAGCGGGTGAGGCGGCAAGGTTCTCGAGGGCATCGCTCGAGCCGCCGTTCGTCGCCTCCGTGCTGTCGGTCGGTGTGGGGACCGCCGAGGCACCCGCGGCCTGGGCGCCCATTGCCAGAAGGATAATGGACGACAACAACAGCGACAGTGATAGTTTCTTCATGACTCCCCCGAATATCCGCAGCTACTTTTATAGTAGGAACGTGCCTCCTGCCTGTCAAATGGATGCCGGGCGCTCCGGGCTGTCCCAGGGCGCCCCGCCTGCGTCCGCGGCCTCGGGCAGCCATGGCCACGCCTAGCGGCCCCGGCTCCCTTATCGGCCCGGAGAGAAGCGATCGATGATGATGGACACTTCCTCGATCAATATTCCCGTGAAACGCTCGAGATTCTCGATGATGTATTCCTGCAAGGCGCGGGCGTTTGTCGCGATCTTCGCGCCGAAGGGCACGTCCAGGAAGATGCTGAGGCGATAGCCCTGGGAATCGGAGCGCACATTGAGCTTGCGGACCCGGAGGGAATCGTCGAATTCGTCGACGCAGTGCACGACCATCTGGGAGAGGGCCGCCTCGGAAATGACGACGCGTCCGAGCTTGGCGAATTCCGGGCGGACCACCGACTTCTCGTAGAGTCTTGCCCGCGAGGGGGCCGCGCCGAAATTGCGGCGCAGGAATACCCGGATCGAATCGTAGAAGATCGAGGGGTAGTTCCTCCTGATCTCGAGGGCGGGAACGGGAATGACATGCTTTCCCTCGATCTTGCGGGACCTCACCGCCTTCTCGATGTCCATCTTCGAGGCGATATCCTGGATCTTGATGATCTTGCCGGGATGGGGGATCTGCAGGCGCTCGCATATCTTTCGCGCCATGCGCTCGCTCGTGCCGATGACGAGGATCTTGCGGAAGCGCTCGTGATCGAGGGCGCGGGCGACATCGTCGCGATGCGCCTTGTCGTGGAAGAGGGCGGTCTTTACCGCCGACATGTAGATTTGTTCCTTCTTGGCCGACTTGCCGGCGATGATCGAGTCGCCGCGGATGAGGAGTCCGTCGTCGATTATCATCTCGATGCCGTATTTCTGGGCCACGAGTTTGGCACGGAAGCTTTTTCCCGTGCCGCTCTCTCCGACGAGGGCGTAGACGCGGATGCCTTTCAGCGACCAGAGGGCCTCGCGGATGAATCTGAACATAAGAGAATAATTATAGCGCGGCATCCTCGGCCATGGCGAGCCGGTGGCGACGATTAAAAGGGGCCCGTCGACCTTCTCCATCCCCGAATTCGCTCAGTCGGCGGGCGGAGACGCCGATATTTCAAGGCGGAGGACCATACGGAAATGATCGCCGATCGACTTGCCGACCTCCTGTCCGCGATGGAGAGGGAAATTGCCGCCTTCGACGCCTGCGTCGCCGTCCAAAAGGAATTCTCCGAGGCGGTGGAAAAAAGAGACTGGCCCGGCCTGGAGACCTCGATGGGCAGGCTGGACGACCGCTTCGCCGAAATCCATCGCGTCGAGACCCTCCGAAGCGATGCCGAAACCCTCCTTCGAAACGAGCTCGGAGCGCCCGGCACGGGTATCCCGAGCCTCCTCTTTCTCGTGCCCGAGCCTTCCCGCAGCCTCCTTTCCGACATGCACAGACAACTGCGGGTCGCCGCGATGAGGGTGCGGCTCGAAAACGGCTCGATCGGCGACTACGCGAGGGCCAACAGGAATCTTTTGGGCGAAGTGCTCCGCGAGCTCTTTCCCGACAAGAAGGGCAAGATATACGGGCGCTCGGGCCGGGCCGTCGAACCGGGCCACGACGCCATCCTCCTCAACACGGCCATGTAGCCTCTGGGGCGGAAAGGAAAGCGGCAATGCCATCAACCTTTACCGGCATCGAGATAGCCAAGCGCGGTCTCGATGCGCATTCTATGGGCCTCGTCACCATCGGCCACAACTTGTCGAACGCCTCGACCGAGGGCTATTCCCGCCAAAGGGTCCAGCTCGGCACGATGGAGCCGCTCTATGCCCCCGACATGGCCCGCGAGGACACCCCCGGCCAGATCGGCCAGGGAGTCCTCGTGGAGCGCATCGAGCGGGTCCGAGATCAGCTTCTGGATGGGAGGATCGTCGCCGAGTCCGGAAACGAAGGCTACTGGACCACGAGGGACAAATATCTCCTTTCCCTCGAGGACATCCAGAACGAGCCTTCGGACTCCTCGGTTCGCACCCAGATGGACCGCTTCTGGAGCTCCTGGCAGGATCTCTCGCAGCACCCCGACGATCTCTCTGCCAGGGAGTCGGTGGTCTCCCGCGGCAAGACCCTGGCAGAGAGCATGCGGAGCCGCTACCAGCGCCTCACCGAGCTCCGCTCCGTGCTGGACGGTGATGTCCGAGGAACGGTCAAGCAGGTGAACTCCCTCAGCAAGGAAATCGCCGACCTCAATGCGCAGATCGTGCAGTCGAAGGCCCTGGGCGACAACCCGAACGACCTCCTCGATCGTCGCGACCTCCTCGTCGAGCAGCTCGGCCACATCGTGCCCGTCTCCGTGGACCACCGCGACACGGACGAGTTCATGGTCCATGTCAACGGCCTCGTGCTCGTACAGGGCCATGTGGCGCGCAACCTGGAAATGAATGACACGGACGCGGAGGGCTTCGCTCATCCGGTATGGTCCGATACGGGCCGGCCCTACGATGCGAAGGGCGGCAGCCTCGGCGCCCTCCTCGGTCTCCGCGACGGGGACGTCAAGAAAGAAGTGCAGTCCCTGGACACCCTCGCCCTCTCCTTCACCGACCTCGTGAACGAGACCCATCGCGCCGGTTACGGTCTCAACGGCAAGACGGGCATCGATTTCTTCAGCGAATATCCCTCGGTCAACGACGTCTCGGGCAACTACGATCTCAACGGCGACGGAAAATTCGACTCGACGATGATCTATCGGATGACGGGCAAGAATCCCCTCGACGCCCAGGCCCTGGTCGGATTCGAGGGAACGATGAGCCTTCCCGGCGCGGCCGGTCCGGTGCAGGTCGACTACCACCCGACGGACACGGTCGCCGATGTCGTGAACCGGATCAATGTCTCCGGCGCCGAGGTCACGGCTCGCCTCGACCGGGAGGGCAGGCTCGAGCTGAGGGCGACGGCCTCCTCGGCGACGAGCGCGGGGATCAACTCCAGCGCCGCCCCCGTGCCCGACTTCGTCATAAGCCATGTCGAGGATTCGGGCCATTTCCTCGTGGGCTACGCGGGGCTCCTCAAGACGAGCGGCGCAGCGGGCGCCTTCGACTGGGGAAGGGCCGACGCGGCCTCCGCCCTGGCGGTCGGCAATCGCGGTTTCTCCGTCGCCCCCCTCTCCCACCCCTCCGGCTGGCTCGAGGTCAATCGCGAGATCACGAGCGACCCGGGCTCGATCGCCGCGGGTTTCGGCGAAAACGGAAAACCGGCCGCCCCCGGCGACGGGAGCGCGGCCCTCGCGATCGCCGAGCTCCGCACGAAGCCCGTGATGGTCGGGACGCAAAGGACCTTCGACGATCACTTCGCCGACGCCGTGGCCCGGGTCGGACTCGAAGGCGAGAGGGCCCAGACCATGTCGAAGACCGAGGACCGCATAGGCAAGGATCTCAGGGATCTCCGGCAATCGAACTCGGGCGTCAACATGGACGAAGAACTGGCGGAGATGATCAAATTCCAGCACGGCTACGCGGCGTCGGCGAAATTCATGAGCACCATGAACGAAATGCTCGACACGATCATCAACCGCATGGGGGTGTAAACGATGAGGCGAGTCAGCAGCGATCTGATGAACAACGACATGCAATTCTGGCTGAGGCGCAGGGAGCGCGACATGGCCAATCTCGAGACGAACATGGCCACTCAAAAGCGCATAAACCAGCTCCGCGACGACCCGCTCGGCGCGGCGCGGGCGGTCCGCTACGATTCCGTCGTGGAACGCCTCAAGAAATACGAGGACAACGCCAAGGCGGCGAGCGACCAGATCAACCTCTCCGAGGGCTACGCGCGAAACGCGGTGGACATAATGCAGCGCATCCGCGAGATCGCCGTCCAGGGTGCCAACGGTATCTACACCAAGGACGACCAGAAGGCGATGGGCGTCGAGGTGGACCAGCTTCTCAAGGAGCTCGTGTCGATCGGCAACGCCAAGACCCCCGACGGGACCTACCTCTTCGCCGGCGAGGATTCCCGGACCGAGCCTTTCAAGGAGATAAGGGGTACCTCCGGCGCGACCGGAGAGTCCATGATCACCGCCGTGCAGTACCTCGGCGGCTGGCGGGGCCCCGAGGTGCAGGTCTCCGACAGCGCGACGATTCCCCTCAGGCAGCCCGGTTCCGAGGTCTTTTGGGCGGAGCGAGGACAGGTCATCTCCACCTACGACGCCCGCGATTGGAAGGCGACGGCGGACGGGGCCATAGCCATCGATGGGGTCAAGGTCGACATAAAAGCCGGAGACACCGTGCAAGCGCTCGCGGCGAAGATCAACGCATCGGGGGCCGCCGTGAGGGCGAGCATCGACCCTCGACGCTTCTCCCTCGCCCTCGAGGCGACGGTGCCCCATCAAATGCGCATCGAAGACCTGCCGGTCGGCGATGGTGCGGCTGCCGCTGGCCCTCCCGCGCCCGGAGCACCGGCCGCCGGCGCGACGATGCGCCCCCTCGTCGAGCTAGGCATTCTGGCGCCTACCGGCAGGGTCCCCGACAATCTCGCTCCGAGCGCGCGAAGC
>DATKTD010000156.1:0-2235 GCA_035531315.1 Rectinemataceae bacterium
TCGTCAATTCGGAGAATTTCACCGACTTCCAGCCGGCCCTGCCGACGCGGATACTCGACATCAAGGGAAGACTCATCACCGAGTTCTCCTCGGACGAGAAGCGCGAGATCGTCTCGCTCAACGAGCTGCCTCGCTATCTCATCGACGCCGTGATAACCCGCGAGGACGGTACCTTCTACAAGCACCACGGCTTCACGATGAAGAGCATCTTCAGGGCCTTCTGGGGCAAGGTGACGGGTCAAAGCCTCGGTGGCGGATCGACGATCACCCAACAGCTCGCCGGCACCCTCTACGCGAACCGGGCCGACATCAGCTACAGGCGCAAGATCGTCGAGCTCTGGTGGGCGATCCAACTCGAACGACGCTACACGAAGGACGAGATTCTCGAACTCTATCTCAACCGCATGTACATGGGGGCGGGCTGCTACGGGGTGGAGGCGGCGAGCAAGTTCTACTTCGGTCACTCCGCCCGCGACATCACCCTCGCCGAGTCGGCCGTCCTCGCGATCCAGTTCTCGAGCCCGGCCAAATACAATCCCATAGCCAACCCCAACAACGCCAAGAAGCGTTCACGCGAGGTCCTCGACCAGATGGTCAAGGCCGGCTATTGCACGAAGGCCGACGCCGACGCCTCCTTCGACGATTACTGGTCCAACTTCGACTACACGCGAGTCTCGACCACGGCCTTCTTCTCCCGCGACGACAAGGCACCCTGGTTCAGCGAATACGTGCGCCGCCAGCTCGAGGACATGCTCTACGGCTCCCTCGACATGTACAAGGACGGTTTCACCGTCCATACCACCCTCGATCTCGACATGCAGGCCCAGGCGGACGCCCTCATGAAGCGCGGCATCGACCAGGCGAACAGGAATTTCCAGGCCTCGAATTCCACCAGCCTCGGCGGGGCCGAAAAGACCTACGTGCCGATCGCGGAAATGCTCGGCTTGAGCTTCAATCTCGAACCTCTATTCGCCTCGGAGGCCAAGATACAGGGTCGGGCCATGGACTACTTCGAGCAGAGGCTCAACCCGACCGTGGACGCGACGGCCCTGCTCTTTGGCCTCCCCGATCTCAAGGCCATCACCAACGCGAGCTACGGCAAGCTCAAGTCGAATTTGGAAAAATCGACCGTCGAAGGAGCCCTGATCACCATAGAAAACGACACGGGCTACATAAAGGCGATCGTCGGCGGCTCGAAGTTCGATCAATCCAATCAGCTCATCCGCGCGACCCAGGCCAGGTTGATGCCCGGCTCGAGCTTCAAGCCCCTCTATTATTCGGCCGCGATCGATTCGCGACTCTTCACCGAGGGCTCCATGATCGACGACAGCCCCGTCGTTTTCTACAACGAGGACGGGACGCCCTACATTCCCCTCGACTACCTCGGCGAGTTCAAAGGCACCGTCCTGACCTGGTACGCCCTCGCCCACTCGATGAACATCCCCTCCCTCAAGATCCTCGACAAGATCGGCTTCGACGCGGCCATCAACAGGGCGGCCGCCCTCCTCGACATCACCGATCCCGCCGAGATACGACGAACCTTCCCCCGCGTCTACCCCCTCGGCCTCGGCGTCATCAGCGTCGCGCCCATCAAGATGGCGCGGGCCTTCGCGGTCTTCGCGAACCAAGGACGGGCAGTCGACCCGATAGCGATAACCTCCGTCGAAGACCGCAACGGCAGGATCATCCTCGAGCCAGAAAAGGACGTCCGCACGATGCAGCGGAAACGGGGACAGGCAGCCCAGATCGTGTCTCCCCAGAATGCCGCGATCATGGTCGACATGTTGGAGCGGACGGTGAGGAGCGGCACCCTCGCCGGCCCCGCAGGCTCGGGTACCATGTTCAGATACAAGGACTCGAACGGCAAGGAGTACACCATGCCGGCCGCGGGAAAGACGGGCACGACCCAGAACTGGGCCGACGCCTGGACCGTCGGCTTCACACCCTATTTCACGACGGCCGTCTGGTTCGGTTTCGACAAACCCGGCAACTCCCTCGGCGTCAGCCAGACCGGCGCGACACTCGCGGGCGATATCTGGTCGCAGTACATGCGAGGCATCAATCGCGGCCTGCCTATGCGCAATTTCGTGCGGCCGCCGACGGGCCTCGTCCAGGTTCAGGTCTGCGCCGTGTCGGGCGAACTCCCCACCCCCTACTGCACCGATGGTCTCGAGAACCTTCTCTATCTCGACGGAACCCAGCCCACGAAGCTTTGCGAGATACATCAATACAGCG
>DATKTD010000157.1:0-21620 GCA_035531315.1 Rectinemataceae bacterium
GAGCTTGCGGGGAGGGTCTAGGGGAGGGGCTAGGAGAGGCCGAGAACCCTTCGCGCGGTTTCCTTGAACTTCTTGCCCCTGTCGAACTCGTGGAGGAACATGCCAAATGAGGCGCAGCCGGGAGAGAGGAGGACCCGGTCGCCCTTCCTGACGAGGGCGGCCGCCGTGCGCACGGCCGTCTCGAGATCGTCGAAGGGGCCGAGGTAGGGCGTGCCGTCGCATTCGAGCCATTCGAGGAGCTTGTCCGTCCCCGTTCCCGCGAGAAGGACGAGGGCCTTGGCCCCCGCGTAGGCCTGGTGGACGGGTTCGAAGTCGAGATTCTTGTCGGTGCCTCCCGTGATGAGGACGACGGGCTCGTCGAAGCTCCCGAGGGCCGCCGCGACGGCCTGGGGGATGGTGGCCGCCGAATCGTTGTACCAGACCGCCCCGTCCTTTTCGGCGAAGGCCTCGAGGCGATGTTCGACTCCCTTGAATCTGCCCATCGCTCCTTCGATCGCGGCCGCCTCGATGCCGAAGAGCCTGAGGGCGAGGGCAGCGCCGAGGATATTCTTGCGTTGGTGTCGCCCGGGCACGAGGAGGGCCTCGGGCAGGATTGTCTCGGCCCCGGCTCCCCGCGACGCGACGCAGCGTCCCCGCCCCCCGCCCGACCCGGCCTTGGCTTCGAGCCAGGCTCCGGCGGCAGCCTCGCCCGCGAAGGCTTCGGCGCGATCCTCGGCATACCATGCCACCCTGGCCATGGTCTCCGCGGCGAAGAGGGGGCTCCAGGCGTCATCCCGATTGAGGACGGTGAAGCAGTCCCTGTCCTGGTCGGCGTAGATGAGGCGCTTGTCGGCGACATACTCGTCCATCGAGGAGTAGCGGTTCATATGGTCGGGCATGATGCTCGTCAGGAGGGCGATCTTCGGCTTGAGGACACCGAGGCCCCTCATGTCGGCCAGCTGCCAGGAGGAGAGCTCGAGGACCACCGGCGTATCAGGGCCGGTTTCGTCGAGGAAGGCCAGGGGCGAGACCGTGATGTTCCCGCCGAGGAAGGCCGTCCTTCCGGCGCCGATGAGGCCGTGATGGAGGGCCGTGGCCGCCGTGCTCTTTCCCTTCGATCCGGTGACGGCGAGGATGGGCGAGGGGCAGAAGCGGAGAAAGAGGGAGACGTCGGTTTCGACGGCCTTCGCGGCGAGGATATAGGGCGAGTCCGGTCGCACGGCCGGATTCTTGATGACGATGTCGGCATCGCGAAAGTCGTCGATCTCATGGCGACCGAGGACGAAGCGGATCGCCAGCCCCTCGAGGGATGCCAGGGAGTCGGCGAGCGAGTCTTCGTCCTTCGTGTCGGTGACGGTGACGATGGCGCCCGAGCGGGCGAGGAAGCGGGCCGTCGCGATGCCGCCGCCATGAAGGCCGAGGCCCATGACGGTGACGCGGAGGCCTGTCAGGTCAGATCGCTTGTGGGGCCGGAACGGCAAGGGCGTACTCCTTCATGTCCCTCCCGTTGAGATAGGGTCGCGAGGAATAGCCTTGGAAGATCTCCTTCCAGGAGGCGGGGACACGCGAGCGGATCTCGAGGAACTCCGGCATCTTGTCCGAAAACTCGCTGTCTTTCAAGGAGCGCTGGATGCGTTCCATCTCTGGGCCGAGAAAGGAGATGGCACGATGGAGGAGGGGGAGTATCCTCCTGCGTGCCGCCGGTCCAGTGCCGGGGCTCGAGGCGCAGACCGTCTTGTACTTGCAGAAGAGGGGGAACCAGGGATAGATCCGCGTTCCCTCGGGCAGGAAGAGCTTCGTGAAAAAGCGGGACAGGCCGTCGTCCATCCAGATTCCCTGTATGTAGTGGCCGCGCCTCGTTTCGCCTATCCAGGTGTTCGAGATCATCTGGTGAATCCGGAAGGCCTTGACCCTCCCGAGCTCCCACATCACCGCGTCGAGGGGGACGATCTCGCTTTCGATCCAGAGCTTGTTGCTCCGGTAGGCCGCCGTCTGGTTGTTGCTCCCGCCCTCGATGATCTCCCCCTCGAAGGGATGGAGGGCCAGGTCGATGCGGAGATGGAAGAGGTAGACGGAGTCCTCGACCTTGTAGAGCCGGTAGAAGCAGGGTTTGAGTATTTCGGCGGGATCGAAATAGTAGGTCAGGCCGCGGAAGCTCGAGGGAAGGATCTTGACGAGGTCGGCGACGAAATCCCGGAGGGCATGGGCGTAGGAGGCGGGCGGTTCGGGCTCGTGGACATCGTGATGGATGGGTAGCCTCGGGAAGGAGAGTTCGGTGGAAAGGACGAGATGGAGTTCCTCCGCCTGATTGAAGAGAACCCCGAACTCGGCGTCCTCGGCCTCTACTGGAATAGCGGCGAGGACGGCATTGATACCGGGATCGAGGGAGGCGACCCGTATCTCGTTCTGAAGCTGGTCCATCTGGCTCCTCAGTATACAGACAAGTGGCCTTGCGCGCAAAAAGGAGTTGGGCCGTCCTATCCCCGAAAGGGCTACCTGCCGAGGAAGACCTCCCTCAATCCCCGACCCTTCGCAGGAAGTGTTCTCCGATGAAGGCTCGATAGTCGGAATTCGTCTCGAAGAGCTCCTCGTGGCGGCCGAAGGCGAGGGGACGGCCCTCCAAGAGAAAGAGGACCTTGTCGGCGAAGGCGAGGGTCGAGACGCGATGGGATACCACGATGGCGGCGCTGCGCCCGGTCTCGCGGTCGAGGGCCCGCCAGAGCCTCTCCTCGTTGGCCGCGTCGAGGCTGGCGGTTATGTCGTCGAAGAGGAGGATGCTCGGTCGTCTCGCCAGGGCCCTGGCCACGGCGACGCGCTGGCGCTGGCCCCCCGAAAGGCTGATGCCGCGCTGGCCGAGGAGGGTCTCGGCCCCCGCGGGAAGGTTCTCTATTTCGTCGGCCAGGGCGGCCACGGAGATCGCCCTGCGAAAATCCTCCTCGCCGATGAGGGCTTCGGCCTCGGGAAGGCCCAAGGCGACGTTTTCGCGTATGCTTCCCGAAAAGAGGAGGGACTCCTGGGGAACATAGCCGATCTGGCGCGAGAGGCTGCCGGCCTCGATCGAGTCGAGGGGCATCCCGTTGACGAGGATGCGGCCGGAGCTCGGCAGGAGGATGCCCGCCGCCAGCTTCATCAGGGTCGACTTTCCCGAGCCGACCGGACCGACGACGACGAGCCTCTCGCCGGCTTCTATTCGGAAAGAGCAGGACTGGAGGGCGGGTCGCCGGCTCGCAGCCCCGGCCTTCGCCACCTGATCCTCCTCGTCCCCGACTTCATGGCGGTGATAGGCGAAATCGACGGTCTCGAACTCGATCGACTCGATGCGGTCGATGGAAACCGGGGCCTCGGGTGGGGGGCTGTCGGGCCAGGTCCTGATTTCCTCGATTCGGTCGACGGCCGCGAAGGTTCGCTTTCCCGCCACGAAGAGGTTGGGCAGGTCCATGATGGGGATCACGAGCATGCCGAGCCAGGAGTAGAAGGCATAGAAGGTACCGATGCCGATGCTGCCGCTGACGGCCATCCAGCCGCCGGCGAAGACCACCCCGATCTGGGCGAAATACTCGATGTATTGGAAAATCAGGCCCATCAGGGAGTCGAGCCTGACAAGTCTGAGCTCGGTCCCGAAACGTCGCGCCAGGGCCTCGTCGAAAAAGCGCCCATAGGTGGCCTCGCAGGCGAAGGCCTTGATGATGCGCGCCCCGGCGAAGCTCTGCTCGAGCTGGCTGTTGATGTCGGAAATGGCCTCCTGGTTACGCCGATAGCTGTCGAAGACCCTTTCCTGGGCAAAGAAGAAAAAGCCGATCATCAAGGGCAGGGGCAGCAGGGAAAGACAGGCAAGCCTCCAGTCGAGGAGGAACATCGCTACAAGGCAGAAGACAAGCTTGCTCGTCGACTCCACCGCCCTGAAAATTCCCGAGCAGAGAAACCAGGACATGCCGTCGTTCACCGGTCCGAGGCCGTCGGTGAGGCGGGTGACGAGATCCCCCGTCCGGAAATGCGCGAAGAAGGCCTGGTCCTTTTTCATGGCCTCGCCGAAGTACCTCGTCCTGATCTCGTGCTCGAAGATGTTGTTCATCACGCCCCTGATGCCGGGAAAGAGGGAGGCGACGAAGCCCGCGGCCCCGATGGCGAGGATGAGATTGACAAAGCGGAGGATCGTGGCCCTGGCGCCGGCCCCCGCCGATCCCTTGGAGCCCTTATCGAGGGCGGACTGGATGGCGTCGAGGACCATCTTCGCGACGAGGGGGTAGGCGGCGGCAACGGCGCTCGATAGCAGGGTCAGGAAGAGGAGGAGGCCGATGAGGCCCTTCCGCTTCTTCCAGATGTCCCATACCCAGGCGAGGTGGGGATTGCGCGGTTTCATCGGGCCGCCTCCCTTTCGAGGTCGGGGAATTGGAGCCTGACGAGTTCCGCGTATTCGGGAAAGGCCGAAAGAAGCTCCTCGTGTCGACCCCTCGCGACGATCTCCCCCTCGCGGAAAAAGAGGATCGTGTCGGCGTCGAGGACGCTCGAGAGCCTGTGGGCCACGATGAGGGCGGTCTTGCCCTCGAGGAGGGCGGACATGCCCTCCCTGATCCTTCGCTCGGTCCTGACATCGACGCTCGCCGTCGCCTCGTCGAGCACGACGAGGGAGGGTTCGAAAACGATTGCCCTGGCGAAGGAAAGCAGCTGTCTTTCCCCTCCCGAGAGGTTGCGCCCCCCTTCGGCTATCGGGGCGCCCATGCCCCCGGCCTGCCTGCCGACGAAGTCCAGGGCCTGGACCTGGGCCAGGGCGGTGCCCACCCTCTCCGGGGGGATGGATTCGTCGTAAAGCCGGACGTTCTCGAGAATCGAGCCGGGGAAGAGCCAGGATTCCTGGAGGACGAGGCCGACGAGTCTGCGCCAGGCTTTGAGGTCGATGTCCTCGAGGGAGATGCCGTCGACGAGGATCTGACCGCGTTGGGGACGGTAGAACCTCGTGAGGAGGCCCACCGTGGTCGATTTGCCCGAACCGGAGGGGCCGACGAGGGCTATGGTGCTACCGCGGGGAATGGAAAAGGAAAGGTCCTTGAGTACCCATTCTTCTTCTTTATAAGCGAACCAGACATTCCTGAACTCGATTTCCGCCTCGAATCGCGCCTCGGCGCCCCTGCCCCCGGGTTCTCCGGGAATGGCCAGGATCGAGTCGATGCGGGCGAGGGAGGCCCTTGCCTGCTGTATAGAACGGATATTCTCGGCTATGGCCATGATCGGTTCGAAGAGCCTCCGCCCGTACTCGAGGAATACGAGGAGGGTTCCCATCGTGAAGGTTCCGGCGAGGATGCCTGGGGCGAGCCCCGCCACGGCGGCGGCCATGAAGAGGGGACCCATGGAAAAGCCCAGGGCTCCCATGCCCCCGAACTCGAGCATCGAGGATTTCGAGTCGTTGTCGCGCTTGGCCTTCGAGTTGGTCACGAGCCGGGCGATGGCCCAAGGGATCCTGCCGAAGGCCCTGAGCACCTCGACGCCTTGGAGGAATTCGGTGACGTTGGCGAGGACGGCAGCCCAGAGTTCCCTTTGTCGCTCGTAGTAGACGCGAAGTCTGTCGAAGAAGACGAGGACTATCGCGATGACTATCGGCGCGATGATGGCGATCCAGGTCGTGATGCGGGCGTCGAGGGTAAAGCAGACGGCGAGGATGCCCACGAACAGGAGAAGGTCGGTGGCGAGGGCGATGGCGGTTCGCGAAAAGAATTCCTTCACCCTTTCGGTGTCGCTCTCCGTGCGCGACATGAGTTCGCCCACGGGGTGCACGTCGAAATAGGAGACGGGGAGGGCGAGGAAGTGGCCGAAAAGCTCGCGCTTGATGCGCGTGACCACCTCGAGGCCGAGGCGGCCTATCGTGATGCCCGAAAACCACTGAAGGATGCCCATGACGACGATGAGGAGGAAATAGGCGCCTGCCCTGAGGGCCATGCCGCCGAGGTCGCTCTTCGGTATCGAGTCGTCGATGATCGATTTGAGAATGAGGGGTCCGCCGAGTTGGCCGGCCGTCACCGCGACCATGGACCCGAATCCGAGGACGAAGAGTCTTCGGGAATTGAGGACATAGGGCAGGAGCCGACTCATCCGTACTTTTTGGGGCATTCGATCTTTATATCTCAGGTTTTCGCATCGGGGAAGTCGTGCAATGAAGGACGATTTCCTTGACAACTTTTCTGCCCCGATTTAACCTGCACTGGTTCCCTCCGCAGAACAGTCGTTCCAAAGGACGAAACAAATGTGCAAAGGCCACCCGTCCTCCTGCGGGTGGCCTCGAGGGACCGGAGCAACCATGCACAGGATCATGAGTCATCCCGTCGCGAGCCCCCCCGCCGATCGGATCGAAGTTTCTTTCAGCTTCGACGGGCGGCCCCTCAAGGGGAGAAAGTCCGAGGCGGTCTCCTCGGCCCTCGCCGCGGCGGGCATCGTCGCCTTTTCCCATCATGCCAAGGACGGCGGTCCCCAGGGCATCTTCTGCGCCAACGGCCAGTGCTCCCAATGCACCCTCGTCATCGACGGCCTTCCCCGCAAGTCCTGCGTCACCCCCCTCGAGGAGGGCATGGACGTGAGGAGCCTTGTCGGACATCCCCGCCTTCCCCTCGATACGCGACCATCGGGCGAATCGCGCCGCGAGATTCTGTCCTGCGACATCCTCGTCGTCGGCGGCGGGCCCTCCGGCATCGCCGCCGCCATCGAGTTCGGCAAGCTCGGCTTCCAGGTCATCCTCGCCGACGACAAGGACCGGCTCGGCGGCAAGCTCGTCCTCCAGACCCACAAGTTCTTCGGCTCCGAGGAAGACTGCTATGCAGGCGTGCGGGGCTTCGACATCGCCACCAAGCTCGAGACCGAGCTTCGCGCGACGCCCAATGTCCGCGTCCTGGCCAATTCGCCCGTGGTCGGCATCTACAAGGACAGGAAGGCCGGCGTCTATCTTGACTACAAGTCCTATGCCCTCGTCGATTTCCGGGCCCTCCTCATCGCCTCCGGCGCGAGGGAGAGGTCCATCCTCTTTCCCGGCAACGATCTTCCCGGCGTCTTCGGCGCCGGCGCCTTCCAGACCCTCGTCAACCGCGACTTCGTCAGGCCCTCGAAGCGGGTCCTGATAGTGGGATCGGGCAACGTGGGACTCATCGCCGCCTATCACGCCCTCCAGGCGGGCATCGAGGTGGCGGGCATCGTCGAGATCCTCGGCAAGCCGAACGGCTACAAGGTCCACGCGGACAAGATCGTCCGCATGGGCGTGCCCATACATCTTTCGACCACCGTCCTCTCCGTCGAGGGCGACGGCAGGGTGGAAAAGGCCACGATCGCCAAGGTCGACGGCTCCTTCAACCCGATCTTCGAAAGCGCGCGGAGCTACGAAGTGGACACGGTTCTAGTGGCTACGGGCCTCTCGTCCTGCGACGAGTTCTACCGCCAGGCCCTCGCCTTCGGCATACCCGCCGTCACCGCAGGCGACGCCGAGGAGATAGCCGAGGCCTCGAGCGCCATGTTCGGCGGCCGCATTTCGGCGCAGAAACTGGCCCGGATGCTCGGGGCGAACGTCGCCGTCGACGAGGCCTGGGTCGCCATGCGCGAGGTCCTCAAGTCGAGGCCGGGAGATTGGGTCGCAAGGCCCCCCGAGCTGCCCGAGGAGAAGTGGAAGCCGATCTTCACCTGCAACGAGGAGATCCCCTGCAACCCCTGCACCACGGTCTGCCCGACCAATTCCATCAGCCTCAAGCCCAAGCGCGGCAGCATAATGGATGTGCCCTGGTACTCGAAACGCGACTGCATCGGCTGCGGGGCCTGCGTCGCCATCTGCCCGGGCCTCGCGATCAGCCTCGTGCGTCGCCGCCCGGGTGAGACGGCCGCGGTCGATGAAGGCAGGGCCGAGGTGGTCCTCCCCTGGGAGTTCGATGCGCCCTTCGAGGCCGTGGCCGGCGGATCCGGCGCGGCTGGGGCCACCGGAGCGGGGGGGCAGGGGGCTAGCGTAGCGGGCGGCCAGGCTGCCACCTTCCTCGTCCTCGACAAGGAGGGGAACGAGCTCGAAAGGGCCCCCCTCGTCAAGAAGGTCTTCAACCGCAAGAACAAGGTCTGGCTCCTCACCCTGGATATGAGTTCGCGCAACGCGACCCGGGCCGCGGGGCTCCGCGTCCAGGACGAATCGATTGTCGCCTCGAGGGAGGAGGCCGTCTCCGCCTGCCCCCCCGACGACGCCATCGTCTGCCGATGCGAGCGCGTCACCGTCGGCGAGATCCTCGCCTTCATCCGCGACAACGAGGTGCGCGACATCAACCAGCTCAAGAGCATCCGCGTCGGCATGGGCAGCTGCGGCTCCAAGACCTGCTCGGCCATCCTGCCCTCCATCTTCAGGAAGGCGGGCCTCGATCCCGCCGCGATCGAGAAGGGAAGTCTGCGTCCCCTCAACATGGAGGTGACGATGGGCGATCTGGCCAACGAGGGGCGGAAGATCCCGCGCGACGAGGGCCAGGCCTGGAGGGGCGAACCGTGAAGCACTACGACATCGTGATAATCGGCGCCGGCTCCGTCGGCCTCCCGCTTTCCTATTACTGCGCCAAGAAGGGCCTCAAGGTCTGCGTCATCGACAAGGAGGCCTCCTGGGGCCGCGGCCAGAACCGGGCGGCCATAGGCGGTCTCCGCGCCACCCACTCCGAGCCCGCGAAGATCGGCATCGCCAAGGAGTCGATCGCGATCGTCTCGAAGCTCGGCAGGCAGGCGGGAGTCGACGTCGAATGGCGCTCGGGGGGCTATCTCTACGTGGCCTACGACGAGGAGCGCGAGAAGACCTTCCGCGATCTCCTCGTCAAGCAGAAGGCGGCCGGTCTCGGGATCGACTGGATTTTCCCGGAGCGCGTCGCCGAGCTCGCTCCCGGCATCGCGATGGATGGTCTACGAGGCGGCACCTATAGCCCGGGCGACGGCTATGCCTCTCCCCTCCAGACCTCGACGGCCTTTCATCGCCTGGCGATGGACTCGGGCGTCGAGTTCCGTTTCCGCGAGAAGGTGACGGGAATCGTCGTCGAGGGCGGCCGGGTCGCTCGACTCGTCACCGATCTCGGCGACTACGCCGCCGACCTCTTCGTCAACGCCTCCGGGGCGGAGGCCGCCGAGATCGCGGGTCTCGCGGGCTTCACGGTACCGGTCAGGCCAGACTCCCACGAGGGCGGGGTCACCGAGCCCGTGGCCCGTTTCATGGAGCCCATGCTCGTCGACATCAGACCCGACGGAGAATCGGGCAACTATTATTTCTATCAGGCGGAGACCGGCCAGGTGGTCTTCTGCATCACGCCCAAACCCCAGCTCTGGGGTAAGGACTGCGACGCGACCTCCGGCTTCCTCCCCCTCGTCCTCAAGCGCATGATCGAACTCTACCCCAGGCTTCGTAGCCTCAAGGTCAGACGCACCTGGCGCGGCCTCTATCCGATGACGCCCGACGGTTCGCCGGTGGTCGGCTACCCCAGGGAGGCGGTCAACTTCCTCCAGGCCGTCGGCATGTGCGGCCAAGGCTTCATGCTCGGTCCCGGACTCGGAAAGATGCTCGCCGAGACCTTCGTCGCCGGCGCCTCGATCGACAAACCCGCCGGCTCGACGGAATACGGCTACGTCTTCGAGCAGCTCAGCCTCTATCGATCCTTCGCCGGTATGGAGATGCTGAAGTAGAAAGCGCCATCTACGCCGGCCCGCCATCGGGCCGGGTGGGGACCCTCTTCGATCAAGGGAGGACGGGCGTTCCGGAGTTCGAGGCCGGTGGCGTCGAACTCGCGGCCGCGAGACGCGCGAAGTGGAAGGCCGTCACCGTGGCGCGGCTCGCGCCGCTGCCCGACCAGCGGGCCTCGACGCTCGCGACCGATGGGGGCACGACGAAGCGCGCGACGAGGGTCGTCATCGGGCCGACGGCCGCCTTTACCGCGGCGTAGCTCCCACTGATGACCTTCCCCGACTCGTCCCGCGTCACGAGTTCCATGGAGAGAGAGCCCTCGGAGAGGCTCGCCTCGGAGGAGAGCTCGAAGGTCTCTCCACCGCGAAGCGGTATCCGGAAACCGGAGGCGAGGACCCAGTCCTGGCCTCCCTTCGTATCAATACTTATGAACTCGAGATTTCCGGCCTTGTCCCTTATGCCCTTTTCCGTCCCCGTATCCTTGTCGCGAGTCCAGAGCCTGTCCCAGTATCGGACGGGGAGCTCGATGGCCAGGACGGAGCCCGCCACGAAGGACGCGATGGTGGGGCCGTCGGGGCCCTCCGCCATGGTCTGCGAAGAGTCGAGTCCGAGGGCCGAAAGACAGGCCGCATCGACCTGGATACCCCGCCTCCAACGCGGTTCGGAGTAGCCGACGATGCCGAAATCGCCTTCGTATTCCCACATCGACCAGCCGATGCCGAGGGCCTCTAGGGATTTCCTCACATCGGCGATCCAACGGAGACGATCAACCGGCGGCGCCACCCTTCGATAGACGCCGAATTCCCCGCAGAAGACGGGCACGAGGTGGGCGTGGCCCCAGTCGGCTACCCTCGAAAGCTCCTCGCGGATTCGAGCCTCGTCCCAGCTCTGTCCGCCGTAGCTCAGGACCTGCCTTTTCGCCGCTACATCGGGAAGGCCGGCCGCGATGCGGATCGCCTCGTCGGGGCTGGAGGGGTAGGGAATGCCCGCCAGTTTCCCCTGTATCGGGCCGGCCCAAGATGCTCCCTGATGGGTGAAGGTCATGGGCTCGTAGAAGTGGAAACTATAGACGACGTCGCGGTCGGCAAGTGGCTCGAGCTCGAGGAGTCCGCCGATGCCGCCCCAAGCCTCCCCGGTGGCGATGATGGTGTTGGAGGGAGCGCCGCGTCTGATCGCCGAAGCCAGTCCCTCCTGGATGGGCCGCCACCAGGCCTGGTCGATCTTTTCCTTCGCGGAGAGATGGGGCTCGTTCATGATCTCGAAGAAGACCCTGTCGCCGGAGATCGCCGCGAAATGGCGGGCGAGGGCTTCCCAATACGTCGAGACCGCCGCACGGAAGGCCGGCTCCTTATGAAGCCTGCTTTCCCAATCGTCCTTCGCGGAGGACTCGTGGATGGGATCGAGGACGACGGCCAGCCCCGCGTCGAGGAGTGTCCTGACCGCGCCGTCGACGGCCGCGATCGCAGGCTTCGGCTCCTCGGGGTGCTTCGGGTCGAAGAGGAGTTCCGGCGCCAAGGGAAGGCGGCAAAAGGTGAAGCCGGCGCCTTTGATGAAGGCGGCGTCCCTGGCTTCGCGGTCGTTCTCATCGCCTCCCCGGTCGACACCGTCTCCGAGCCAGCCGTAGAGGTTGATGCCCTTCGCGAGATAGGCGATCCGCGCGGGAGGGACCGAGCCCTCGGCGGAGGCGGATTGGGCGGCAAGGAAGGTCGAGAGTGCGAGCGCGAGTGCCGTTGCGCGGAAGGCTGCTTGATTCATGCCGAGACTTTAGCGCGAGCGGGACACCTCGTCCATCGCGAGAAGCGCCTAGTCCATCGCGAAGATCGGCCGGAAGCCGGTTCCGACCGGAGCCTCAGTTCTTCGCCGGGGCGAGGAGGGCTGCGGATTTCGCGAGGCCCTTCGCCGCGGCCAGGTCCGCGGGTCTATGCCCCGCGTCGTCGCGCGCGTCCTCGAGAAGGCTCGCTCCCAGGTCGAGGAACTTGCGGAGATCCGAGGGAGAGAAGCTCGTCGCCGCCTCGTGGAGGCTCGTGAGGCCTCCCGGCCCCGCCCCGAGAATCGGCGCTCCGGCGCCGATGAGAGCGAAGGCTTCGGTCGCATAACCTTGTCTGCAGGCGAGGAGGAGGGGTGTCCATCCGTCCTCGGTCCTTCCGTTCCAATCCGCCCCGGCGGCGATGAGGCGATCGGCTACAGCGCGCTGGCCGAGCCTGAGCGCCTCGATGAGGGCGTCGTGGCCGTCATCGGTGACGAGTCCCGCGGGGGCCCCCTTGTCGAGGAACCAGAGGGCGGCATCGGGATCGCCGGCCTCGATGGCGAAGAGGAGGACCCCCCATCCGCCGGGATAGACGGCATCCATGGGGAATCCCGCTTCGACGAGGCGCTTGGCGAGATCCATGCGGCCGGCGGCCAAGGCCGCCCCCACGGCGAGGGCGTTGGCGGGCGAAGAGGGGGAGGCGCCGGCCGCCAAGATGAGCTCAGGAAGCATGCCGAAGGCTGCGGGCATGGAGAGTACCAGGGGCCCTGCGCCTGAGGGAGAGGCGAGGTCTGGTTCCTTTGTAGCCGCGACGATGGCCCGGGCAAGGTCGAGATCGCCCCCCCTCATCGCGAGGAGGAGGGGCGTGTCGCCATGCCCGTCGCGAAGGTCCACAGGCGCCCCCGCGGCGAGGAGCCGGGTGGCCATGTCTGGCTTGCCGAGGCGCAGGGCGAAGCCGAGGGGAGAATCGCCCGTGGCGTCGATGAGCGAAAGAGAGGAGGGGACGGCCAGGAAGGCGGCGAAGGAATCCTCGTCGCCCGCCGCGATCGATTCGAAGATGTCGAAGCCCCCGATCCTCGGCCTTTCGAGCTTGGCCTTGTCCAACTTACCGGCCCTGCGCTCGGCCTCGGAAACATTGATCGTGGCGCGGACGATGGGGTAGACGCTCGATATCTTCGCGGATTGCTGGGTCCCAGGAAGGCGGAGGCTGAGACCGTAGATGAAGTCGGGATCGGCGCCGGGCTCGAGGTCGAGGATGCCCGACTCATAGGTATTTCCGCCGGAATCGTAGGGCAGCATGGTGAAGGGACTGGCTCCCGTTTTGAGGATCTTCCACAGGTTGAGGTTGGCGTCGGTGGCCGAGGGGCCGGGCTTGGGCTGCTTGAAGACTTCCGTAAACGCGTAGCCATTGGAGGGGGAATAGGCGAGGAAGATCGCGAAGGAGTACTTGCGCCCCTTCGCGCCATCGGGGAACCACCAGGGCGAGAGGCTGATCACCGAATCGTCGGCCATCCCCGGACTGTTTTCGTCGAGTCGAAAGGAGATGGCGCCCGAGGAAAAGGCGAGGCCCGGTCCATGTGCGGCCGCCAAGGAAGCCCCATCGAGCCAGGAGGGGCGGAAGTCCTCCGAGCCGAGGTAGGCGCCCCAGTCCGCGGCGCTAGCCGAGTAGCCGAGCTGGATGAAGCCGGCCAGGGCCTTGGCCCTTTCCTTTTCGATCGTGAGATCGGCGCGGCCCAGTCCCTCCGCGAAGCCGGCGAAACCTGAGGGCGTGGGAAGATAGCAGGCGAGCTCGACGAAATCGAGCTCCGGCACGATCCATGCGGCCAAAACCCAGAGCCTTCCCTCGTTGTCCCTGAAGCGCTCGTTCGAAACGGCCCTTCCGAAGGAGGAGATGCGGAAGTCCCGGCCGCCCACACTGCGATAAAGGGGACTGCCGGCCAGATAGCGCCGCATGACCGCGTCGGGCGATTTCGCATAACTTGCGGCGTCTTCCCCCTTGGCCTTCGCGAAATCGAAGAAGGTCAGGCCGGCCCTCGTACCCCAGCGCAGTTTGGCGCCGTCGGCGAGGGGCGACTCGTTTATCTTGTCCGGCTGGGTGAGACTCCAAATCCCGTTGTCGCCCGCCGCGGCAAGTTGGGGGAAGAGGGCGATGGCCGGGCTGTCGAGAAGGGCCGAGGCGCCGGGAGCGAGGGGGAAGAGGGTCTCCGGATGCGCGGAGACGGACTCGGCGAGAGCCTTGCCGAAGGCCTCGTCCCGGGCCGCGATGGCCAGGCTCCGGGCCTCGGCGAGGCTGAGCGCCCCGTCGTGGGCGAGGCTGGCATGTACCTGAAGAGGGGCCGTAAGGACGGGGATGGACCATGAGGTCGTCGCGGAGTATTCGAGACGCCCCTCGGGTACCTTGTCCAGCTCCGCCGCTGGAAGGGCATAATTGAGATTTTCGTTTTCCGATTTGGCGACCACGAGACCGACGACCCTGCCCGTCTCGTCGAGGAGGGGCCCGCCCGAATTGCCGGGTGAGGCCGCCGCCGAGAACCTGATCCAGCGCCAGGCGCCGGAGGCCTCCTCGGGTGTCGTCGAGGTGAAGATGCCGTCCCTCGTGACGATGCCCTGTCCGAGGGCGTTGCCCGCCGCGTAGACCCGGCTGTTTGGGGCTGCCGTGCTGTCGAGCGAGAGGGCGGGGGCCTTGGCGCCCGGGGCCTCGAACTCCGCGAAGTCTCGGGTGGAAGAGTAGCGGAAGAGTCTTCCTATGGGGCAGACCCTTCCGTCGGAGAAACGGATCGCCCAGGTCTCCGACTCGCTCGCCGCGTCGAGGGAGAGGACGTGTGCTGCCGTCGCGAAACGATCGCCGCCCAGCGAGAAGGCCGTCCCCACCGCCTGCCAGGGATCGTTGCGCTCCGCGAAGGGTATGAGGTCGGCGGGAGGCGCCTCCACGTATTCCATAGTGCGGTCGCTGTTCTTGGCGCGGACCACTTCCACGACCGTGGACCTCACCCTGTCGGCGAGACCGGGGGGAAGCGCGGACTGGGCCGTCGAGGCCAGGCCGACCGAAAGGGCGACGAGGGCCGCGAGGGCGGGTCGCTTCAAGCGTGACATCATCGCGGTCATTCCTTTTCCCTCGGCCAGGCTGTCTTCGACCACTCGCCGCCCTTGGCGAGGAGCCTCACGAAGGCCTCCTGGGCCCCTTCGAAGAGCTTTATGCCCTCGTCCATCTCCTCGCCGTTCCAGAATATCCGTCCCATCTCGTAGTTCAGGCCGAAGTCCTCCCAAGAGTGGAATGCCTCGGAGGCGCGCCTGCCTATGTCCTCGAGCCTCGACCAGGCCTCATCGGGGCCGAGGTAACCGCAGGCGAAGCCCCAGCGTACGAGCATGGCCGCCCGGCCGAGGTCCCAGGCCAGGATGTCCGTGCCCCCCGGACTATTCAGGTGAGCGCGGACGAAGTCGAGGCGGAATTGCAGGGCCCTGCCCTCGATCTTCGCGAGGAGTTCCGTGTCGGATAGACCGGGATTGTCCCTTATTGCCCTGAGGTAGGATTGCCAGCTCGCGTTGTTGCCATGGGCGATGACGGCGTCGATGGCGGCGATGAGCTCTTCCCTCGAAGCAACGCCCCAGCTGCCTCTCAGGAGCTCTGTTACGTCTCTCACGTAATCGGGAGGGGGCGGAATGGCCGAGAGGCCAATGGATGACTGGCCATTGCTGAGCGAGAGGATGGCCGAAAGACCGGTGAGCCAGTTGAAATATGGGCGGTCATCCTGACCGAGGCCGGGAAGGGGCGAGGGCGCCGGTGCCATGGGTTCTACCGCCTCGGCGACGGTGGAGCCATCGGCTCCGGCCGAAGAGAGGCTGGTCCCAAGGGATAGGGCGGGCTTCGCCGTCAGCGCCGTGGCGGCAGCCGCCAGGGGAGGATCGGGGGGGCAGGCTATCGAAATGGATTCGTGCTTGAAGGCCTCTGGCGTCGACGAGCCTCGGTATCGGAGCCCGTCCGTCGCGATCGCCTGGACACCGGTCGTGTCCTCAAGTTTGAGGTCGCCAATGGTCCTCAGCGTCTTCCTGTCGAAGACGACGACATTCACGCTTCCATCGGTCAGGAGGGCCTTGCCGCGGTTGAACCAGCCGCGTCCCGCGCCCGTCGAGGGATCGACCACCCTGTTGGATCTGAAGACGAGTTTCGTGCCGGAGCCGAACTCGAAGAACACGTTCGCGCAACGCGGGTCGCGGATCGTGAATTTTATCGTGATCGTCTTGTCACCGAAGTGGGCCGAGAGGACCCGGGGGGCAGCGAGGGCCTCGGTCTGCCATGGGCTGACGAGATCGCGATAGGAAGCGGTGTAGAGATATTCGATATTCGTCGCCGGAACTTCCCCGGGCGGCAGGACGTCGAAGTCGCGACTTAACTGCGTGCCGTTCGTCAGCCTGACAGTAAGCGTATAGCGTCCCAGGGGGAGGATCGCCCCGGCCTCGCGGTCGAGGTTGCTCACGCTCGCGCCCTGGCCCGATCCGAAGAGGGGCAGGACCCCGGTGGCCGGTTGCGGGAATTTCCAGATGTCGTCGCGATGCTCGAGGCTCGCGGAGGCGACGTCCTTCCCGACGTCGATGCCGGGCGAGAGGCTCGCCTTGACGTTCATGATCATTCTCAGCGTGCCGGTTCCGGTGACGGGGTAGCTGATGACGGTGTAGTCGATGGTGGCGATGGTCGGGGCGGGGCCCTGCGCGGGAGCGTCGGGAATCGAGGTCGGCAGGGCCGCATCCGCCTCGCCGAAGGCGGGAATGACGGAAAGGGCGATGAGGAGGGCGAGGAGGGTCCCCGCGGCCGGGATTGTGACAATGCTTTTCATATGCCGAACAGGCCTCCCGCGAGGAGCGGAATCGTCACCAGGGACAGGGCCGTCGAGACGAAGATCAGGGCGCTCGCCGTCTTGTGGTCCCCGCCGTAGGCCGCCGAAAGCATCGTCGTGTTGGCCGCCACGGGCATCGCCGTCATCACGACGAGGAGGCCGAGTGTCGTGCCGCCGACGCCTAAGGCGCGGAAGACGAACCAGACGACGAGGGGAAGACCCAGGAGGCGCCAGGCGGAACTGACCCAAATGCGCCAGTCGCCGAGGGCTCCGCCGAGGTCGGTCTCGGCGAGGGTGGCGCCGATCACGCACATCGACAGGGGGGTCGTCGTGTCGCCGAGGAGGCTCATCGCCTTGAAGAGGGGGAGGGGGAGGGCGACATTGAGGAGGAAGAGCCCGAGGCCGACTATCGAGGCCACGCCCGCCGGTTTGACGAAGGACGAGAAGCCGAGCTTGGCCTTGTGTCCCGAACCGCTCGCGAGCATGGCAGCCCCGATGGAAAAGGAGAGGATCTGGAAGGGCATGGCCGCGATCGAGGCCTCGAAGAGGATGTCCTTGCCGAAGAGGCCCATCAGGACGGGAAAGCCCATGAAGGCGACGTTGGAGAAGACGGCGGCGAAGGAATGGACGCCGAAACGGCTTCGGTCCAGCCGCATGATCTTCGCGAGGAGGAAGGCGAGGGGAAAGGCCAGGGCGTAGGTGGCGAAGGAAAGGCCGAGGACGAGGAAGGCCCTCTCCCGCAGCTCCGGCGTCAGAGGCTTCTGCATCGACACGATGAGGAGGCAGGGGACGACGAAGACGACGAGGAAGCGCGAGAGCTTCTTGACCGTGTCCTCGTCGAGGATCCGGAGTTTGCCGGCGACGAAGCCCGTCGCCATCAAGAGAAAGAGGATGAAGATCTGCATGGTCGAGGGGGGTAAACTCATTCGTCGTCCCTTTTGGCGAAGCTGAGGCTGGCCGCGTGGGCATCGACATGGGCCAAGGCGCCCAGGGCCTCCTTCCACAGACCGTAGGCCTCGTCGTAGCGCCCGGCGAGCTCCAGGTCGGGCTCGCTTCTCGATGCGATGCGCGACATCGTCCGCGTCGCCGAGGCTAGGTCGGCATGGTCGCCGAGGCCGACGGCGGCGGCCGCGGCGTCGCCCACGAGTTCGCAATCGCCCACCTCGGGAATCGCCACGGGAACCCGGAGAATCGAAGCCTTGAGCGAGGCGAGGAAGGGGCTCCGTGCCGTGCCGCCCGTCGCCCGGACTTCGCGGAGGGCATAGCCCGCGTCGCGGGCGAGTTCGGCCGGAAGCCTGAGCGCGTAGCAGAGAGCTTCGCAGGAGGCCCTCGCCATCTCGCGTCTTCCCGTCGAGAGAGAGATACCGGCGAAGGCCCCGCGGCGGTCGGCGTCCCAGAGGGGGGCCCGCTCCCCGGCGAGGTAGGGAATGAAGACCAGGCCTCCGGAGCCCGGGGCGGCGCTGGCCGCGACCTCGACGAGCTCCGCCGAATCCCGGTAGCCGAGGTTGGCGGCCAGCCATTCGAGGGACTTGCCGGCCGTCGAGAGACCCCCCGAGAGGTTCCAGAGCCCATCGATGGCGTGGGGCAAGGAGAGAAGGCCGCGACCGGGAAAGGGCGATCTCGCCGCGATGTTGAGGGCCTCCGAGGTCCCTCCGCGATCTCCTGCCATCCCCTCCTCGACGATGCCCGCACCTACGAGGCCGGCGAGGAAGTCGGGAAAGCCGGCGAAGGCGGGAAGCCCCGGGGGGAGACCGAGCTCGGCGGCGAGCTCGGCGCGGAGTTCGCCGCAGGGCCTGGCCGGCGCGATGAAGGGCGGAAAGAGGCCCCTGTCGAGACCGACCGCGTCGATCAGCTCGGGGCTCCAGATGTAGGGAAGGTAGCCGGGCGCGGGGAGGAGGGTCCATGCCTCGCCGGTCATGACCTGGAGGAGCTGCTCGGGACAGGCCAGGAAGCGCCTGATCCTCCCGGCCTCCGGGTGTTTGCGCGCGAACCAGAGGGCCTTGGGAAGGTAGAAGCTCGCGTCGACGGGGATGCCGGCATGATGCGAGACCAGCGCCGCCTCGGTGGAGGCCCTTCTGTCCATCCAGGTGAGGGCGGGGCCCACGGGCCTGTCCGCCCCGTCGAGGGCCACGAGGGTGGGGCCGTTGCCCGACACGACGAAGGCGCGGGGGGCCACTCCCCCCGCCGAAATTTCGCGTATGGCCTCGAAGGCCGCCGCCACCCACTCGTTGGGATCCGATTCATGCTCGTTGGATCCCGGGCCGTGACGCATCGTCACCGGCCTTCTTGCGAGGGCGAGGAGGCTGCCGTCCTCCGCGATGAGGGCCGCCTTGACGAGGGAAGAGCCCACATCTATTGAAAGAAAGGCCATCCTCAGCCCGCCTTTCCGCCGAGGAGATGCCTCACGTCGCAGCGCTCGGCCCAGTTGCAGGATTTGCATGCCTCCCCGGGGCATTCGTTGAAGTCCTTCACCTTGCCGAGCTGGGCCAGGTGCCAGTCGAGTTCCTCGATATAGGACTGGAGGGCGGCCTTCTTGCGCTCGGCCTCCTCGCGCATGTCGCGGTATTTTTCGGCCAGCCTGGCCCGCACCGCCTCTCCCGAACGGTCGCGCCGGGCGAGTTCGAAGAGCTCGCCGATCTCCGCGAGGGAAAGCCCGTAGTCCTTGAGCTGTTGGATTCGTTTGAGGTGGATGACATTGCGCGCCGGGTAGCGCCGATGCGTGCCCTCCTCGCGACCCGCCGCCTCGAGAAGGCCGAGCTCCTCGTAGTAGCGGATCGTGCGGGCGGTCACGCCGAACATGCCGGCCAGCTCGCCGATCCGGTATTCAAAAGCTGCTTCGTCGCGATCCATCGGGAATCTTACCTTTCACGTCAAATAGGGCGAGCGTCAAATGGGAAAGGCTAGGGCTTTCCCCGCGGCGCTCAGTATACTTTCGCCGAATCCAGAATGAGAAGAGAGGATTTCCATGAAGAAGTCTAGAATCGCGGCCTCGGCCCTCGCCGTCGCGGCCATCGCGCTCGCCTTCGCCACCGCCTGCTCCGTGAAGCCCGCGAGGGCTCCGATGAGCTCGGTGGCCGTGTTCATACCCGGCGTGGTCTCCGGCAGCCCGACCTACGAACAGCTCGTGGCAGGCGTCACGAAGGCCGTGGCGGCCACGAAGGGCGCGACGATGAAGGTCGTCGAGGCCGGCTACAACCAGGGCGAATGGCAGGACCGTTTGGCCGCCGTAGCGGCCTCCGGCAAATTCGGTCTCATCGTGACGAGCAACCCCTCGATGCCCGATCTCTGCGCCGCCGTCGCCAAGCAGTTCCCCGACATGCGCTTCCTCGTCACCGACGGCTGGCTCCAGGGCAATCCGGCCATCCACACGGTACTCTACAACCAATACGAGCAGGCTTGGATAGTGGGCTATCTCGCGGGCCTCATCGCCAGGACCCCCCTCGACGGCCACAAGCCCCACGGCATGGCCGCCATGGTCGTGGGTCAGCACTATCCGACCCTCGACAGGCTCATCGAGCCCGGCTTCGAGGCCGGTCTCAGGGCCGCCGATCCCGAGGCCCGCTTCGCCGACCGAGTCCTTGGTAATTGGTACGATGCCAACAAGGCGGCCGAGCTGGCCAGGTCCCTCGTGGCCGAGGGCGCCGACGTGATCCTGCCGATAGCGGGCGGAGCGGGGCAGGGCGTCCTCACCGCCGCCAGGGAGGCCGGCATCAAGGCCCTCTGGTTCGACAATTCCGGCTATTCCCTCGCCCCCGGGATCGTCGTGGGTTCGGCCATCGCGAGACAGGATCGCCTCGTCGAGGAAAGGCTCTCGACCATCCTCTCGGGCAAGGGCGCCGGCCTCTTTGGCACGGCCGAGGTGGTGAGCGCCGCCCAGGGCTATATCGACTTCGACGATTCGGGGGACGCTTACAAGGCCCTTCCGGCGAGCATCCGCGATCCCCTCCAGAAACAGATCGCAGCCCTTCGCGACGGAAGCCTCGCCTTCCCCATCAACGGCTTCTGAAGCCGGGAAGAACGGCGCGCGAATGTCCCTTCTCGCCGTCCGCGGCCTGACGAAATTCTTTCCCAGCACCGGCGTCCTGGCCAACGACGACATCTCGCTCTCGATCGACGAGGGCGAGATCGTCGCCGTCGTCGGCGAGAACGGGGCCGGGAAGAGCACCCTCGCCCGCATCGTCGGCGGCCTCGTAGCGCCCGATTCGGGCGAGGTCGAGATCGGCGGGCGCAGGCTGCGGGGGGGCAGCGTCCGCGAGGCCGAGCGCGCCGGCGTCGGTCTCGTGCCCCAGCATTCCTTCCTCGCCGAGGGCCTCGATGTAGCCGAAGCCCTCTGCCTGGGCCGGGAGCCCCGGCGTTTCGGCATCCTCCTCGATCGACGGAAGATGCGCGAATCGGCCCTGGCCCTCGCCGAGAGCGCCGGCATCGAATTGGACCCGGGGCGGCGCGTCGGCGATCTTTCGCCGGCCGAGCGCCGCCACGCGGAGATACTCCGGGCCCTCGCCTGGGCGGGCGACCTCCTCATCCTCGACGAGCCGACGAGCCTCCTGGACGACGAGGAAGGCGCGAGACTCTTCGAGCTGCTCAAGGGCCTCTCGGCGAGGGGTAAGGCCATCGTCTTCATTTCCCATCGGGCCGCCGAGCTTGCCGCCATCGCGACGAGGATAGTCGTGCTCCGCTCCGGAAGGCTCGTCGCCGACAGGCCGGCCGGCGCTTTCGCGGCGGGGGAGCTTCCGGCGCTGATGTCCCGCTCCCGCGCCGTTCGGAGCGGCCCGCCCGCCTTCGCGAACTCCGGCGAAGCGCCGACCCCGGGACGAGTCGTGGCCGCCGCAAGGGGCATAGTCCTCGTGGCCTCGCACGGGAAGGCTCGCCTCGATTTCGAGGTTCGTGCCGGAGAATGCCTCGCGGTCGTCGCCCTCGCGGGCAATGGCCTCGAGGAACTCGAAACCGTCGCCTCGGGGCTCGGCCTTCCCGTCTCGGGCGGCTTCGAGCTCGAAGGACGAGATGTGCGATCCTGGTCGCGGCGCGAACTCAGGCGCGACCTCGCCGGCTATGTCCCCTCGGACAGGGAGGGCAGGGGCCTCGCCCTCGACGCGACGGTGGCGGCCAATCTGGGTGTCCTCGAGGGCCGGGCCGCGGACTCCGCGGCCGAGGCCATCCTCGGCCCTGGTGGCGATGTCGGGAGGAGGGCCGAAGCCCTCTCGGGGGGCAACAGGCAGCGCCTCGTGCTGTCGCGGGAACTGGCCACGCGCCGTCCCTTTCTTCTCCTCGCCGATCCCAGCCAGGGTCTCGACCGGGCCGGGGTGGAGGATCTCGCCGATATCCTAGAGACGCGAAAGGCGGAGGGGGCAGCCATCCTCCTTCTCTCTTCATCGATAGAGGAGGCCCTTCGCCTCGGCGACAGACT
>DATKTD010000158.1:0-6116 GCA_035531315.1 Rectinemataceae bacterium
CACGAGAGTGAGGCAAATCCTTTTCAACTTGATTGGCAACGCGGTGAAATTCACGCACGAGGGGGGCGTGAGGGTCTCGGTGAGGGTGCTCGGCGGAATGGCCGGCGAGAGCCGCCTCGACCTCCGCTTCGATGTCGCCGATACGGGCATCGGCATAGCCCCGGAGCACCTGGATCGCATCTTCGAGGCATTCCGCCAGGCCGACGGCCGCAGTTCGCGCAATTATGGCGGCTCGGGTCTGGGTCTCGCCATCTCCAAGCGCCTCGCCGAAGCCATGGGCGGCTCGCTGTCGGTAAGCAGCGAGCTTGGCAAGGGCTCGACCTTTTCCCTCCTCCTCCCCTCTGTCGTGCCGGCCATGTCGGCCATGCCGGAGGAAGCCCTGGTCGTCGAGCCCCTCTCCCTTGGCTTCGAGCCCGCCCTCGTCCTCGTGGTGGAGGATGACATCTTCAATCGCCAGGTCCTCCTCGATTTTCTCGAGTCGGCTGGGCTCAGGACCATCGAAGCGGAAAATGGAAGGATGGCCCTGGCGGAGATGGAGAGGAAAAAGCCCGATCTCGTCCTACTGGATCTCCAGATGCCCGTGCTAAGCGGACCCGACACGATAAAGGCCATCCGCGCGAACAAGGAATTGGACGATGTCGCCATCGTCGCCCTGAGCGGGTCCATGGAGCTCGAAGGCGGCGGAGGGCCCCTCCTCGCCAAGCTGGACGGCCAGCTCCGCAAGCCCGTCACACGATCGGCCCTTTTTCGGGAGCTCGCGCGGCACCTCGCGACGAGGGGGAAGGGCGAAGCCATCCCCGCGGCCGCGGAGCCCGGGCCCCAAGAGCCCCTCGCCCTCTTCGAGGCGGAAAAGAAACGACCGGGAGGACTGTCTCCCAGCCTGGCCGAAGCCTTTGAGAAGAGGGTCGCCGGCCTTCTCGAGGAGGCTGAGAGGACCTTCTCGATACTCACCGCCGAAAGGGCCGGCGCCGCCCTCGAGGAGCTCGGTAAGGAACATGGCCTCGAATCCCTCTCGCTGGCGGGAAGGAAACTGCGCGAGCTTTCGGCGGCCGTGGATGTGGAGGGCATGAGGCGCTTTCTCGGAATCGCCAAGAGACTGGGAGAGGCCGTCGCGGCCGAGGGGGGACAAGGATGAAGTCGCCCCTCGTGCGCGGCTCGGTGCTGATCATCGACGACGAGCCGGCCAACCTCAGGGTCCTTGGGTCCCTCCTCGCCGACTCGGACTACGAGGTCCGCGTGGCCACCGGTGGCGAGGAAGGCATAGCCACGGCCTCCTACGACCCTCCCGACCTCATCCTCCTCGACATCATGATGCCGGGGATGGACGGCCTCGAGACCATGGGCCGCCTCAGGCGCCAGGCGGCGACCTCCTCGATCCCCGTGATCTTCGTGACGGCCCTCGCGGACATCGAGAGTAAGATCCTCGCCTTCGACGCGGGCGGGGTCGACTTCGTCACCAAGCCCTACCAGCCCATCGAGGTCCTGAGACGGGTAGCCACCCATGTCGAGCTCAAGCGCCACCGCGATCGCCTCGAGGAGGAGGTCAGGGAGAGGAGCGGCGAGCTCGAACTCATCAACCTCGCCCTCGTGAGCGCCCTCGAAAGCGCCAATGCCTGGAGGGACGACGATTCGGCCGAGCACATAAAGCGCGTCGGCGCCTACTCGGCCGAGATCGCCGGCGCCCTCGGCCTTCCCCAGCCCATGGTTGCGGAGATCCGGCGTTTCGCTGTGATCCACGACATCGGCAAGGTCGCCGTCCCCGACAGGGTCCTCCACAAGCCGGCCCGCCTCGATCCCGAGGAATTCGAAGTGATGAAGGGTCATTGCGAGGCGGGTTACGCGATGCTCGATCATCCGGGAGTCCCCGAGAGCGCGCGCAACATCGTCCGCTTCCACCACGAAAAATGGGACGGCAGCGGCTACCCCTTCGGCCTCGAGACGGAGGACATTCCCCTCGAGGCGCGTATCGTCGCCCTGGCCGACGTCTATGACGCCCTCCGTTCGCGCCGAGTCTACAAGGATGCCCTTCCCGCGGACGAGGCCGCGGACATCATACTCTCGAACGCCGCCACGCACTTCGATCCGCGAATAGTCGCGGCCTTCGAGGCGAGAAGGAGGAGCTTCGAGGAAATAGCCCAGATGGTACCGGATAAACAGGGAAGGAGCGATAATGGATCTTGAAGCCTCGCGCGGAGCCGTCCTCGTCGTCGACGACTCGCCGCAAAACCTCGCCGTCGCCTGCTCGATCCTCAGGAAGGCCGGCTTCGATCCCCGCCCCGCCGAATCGGGGAATCGGGCCCTCGAACTGGCGGCCTCCGGGGACCTCGATCTCGTCCTCCTCGACGTCTCGATGCCTGGCATGGACGGCTTCGAAACCTGCGCCCGGCTCAAGTCCGACGCAAAGACGAGGGAGCTGCCGGTCATCTTCCTGACCGCCGCGGGCACGGCCGATGAGGACGTCATCAGGGGCTTCGACGCGGGAGCCGTGGATTACATCACCAAGCCCGTCGTGGACAGGATCCTCGTCTCGCGGGTCGGCAGCCATGTCGGCCTTCGGCGCAAGGGTCTCGAACTCGCGGAAAAGAATGTGGCGCTCGCGCGGGAGCTTACCCAGAGGGACCACATCCTCTACGTCCTCAGTCACGATCTCAAGAATTCCTTTTCGGCCGTCCGCGACGCCAGCGCCGTCCTCGATCGCGAGTGGACGGACTTCGACGAGGCCACGCGTCGCGAATTCATCGCCGCGATGAGGGAGTCGGCTAGCCGAAGCATGGGCCTCCTCCTCCAAATCCTCGCCTGGTCGAAGGCCGAGATCGCCGGGCTTGCCTCGATCGATGAAGAGCTGGACCCCCGGGTTCTTCTGTCGGAAATCGCGGAGGGCCTGGGCCCCGAGGCCGGCAAAAAAGACATCGCCGTGGCAGTGTCCGTAGAGGAGGGCCTGCCCAGCCTCCAGGCCGAAGGCTTCGCCCTCTCGGCCATCCTTCGCAATCTCGCGAACAACTCCTGCAAATTCACTCCACCCGGCGGATCGATACGACTTGCCGCCGCCAGAAAGGGCGAGGGCATCGAATTCGCGGTGGAGGACTCGGGCCCCGGCATCGACCCGGAACAGGCCGCGGGCCTCTCGGGAACCGCGGTGAGATCGAAGCCCGGTACGGGCGGCGAAAGGGGCAGCGGGCTCGGCCTCCTCATCTGCGGCATGCTCGCCTCGCGCCTCGGCGCGACGATCGCGGTCGGAAAGAGGGAGGGGGGCGGGACGCGGATCGAGCTCGCCCTGCCCCCCTCACGCTAGTCGGCCGCGGTTCCCCGCAGCCGGGCCAGGGCCCCTTCGAGGTGGCGCCGCTGTGCCGCGCTCGCCGCGACGGCGTCGCCTCCGGCTATGGCCTCGACAAGTTCGCGGTGTTGGCCAAGGATCTTCGCGGGCCAGCCCTCGAGCCCGAGGAGACGTGCCCTGCTCACCACGATGTAGCGCTCCATCGTCGTCTCCAATCCTTCGTAGAGCCTCGACAGGAGGGGATTGTGAGCCGCCTCCACTATCAGCTTGTGGAGCATGGAATCCCACTGGGCCCCCGATGAGGCCCCTCCGTCGGCCCTGTCTCGCAGCCCCTCGAGCATTCTTACGCATTCCCTCATCTTCGCGAGTTCCGTCTCGGTCCTCCGTGAGGCGGCCAGGCCGGCGATGGGCGTCTCGAGGACGAGTCGGAGCTCCATGAGATGGACGAGCATATCCTCGGGCCATAGCGAGGCGAACCTGAGGCTCGCGGAAAAATCCTCCACGCTCGGCCGAAGGATATAGGCCCCCTGACGCTCGCGGATGTCGAGAAAACCCAGGGCCTCGAGGGTGATGATGGCCTCCCGGAGGAGGTTTCGGCTCACCGACAGCGATGCCGCGAAATCGCGCTCGGGCGGCAGTTTGCCGTCGGGGAAGAGGCTCTGATCGTCGAGCATCGCCTTTATTCGCAGTACCAACTCGGCTCGCTTCTTTTCCATATCGCTCCCACCTGCCCCTCGACCCCGGCATAAAGCCGGGAAGGCCGACGGCTACCCGGCCCCGAGCCGCGAGCCCTGGTCGATTTCTTGACAGCAGTATAGCAGCCTGTTAATATTATGACAACGTGGTACTTCCATGGTAGTACCACAAAAGGAGTCGAGATGCGAAGCGACAGTGCCAAGAAAGGGGTCGATAGGGCGCCGCATCGGGCCTTGATGAAGGCCGCGGGCTACACGGATTGGGAGATAGAGCGGCCCTGGGTGGGCGTTGCCAACGCCTACAACCAGATCATTCCCGGCCACGTTCACCTTAAGCGGATCACCGAGGCGGTGCGCGCCGGCATCTACGCGGCCGGCGGCCTCCCGATAGAGTTCCCCACCATCGGCGTCTGCGACGGCATCGCGATGAACCACATCGGGATGAAGTACTCCCTCGCGAGCCGCGAGCTCATCATGGACTCGATCGAGGTTATGGCGCGGGGCCATGCCTTCGACGCCCTCGTCCTTGTCACCAATTGCGACAAGATTGTCCCGGGCATGGCGATGGCGGCGGCCGGGCTCAACATCCCCTCCCTCGTCATCAGCGGCGGTCCGATGCTCGCCGGGAACCACGGAGGGAAGGACATCGATCTGTCGACGGTCTTCGAGATGGTCGGTAGACACATCGCCGGCAAGGCCAGCGACGAGGAGCTCCTCGAAATCGAGAACGCGGCCTGCCCCGGCTGCGGTTCCTGCTCCGGCATGTTCACGGCCAACACGATGAACTGCATGATGGAGGCCCTCGGCATAGGTCTTCCAGGCAACGGCACGATTCCCGCCGTCTACGCGGAAAGGGACCGCCTGGCCAAGGACGCCGGTCGGAAGATCATGGAGCTCGTCGAAAAGGACATAAGGCCCCGGGACATCCTGAGCCCGGAGGCTTTTGAAAACGCCGTGGCCGTCGATCTCGCCCTCGGTGGTTCGACCAATACGGCCCTCCATCTGCCGGCCATCGCCCATGCGGCGGGCTTCGAGCTACCGATCGACATCTTCAATAAGATCGGGGAAAAGGTACCCCATCTCTGCAGCATGAGTCCGGGAGGGAGTCATCACATCCAAGATCTCTATCGCGCGGGCGGTGTCCAGGCGGTGATGGCCCGGCTAGCGGCCGTCGGCCTCATTCACACGAGCCTCCCGACCGTCACCGGGACAACCGTGGCCGACAATATCAAAGGGGCCAGGGTACGGGACGACGAGGTCATCAGACCCATCGACAGGCCCTACCACGCGACGGGCGGCCTCGCGATCATGCGGGGCTCCCTCGCCCCCGACGGGGCCGTGGTCAAGCAATCCGCCGTGGCGGCGGAGATGCTCGTCCATACGGGGCCTGCCAGGGTCTTCGACTGCGAGGAGGATGCCTACGCGGCCATACAGGCCATGAAGATCGTCGACGGCGACGTCGTCGTCATCCGCTACGAGGGCCCGAAGGGCGGCCCTGGCATGCGCGAAATGCTTTCGCCCACCTCGGCCCTCGCCGGCATGGGCATGGACAAGACGGTCGCCCTCCTCACCGACGGACGCTTCTCCGGGGCGACGAGGGGGGCTGCGATAGGCCATGTGTCGCCCGAGGCGGCGGCGGGCGGCCCCATAGCCCTCGTGCGCGAAGGGGACATGATCTCGGTGGACATCCCGGGCAAGAGGCTCGATCTCCTCGTGGACAGGAACGAACTCGAAAAGAGAAGGGTCGTCTGGAAGCCCCATGTCCAGGACATCGACAGCCCCTTCCTTAACCGCTATCGGAGGGTGGTGTCTTCGGGCGTAAGGGGCGCCGTGCTGGAGTAGGCGCCCTCTTCGACCCGCCCGACTCAGCCTTCGACCGCCGCCCAGCCCCCGCTCTCCGCCGAGCGGAAAAGGGAGTCGAGCACGGCCATGTTGGCTATGCCGTCCGCTATGGGCGTCGGGGCCGGAGAGCCGGAGCGGAGGGCTCGGGAGAAGGCGGCGAAGAGCTCGGCGTACTGGTCGATGGGGCCTGTGGCGACGCTTCTCATGCCGAGGCCGGTCGTCACTTCGAGATTCATCGGCACGTCCGGATAGGCGTTGAAGGGCAGGCCCAGGGAGAGGACACCCTTCTCGCCCAGGGCCTCGAC
>DATKTD010000159.1:0-21176 GCA_035531315.1 Rectinemataceae bacterium
TCGAGGAGCGACTGCGGGCGATGGCCGATTCCTGGAGGAACTCGCCGAGGCGATAGAGGACCATGACGCCGACGGCCTCCTCGTATTGGCCGATGAGCATCGCGCCTATCGTCGCGATCGACATCAGGAAGAGTTCATCGAAGACCCTCCCCCGGGCGATATTCCTGATCGCGCCGCCCAGGACCTCCTTGCCCGCGATGAGCCAGGCCGCGACGTAGGGTAGGTGAAGGATCCATCGCGGGAGCGTCGCGGGCGCCCGTCCTTCCAGCAAGAAGGCGACGACCGCAATGAGGGTCGCCGAGACGACAGGGACGAGGTCTCGAATCCATCCCATCGCGGCGCCCTTGTCCCCTGCCTCGGCGCCCGATTCCGCCGCGATCGCGGACATCGATTCGCTGCCTATTCGGAGAAGGCCAAGGCCTGGTTCGAGGCGCCTCGCCTCGGCCTCGACGGCGGCCACGTCGAGTGCGTCGACATGGAGGGTGAGGGTGGCAAAGTCCACCGTCACGCCCTTGACCCCCTCGAATTTCCGGAGACCGTCTTCGAGGCCCTGGGCGCAGACCGGGCAGTCGAGCCCCTCCATCTTGTAGCGGGTCATGACTGCCTCCCCGCCTCGCCGAGATGCTCGAGGCCCATCGCGAGGAGGGTGGCCACATGGTCGTCGTCCAGGGCGTACCAGACCACCTTTCCTTCGCGCCTGCTCCGAACGACCCTCGCCGCGCGCAGGAGGGCCAGCTGGTGACTCACCGCCGATTGGCTCATGCCGAGGAGGGCGCCGAGGTCGCAGACGCAGAGTTCGGAGGCCGAAAGGGCCGAAAGCAGCCTGATTCGCGTGGGATCGGCGAAGACTTTGAAGAGGGAAGAGAGGCTGGAGGTCGAGGCCGGGTCGAGAAGCTTCCCCCTCGCCGTCTCGATGCAATTGATGTGCAACAAAGGAAGTGAACAAGCATCGCCGACGCCGATCCCCTCCGAGAAAGGCTTTTGCGCCTCCTTCGCCCTCGATTCGAGTTCGAGTCGAAGCGCCTCCGCGAGTTCGCGGCCGGTTCCAGGCTCGTTTGTCTCACCTGCGTCACGAGCGTCACGGTCGTCACGGTCGTCACGGTCGTCACGGTCGTCACGGTCGTCACGGTCGTCAATTGGCTTATTAGCCGACGAAGATGTTTGCATAGTCACTCCTACGCATGAACATATGATCAATCATTCATGTGAAGCCAAGTTTATGCTCGCCCGCCCTTTTTTGTCAAAGCCCCGCCCAAGCCTTTCACAGGCAATGACTTTGCATGCCCGCTGCCCCTGTGCTAGCATCCAGTCGATCATGGCTACCACCCCGAAGTACGACGAATCGAAGATAAAGACCCTCTCCAGCCTCGAGCACATCCGCCTCCGCACCGGCATGTACATCGGCCGCCTTGGGGACGGCTCGAACGCCGACGACGGCATCTACGTCCTCCTCAAGGAAGTAGTCGACAATTCGATCGACGAATTCATCATGGGCGCGGGCACGAGGATCGAGCTGGCGGTGACGCCGCTGGTAGATGCATCGGCCCCCGCGAGCCCGGCCGCGGGCAAGGCCGGCGCCCGGGCTTCGAAGGCGGCCAAGACGGTCAAGGCGGCCAATCGCAGCAAGGTGAGCATCCGCGACTACGGGCGCGGCATCCCCCTCGGCAAGGTCATCGAATGCGTCTCGGTCATAAACACCGGGGCCAAGTACAACGACGAGGTATTCCAGTTCTCCGTGGGGCTCAACGGCGTGGGCACCAAGGCCGTCAACGCCCTCTCCGAATGGTTCCGCGTCGTATCCCATCGCGGCGGCGAGTACTACGAGGCCGTCTTCGAGCGCGGTGTCCTCACGTCGAAGAAGCACGGGGCCACCAAGGAAAGGGCCGGCACCCTCGTCGAGTTCGTCCCCGATCCCGAGATCTTCCCCGACTACGCCTTCAACATGGAGTTCGTCGAGCGGCGGGTCCAGAATTACGCCTATCTCAACACCGGCCTCACCCTCGCCCTGAACGGGAAGGATTTCGCCTCCAAGAACGGCCTCCAGGACCTCCTCGTGGAGGAGGTCGGCGAGGGCAAGTTGTACGATATCGGATACTGGAAGGGCGACCGCATCGAATTCGCCTTCACCCACACGGGGGAGTACGGCGAGGAGTACTTCTCCTTCGTCAACGGCCAGCACACCTCCGACGGCGGCACCCACCTCTCGGCCTTCCGGGAGGGCTTTCTCAAGGCGATCAACGAGTTCTTCAAGGGCAATTGGCGGGGCGAGGACGCCCGCGAGGGCATCGCGGCGGCGGTAGCAATAAAGCTCAAGGACCCCGTCTTCGAGAGCCAGACCAAAAACAAGCTCGGCAATTCGGACATCAAGCCCTGGATCATGCAGGAGGTCAAGCGCGGCCTCGATGACTTCCTTCGACGCAATCCCGTCGCGGCTAAGGCCCTCCAGGATAAGATCGTCGCCAACGAGCGGCTTCGCACCGAGCTCAACATCGTCAAGAAGGAAGCCAAGGAAGCGGCCCGCAAGATCGAACTCAAGATCCCCAACCTCAAGGACTGCAAGCGCCACCTCGGCGACGGTCCGGAGGGCGACGAGTCGATGATCTTCCTCACCGAGGGACTCTCCGCGGCAGGTTCCATCGTGAGCGCCCGCGACGTGATGACCCAGGCCATCTTCTCGCTTCGGGGCAAGCCCGAGAACATGTACGCCCGCAAGCGCACCGCCATCTACAAGAACGAGGAACTCTACAACATGATGATGGCCCTCGGCATCGAGAACGGCATCGAGGGCCTGCGCTACGGGAAGATAGTCGTCGCCACCGACGCCGACTACGACGGCTTCCACATCCGGAACCTCCTCCTCACCTTCTTCCTCACCTACTTCGAGGAGCTTGTCACCCAGGGCCGCGTCCACATATTCGAGACCCCCCTTTTCCGCGTGCGGACAAAGCAGGTTACGCGATACTGTTATTCCGCCCGCGAGCGCGACCTTGCCCTCGCCGACCTAGGAGCTAGCGCGGAGACCACCCGCTTCAAGGGCCTCGGCGAGATCAGCCCCAAGGAATTCGGGCAGTTCATCGGCTCGGACATTCGTCTCGTCCGCGTCGACGTCCAGACCCTGAAAGGCGTCCCCGAGGTCCTCGCCTTCTACATGGGCAAGAACACCCCCGAGCGGCGCGAGTACATCATGCAAAATCTCGTGAACGACCTGTAAGGATTTCCGATGGCATACGTAAAGAAACTCTTCGACGAGAATTTCCTCTATTACGCCTCCTACGTCATCAAGGACAGGGCGATACCCGATGTCGAGGACGGTCTCAAACCAGTTCAGCGCCGCATCATGCACACCCTCTTCGAGGCGGACGACGGCAAGTTCCACAAGGTGGCCAACATCGTCGGCTCGGCGATGAAGTATCACCCCCACGGCGACGCCTCGATCTATTCCGCATTGGTCGTATTGGCCAACAAGGAACTCTTCATCGACCGCCAGGGGAATTTCGGCAATCTCTTCACCGGCGACGAGGCCTCGGCGGCGCGCTATATCGAGTGCCGGGCCTCGCCCCTGGCCAAGGATGTCTTCCACAATCCCAAGATCACCGACTGGGTCGACTCCTACGACGGCCGCAACAGGGAGCCAGAGCTCTTTCCCGCCAAGCTGCCCGTCATCCTCATCATCGGCGCCGAGGGCATCGCCGTCGGCATGAGCACGAAGATCCTCCCCCACAACCCCCTCGAGGTCATCCAGGCCGAGATAGCCTGTCTCCGCGGCAAGAAGTTCAATCTCCTCCCCGACTTTCCGACGGGAGGCATCATCGACGCTTCCGAGTACGCCGACGGCATGGGCAAGGTGCGCGTGCGCGCCAAGCTCGATCTTTCCGATCCCAAGCGCATCGTCATCCGCGAGATCCCCTTCGGCACGACCACCGAGAGCCTCATCGAGAGCATCGAGTCGGCGGCGCGCGCGGGCCGGATCAAGGTGGCCGCGATCAACGACTTCACCACGGAGACGGCCGAAATCGAGATCAGGCTGCAGAGGGGCGTCTACGCCGAGGAGGTCGTCGATTCGCTCTACGCCTTCACCGAATGCGAGGTCTCCATTTCCTGCAACCTCCTCGTCATCAAGGAGGGCCAGCCGGTCCTCATGCGGGCCAGCGACATCCTCCGCCACCACGCCGCCCGTCTCGTCGACATCCTCACCCGCGAACTCAAGATCGAGGAGGGAGAGCTCAAGGACGAGATCCACGCCCGCACCCTCGAGCGCATATTCATCGAGGAGAGGGTCTACAAGGCGATCGAGACGAAGAAGACCCAGGAAGCCGTGCAGAAGGCCGTAATCGACGGCCTCGCTCCCTTCCAGAAAGAGATCAAGAGGGAGGTCACCCTCGAGGACGTCGAGCGCCTCCTCAAGATCCCGATCCGCCGCATCTCCCTCTACGACATCGAGAAGGCCAGGGCCGAGCTGCAGCGGCTGTCCGCGCGGCTCAAGGAGGTCAGGGCCCACCTGGCCTCCATCGTCGATTACGCGGTCGCCTGGCTCGAAGGCATCGCGAAAAAATTGGGCCATGACTGGAAACGCAAGACCGAGATCGCCCGCTTCGGCAAGGTCGATGTCCGTGAGGTCGCCAAACGCGACATCGTCATCCGCTACGACCGGCAGAGCGGCTATCTCGGCTCGAGCGTCTCGACGGGCGAGAGTCTCTTTTCGATTTCATCTTTCGAGAAGGTTCTCGTCATCAGGCGCTCGGGTATGTGGTCCGTCGTGCCCGCGCCCGACCGCCTCTTCGTCGACAAGGACATGCTCTACTCCGGCATCGCGGACAAAGAGACCTTGAGCGATATCGTTTTCACCATCGTCTACCGCGAGGCGGAGAACGGCTATCCCTGCATCAAGCGTTTCCGAATCGAGGGCTGGATCATGAACAAGGATTATCAGCTCCTCCCCGAGGGGGCTCAGACGCTTTGGTTCACGGCCTCTTCCTCGGCCCATCTCACGCTCAAATACGTGAAGAAACCCAAGGTCAAAATTCACGAGGAGAAGTTCAAGATCGAGAACTTCGACGTGAAGGGAATCAAGGCCAATGGTGTCAGACTCGCCTCGAGGCAGGTCACCGAGGTCGAGGGCATCGCGAAGGATGAGGAGCCCCGCGCCCGGGCACGGCCCGCGGCCGATCCCGAGCTCTTCGCCGAGGAAGGCGACGAGGGGCAGGGTAAGACCAGGGCCAAGCCCAAGCCCAAGCTGCCTGGGGCGACTCGCCCGGCCGCCAAGGGGGGCCTTCTGGCCAGGGCCGAAAAACTTGCTCATTCCGAGCCCGCCGCGAAGAAGAAGGTCGGCGTCTCCGTGAAAAAAGCGCCGGCCAAGAAGGCGCCGGCCAAGAAGGCGCCGGCCAAGACGGCCCCGACCAAGAAAAGCAGGGCAAAAAAAACGCGCTAGCGGAAAATTGCCCAGCCTCGTCCTTGACATCCGGGGCCTGGGGAGGGTACATATTTCCCGCTGATTGTATTCCCCTGTAGCTCAGCTGGCAGAGCAAGTGGCTGTTAACCACTGGGTCCGTGGTTCGAATCCGCGCGGGGGAGCGAAGGCAGATAGTTTTGACGAAAGACCGTCCGCGAGGGCGGTCTTTTGCTATTTGGTCCCTGTTCGTGGCGGGCGCCCCGCCGAAATCCTTGACCGAGGACGTGAAGATGAGTTCCTTTTTTGACGTGGTCTTTCATCGCCGGAGTGTCCGGTCCTTTACCGCCGCTCCCGTGACAGAAGCCGAGCTTGACCGGTTGTTCAGGGCGGCCATGGCCGCCCCCTCGGCCAAGAATGAGCAGCCCTGGGAGTTCATCGTCGTCGCCGACCGCGGAATACTCGACAGCCTCGCCGACGAACTTCCCTTTGCCAAGATGGCCCATGAGGCGCCGATGGGTATCGTGGTTTGCGCCGACCCCTCGCAGGCCCATCAGGGAAAGGCCGAGTACGCCGTCATCGACGCGAGCTGCGCCGCCGAGAATCTCCTTCTCGCCGCCGACGCCCTGGGCCTCGGGGCCGTATGGACGGCCCTCTATCCCCAGCCGGACCGGGAGGAGGTCGCCCGCCGGCTCCTGGGTATCCCCGAAGCGGTGATACCCCTCGCCTTCATTCCGATAGGCCGTGCCCGGAGCGAGGGAAGGGCCCTGAACAAATTCAAGGAGCCGAAGATCCACCGGGGCCGCTGGTAGAGGGGCGGCCAGCGATCCGCACGAGCAGGGTCTTGATCTCGAATGGCGCGAAGGACAGCCGGGAGGGGGCGACGGGCCTCGCCTCGCCCAGGTCCATGCCCTCGACTTCGCCGGGTTCGGCCCGCAAAAAAAGGGCCCCGCGCAACTCCTTGCTGGAGTCCCGCGGGGCCTATCGTAGAGGATAGGACTAGCTAGGCCCTTCGTGGGCGCCGCTATGGTTTCAGAGCGATCTGAGGTACTTCTGGGCCGAAAGGGCGGCCACGGTGCCGTCGGAGACCGCGGTGGTGATCTGCTTGAAGGGTTTGGAGCGGAGGTCGCCGGCGATGAAGACGCCGGGGATCTTGGTCTCGAGGGTCATAGGGTCGGCCTCGGCACCGCCCCACCTGTCGAGGGGAAGCTGGCCGCCGAAGAGCTGGGTCTGGGGCACGTAGCCGACGAAGACGAAGACCCCCGCTCCCTCTTTCAGGACCCGGCGCTCCCCGGTCTTGAGGTTCTCGACCTCGAGACCCTCGAAGCCGGTGGCGTCGGAACCGTGGAAGGCCCGGGGCTCGTGGCTCCAGAGCACCTTGATCTTGGGGTTCTTGAGGGCCAGCTCTGCCGCGGTCTTGTTGGCCTGGAACTCGTCGAACTGGTGGACCATGGTGACGGAGTTGACGAACTCGGCGAGGAAGAGGGTCTCCTCGACGGCGCTGTTGCCGCCGCCGATGACAAAGATGTCCTTGCCCTCGTAGAAGCGGCCGTCGCAGGTGGCGCAGTAGGAGATGCCGCGGCCGAAGAGGGCCGTCTCGCCGGGGATGCCGAGTTCGCGGGGCTTGGCGCCCGTCGCGATGATGATGGCCTTGGCCTTCACGCGGCGATCGTCGTCGATATCGATTTCCTTCTTCTCGAGGTCGAGACGCACGATCTCGGCGGAACGGATGATGCGGGCCCCGCTCTCCTCGGCCTGTTTCGTCACCTTTTCCATCAGGGCGTAGCCGCCGATCTCCCCGTCGGTGCCGGGGTAGTTGGCGACCATGTGGGTGAGGTTGACCTGACCGCCGGGATTGCCCTGGTCGATGAGGAGGGTGTTGATCTTGGCCCTGCCGGCATAGATGCCGGCCGTGAGGCCCGCGGGACCGGCGCCGATGATGGCGAGATCCACTTCCTCGGTCTTGCGATGGATGCCGAGGGTCCGGTCGGGAAGCCCGAAGGCGTCGACTATCGTCTTCTTGATTTCGCTCTTCTTGATGGCGCCGGAGAGACGGGGAGCCACTTCCTTGCCATCTTTGTAGAAGAGGAGGGTCGGGCTCGATTTGACGCCGAGCGCCTGGGAATGGGCGCGGTCTCCCTGGCGGTAGACCTTGTAGAAGGCCACTTCCTCGTGGTAGAGGTCGGCGAAGAAATCGAACTTGGGAGCGAGGGCTTCGCAGGGCGAGCACTCTTGCGAGTAGAAATCGACGATCACGAGGCCCTTGTGCTTCAGGACCTTGCTTTCGTATTCGGCTGCGGTGATTTCGGCAGACATGGCAGTCCTCCATTCAACAGGTATGTGCCCCACCCCGGGGGTGGCGGCATTCGTCGCGACGATGGCGGGTGATCCATGTTTCATTTCCCGTCATTAGAATATCCATATAAACTATATATAGTGAAATTACTATTAACGATGAGGAGTGTCAAGTCCGACCGTCTTGCGATCGCTCCGGGAGGAACCTAGACTGGCCTGGTGCCACCGATTCGAGAGGGGCTACGCGCCTTCCTACAGAATAAAGATATATCGATAGGCCAACCTATACAAGGCTGGATGAACCGTCCTGCCTTGCGCGGAGCTTGCCCCGACCCACCTCCCAGGGGAAAGGTTTTTTCCCTTGCATCCCTAACGACCCTGGCAGCCCTGGCGGCCCTCGTGGCCTTTCATCCGCATGCAGAAACGATGGTTCTCGCCGATCGGCCACCACGGCCGCGAAGCCCCTCCCCGGAAGCGGGCCGATCCTTCACCTTTTCGCTTCCTTCGGCTGCCTTCCCCGATCCCGCGCGCGAGGAGGGCTACGACCTCGACGAGGCCTTCTACGACAGGGAGGCCCATTACTCCGATTCGTCGGTGACCGTCTATGTGCCGCCCGGCTGGGAGCCGGCCAACCGTGTCGACCTCGTGTTCTTCTTCCATGGCTGGATGAGTTCGCGCGAGGAGGCGATCGCGGAATTCAAACTCTTCGACCAGTTCGCCGGCAGTGGCATCAAGGCCCTCCTTGTCGTGCCCGAGACGGCCGTCCACGCGCCCGATTCCTTCGGGGGGAAATTCGAGGCTCAGGGCGGCTTCGGCCATTTCGTCTCAGACCTGATGGAGACCCTCGACGAGAACGATATCGTAGCGGGGGCCCGCGCGGCTTCGATCGTCCTTGCCGGGCACTCGGGTGCCTACCGGGTCATCGCGTCGATCATACGGAGAGGGGGTCTCGAAACGCATATCCGCGAGGTGTGGCTCTTCGACGCCCTCTATGCCAGGGAGGGGGCCTTCGCCGACTGGATCGCCCGTCGACATGGTCGCTTCATTTGCGTCTCTTCCCGCGATTCCGACACGGTCGACAAGGCCGCGAGCCTCGCAGGCCTGCTAAGAGAACGGGGCATCGATTATGCCGCGGCGGAGGATGCTGGGGAAGAATGGGCGACCCTCGAGTCGCCCGTCGTTTTTCTGACGAGCGCTTCCGACCATTTCGGCGTCGTCAGCGATCATGACGAATTCAGGATCTTCCTTTCGACGAGTCCCCTCTTCGCGGCAGCCGTCGACAGGCCGGACTTCGCAATCCATGGTCTTGAGGCCCAGGCCCAGGCCCAGGCGACGGAGGCCCGGCGCCTCGCCGAAGGGACTTCATACGATTCGACCTCAGGCCGACAATGAGGGATCGTGGCTAGTAAGAAGGGGCCGTCATGAGCGCCTGTTCCGCGCGAAATATCCGGACTTCCGCACTGGGCCTTCTGCGCTTCCTGGCAGCGGCCCTTGTCGGTCTCGGAAGCCTCGTCTTTGGTCTCATCCTATATTTCGATCTAGCTCCGCGCGATCCCGTCGCGACGCAGGTCGTCGACCTTGCCTCCGCGGATCCTGCGATCCCCGGCGCGGGTGCCGGCGCTGGGGATCGCGCGCAAGGCCTTCGGACGGCGGCGATTTCTCCCAAGATCCTCCATTCCGCCAACTTCCTCCCGGTGGATCCCCGCCTCGTGGGAAACCCGGGTTTCACGGAACTGCCGGCCGCTCGTCACAATCCCCCACTTAGCTCGAGAGCAGCCTTCATCGCCTGGATGTTCGCCCATACGAAGGAGACCGAGGCCCAGCTCGGTAAGAAATGGGACCGATCCCGCGTCATTCTCAAGCGGGGCGAGGTGAGGAACAGGGCCGTCCTCGAAGCCTTCCTCTACACCCCCCGCGAATTTTTCGCCCGGGCCTACAACGCGAAAAAAGCCTATGACGACACGGCCATTCCCATCGGGCACGGACAGACGATCTCCGGCCCGCATATGGTCTCGCATATGACCGATTCGATCGCCCCCCTGCCCGGGGATCGCATCCTCGAGATCGGCACGGGTTCGGGCTACCAGTCCGCCCTTCTCTCCGAGCTCTCCGACCAGGTCTATACCATCGAGATTGTCCCCGGCCTCTACGCGGAGACCGACGCGATCTATCGCAGGCTCCAGAAGGACTATCCCGAATACGCGAAGGTGACGAGGAAGAACGCCGACGGCTATTACGGCTGGCCCGAGCACGCCCCCTTCGACAAGATCATCGTGACGGCCGGCATCGACCACATCCCGCCGCCCCTCCTCGCCCAGCTAGCGCCGGGAGGTGTCATGGTCATTCCGGTCGGCCCGCCCTCGGGGCAGACCGTGCTCAAGGTCGTCAAGCGCCAGCTGCCCGGCGGCGGCTACAGCTTCGAGCGCAGCGACATCTACCACGGGCGCAAGGTCATCTTCGTGCCCTTCACCTCGAGCGGCGGCAGGGTCCACGCCCTCGACGACGCCGGCGGAGCCGCGCAATGAGAATGCGCATCGCCTCCTTCAAGCTTGCCGGCCTCTTCCTGGTCAGCATGGCCCTGGTCGCCTACGAGCTCGCCGTCATGCGGGTCTTCGCCCTCGCCTCCTGGTCGAACTTCGGGAGCATGGTGATCAGCATCGCCCTCCTTGGCTACGGCATCGCGGGCACGGTCCTCACCCTCCTCGAGAAACGCATCGAGGCCGACCCGGATCCCTGGCTGGCCTGGTCGGCGGCCATACTCGGGCCCGCCATGGCCGGGGCCTATTGTGTCGCGCAACTCGTTCCCTTCAACCCCGTCATGATCACGACGGACAGGACCCAGCTCCTCTGGATCGCCGCCTACTACGCGATCTACGCCCTGCCCTTCGTCGCGGGCTCGATCTTCATCGGCACCTCCTTCGTCGCCTTCAGATCGAAGATACACGCCCTCTACTTCTGGAATATGCTCGGCTCGGGGCTGGGCGGCTTCGTCGTCCTCGGACTCCTCTACCTCCTCCCCGTCGACCGCCTTGTCGCTCCCCTCGTGGCCCTCGCCTCCCTCGGGGCCTTCCTCGCGGCGGTCCGGCGCGAGGAGGGGAACATCGCCTTACCCCTGCCGCGGATGGCCGTGGCCCTCGTCGGCTTCTTCCTGGCCCTGATCGGGCTGACCCTCTTCGGCGGACTTCGCGTCTCGGAATGGAAACCCATGAGCTACGCGAGGGACTTCCCCGACGCCCGCCGCGTCTATCACGCCTACGGCCCCACAGGCGAATACGACGCCTGGCAGTCCTCCTTTTTCCACCTCGCCCCGGGGCTGTCGGACAACGCCAGTTCGGGGGTGGGGCGAATGCCCACCGACGCCTTCCTCGGCCTCTACATCGACGGCGACGGGCCCATCGGTATCATGCGGCGCCTGGCCAAGGACGAGGAGGCCTATTTCGACTATCTTCCGATGGCCGCGCCCTACCTCCTCCTCAAGGATCCGAAAGTCCTCCTCCTCAAGATGGGCGGGGGCATCGGCGCCTATGCCGCCCTCTACCACGGGGCGCGCGACATCACGATCGTCGAACCCGATCCCGCCCTCGTCCACATGATGAGGGACGTCCCCTTCTTCCGCCGCTACACAGGCGGCCTCCTCGCCGAGCCGAGGATCGATCTCGAGAAGACCGAGCCGCGCGCTTTCTCGGCGAGCTCGAAACGAAGGTTCGACCTCGCCGAGATAAGTCTCGTGGATTCCGTGGGTCTCTCGACGACGGGCGGCTATCCGGTCGTCGAGAACTATCTCTACACCGCCGAGGGGATAGCTTCATACTTGGGCAGGCTTTCACCCGGAGGCATCCTTTCCATAACGGTATGGAACAGGTTGACGCCGCCGCGCAACGTGCCCAAGCTCCTCGCGACCGTGATCGAGGCCATGCGTCTCCGCGGGATCGCCGATCCCGGTTCCAGGCTCTTCGTCTTCGACCAGCTCCTCTCGACCGCCACCATACTCGTCAAGAACGGCGCCTTCAGCGCCGACGAGATAGCGACCCTGCGCGATTTCGACGCGCGCATGTCCTTCATCCCCTGTTGGTATCCCGGCATGCCCCCTCCCGCCACGGACATGGTGGGGCTGCTCTCCGCCTACCGCTCCCAGCTCGAGCCCGCGCCGGGCGGCGGAATGACCCAGACGGAGGCCGCCGGCCAAGCCACGCCCGCCGGCCAAGCCACGCCCGCCGGCGACGATTTCCTCCAGGAGGATCTCTATTATTGGACGATCGCGGCCCTGTCCGAGGGCGGCGCGAAGGCCAGGGAATTCCTCGACGGCTATGTCTTCGCCGTCGATCCGGCCACGGACAATCGTCCGTACTACACGGGCTATGTCAAACCCGCAGAGCTCGGGCTGGTGGCCTCGAACATCAAGGATCTCTCGGAGGAATGGGGCTATCTCCTTCTCGTCGCGACCCTGGCCCTCTCGATCGGCGCCGGGCTGCTCGTCGCCCTCATTCCGGTGTTCGGCCGCTGGCGCGAGCTCTTCGCGAGAAAAAAGGGAACCCTGCGCGTCATAGTCTATTTCGCGGCCCTAGGCATGGGCTACATGCTTGTCGAGATATTCCTCATCCAACGCCTGACCTATTTTCTGGTGGACCCGATATTCTCCAATTCGATCGTAATTACGACGATGTTGGCCCTCTCCGGCCTCGGGAGCCTCGTTGCCGGCTCCTCGCGCGCCCCGCGCCGGCGCAAGGTCGCCTTCGCCGTGGCGGGAATAGCCTTATCCTGTCTCTTCTATGCGCTGGCCCTCCCCCTCCTCGTCGACAATCTCCTGGGCTTCGCCCTTCCCTGGAAAATTCTGATCGCCGCCATCGTCATCGCCCCTTCGGCCTTCTGCCTCGGCATTCCCTTCCCTACGGGGCTCGCTGCCCTCTCGGAAGGCAGGCCGGGTCTCGTGCCCTGGGCCTGGGGCGTCAACGGGGCCCTCTCGGTCACCGGCACCGTGCTCGCCCGCCTCGTTTCCGTCTCGGGAGGCTTCAACCTCGTTCTCGGGCTGACGGCCGCCCTCTACGTCCTCGCCCTCCTCGCCTGGTCGGGCAACGAGGGACGGAGCATGGCCTCGCCTCCGGTCGCCTTCGATCCGCCGGACCCCTTGCGGACGCCGCAGCCCTGATGCATTTTCATGTTCATCGGCGACAAGAGCGTCGCATTTGCGGACTACTGTTTCCCCCTCGGGGAGGGCACAATTGGAATTCGCGGTCGGCATCGTGGGAACGGGATGGGTGGCGGAACGCCATGTCGCCGCCCTGTCCAAAATCGAGGGCCTTCGAATAAGGGCCATAGCGGGTCGCAACGAGGGCGCCCGCGGAAGGCTTTGCGCCTCCACCGGCGCCATGGGCTACGAGGATTGGCGGGACATGCTGGGCTTCGAGCCCCTCGACGCGGTCTTCGACCTCCTTCCTCCCCAGCTTCATGGCGAAGTCGAGCTTGCCTGCGCGGGGATCGTCCCCGCCGTCCTCGTCGAAAAACCCGCGGCCCTCGATCTCGGCGTCGCCGCGGCCGTGGCGGAGGCCTTCGACAAGGCGGGGACCTTCGCGGCGGTGGCCTATTTGAACCGCTGCCGGGCCTCGGTCCTGAGGGCGAGGGAGCTCTTCGCCTCGGCCGGCGACAGGGCCGTCATCGTCGAGGGCCGCTGGATCGGCGGCGTCCCCGCGCCGCTTTGGTGGCGGGACAAGGCTCTTTCCGGCGGGCAGTTCCACGAGCAGTGCACCCACTTCGTGGACGTGGCGCGCTTCGTCGTCGGCGAGGTCGTCGAGGTCTCGGCCTTCGCCGCCCGGGGCTTCGTCGACGACATCGAAGGTTATGCGACCGACGATGCCATGACGGTCAATCTGCGTTTCGCCTCCGGCTCCCTCGGATCCTTCGCCACAGCCTGTCACGGTCGCCATGGACTCTACGACGATGGCGGAATATCCTTGGCCTTCGGTTCGCGGGATACACGCGTCGAGCTGTCAGGATGGGACATGAGGCTCAGGATGGAGCGGCGAGGCGGCGACGACCGGGTCGAGCTCGAGACCCTGGAGCCCGAGCCCGACATCTTCGAGCTCGAGGATCGCCTCTTCGTGAGGGCGGCGATGGAGGGAAGACCCGCCCTCTTTCCCTCCTCCTATTCCGACGCCCTGCGCAGCCTCGCCGTCACCCTGGCCGCGAACGAATCGGCGGCCTCAGGCTCGACGCTGACGCTCTCGCCCGATGCTGTCGGCTTCGCGCGGGTGCCATCCGCCCATCGATCCATCGAGAAGGGATGAAAAGAGGAAACATGAAGGCCCCTATCTATCTCGATTACAACGCCACGACTCCCATCGATCCCTTCGTGGCGGCCGCCATCAGACCCTTTCTCGAGGGGGGCTTCGGCAATCCCTCCTCCTCGCATCGCTACGGCTCCGAGGCGCGCCGCGCGGTCGAGGAGGCGAGGGCGAGTCTCGCCTCCCTCATCGGAGCCAAGCCCGAGGATATCGTCTTCACGAGCGGGGGCAGCGAGGCCAACAACTTCGCGATCAAGGGTGCGGCCCTCTCGCGGCGCGAGAGGGGGCGCCATGTCATCGCGAGCGCCGTCGAGCATCCGGCCGTGATAGAGGTGCTGCGCTGGCTCGAGACCCAGGGTTTCCGCACGAGCCTCCTCCCCGTGGATCGCTATGGCCTCGTCGATCCCGCAGACCTCGAAAGGGCCATCGCCCCCGACACGATCCTCGTCTCGGTGATGCACGCGAACAACGAGGTGGGGACGATCGAGCCCATCGCCGAGCTTTCGGCCATCGCAAGGCGCTCGGGCATCCTCTTCCACTGCGACGCTGCCCAATCGCTGGGCAAGATCCGCGTGGACGTCGGCGAGCTTGGCGTCGACTTCCTTTCCATCGCGGGCCACAAGCTCTACGCCCCCAAGGGGGTCGGCGCCCTCTACATAAAGCCAGGCACGAGGCTCGAGAAATTCGTCCACGGCGCGGGCCATGAGCACGGCCTCCGCGCCGGCACGGAGAATGTCCTCGGCATCGTGGGACTTGGCGCGGCCGCCGAACTGGCGCGCCGCGAACTCGACTCGCGCTCCAGACACTACAGGGAGCTCCGCGACCTTCTCTGGGAGCGGCTTTCCGCGAGCCTCCCCGGCCTCAGGCTCAACGGTCATCCGGAGAAGCGGCTGCCGAACACCCTCAGCGTGGGCTTTCCGGGCATCGAGGCCGACACCCTCCTCACCGAGCTCGAGGGCGTCGCCGCCTCGGCCGGAGCGGCCTGCCACGCAGAATCGGTGGAGATCTCGCCGACCCTCATGGCCATGGCCGTGCCCATCGACTTCGCGACCGGCACGGTGCGTTTTTCGACCGGCGCCTATCTCGCGGCCGCCGAGGTGGAGGAGGCCGCGGCGGAAATTATCGCTGCCGTCCGTCGGCTCGCCCCACCCGCCTCGGACGGGGAATCGGAGATCGACGGAGGGCTGGGGGAGGCGGCGATGGCCGTTCCCGGAGAGACTCGCCTAACGCGTTACACCCACGGCCTCGGTTGCGCCTGCAAGCTGGGCCCCCGCTCCCTCGAAGCCGTTCTGGCCTGTCTTCCGCCCGTCACCGACCCAGCCGTCCTCGTGGGCACGGAGACCTCCGACGACGCGGCCGTCTATCGCCTCGACGCCAAGCGCGGCATCGTCCAGACCGTCGACTTCTTCACGCCCATCGTCGACGATCCCTGGCATTTCGGCGCGATAGCCGCGGCCAATGCCTTGAGCGATATCTACGCGATGGGCGGCACCCCCCTCTTCGCCCTCAACATCGTCTGCTTTCCCGTCAAACGCCTCCCCCTCTCGGTGCTCGAGGAGATACTGCGCGGGGCGGCGGCCAAGGCGGCGGAAGCGGGCGTCTCGATCGTCGGCGGCCACAGCGTCGACGACGCCGAGCCCAAGTTCGGCATGTCGGTCACGGGGAGCATCGATCCGGCGAAGGTCTACACCAATTCGCGCGCGCGTCCCGGCGACCTCCTCGTCCTCACGAAGCCCATCGGCCTCGGGATAGTCTCGACGGCGATGAAGCGCGGCATCGCCTCGGAGGCCCAGGCATCGCGCGCGATCGCGGTGATGGAAAGGCTCAACGCGAAGGCCGCGGCCCTCTATCGCCAGTTCGACACCGGCGCGGTCACCGACGTCACCGGCTTCGGCTTTCTCGGCCATCTCAGGGAAATGAGCAGGGGCAGCCGTGTGGACGTCGAGGTGGGGGCGGGAAAGGTTCCCCTCCTCGAAGGCGTCTTGGCCCTCGCCGCCGCCGGCATGATACCCGGCGGCAGCAAGGACAACGCGGCCCTCGTCGCCGATCTCGTCGGCTGGGACGAGGCCGTGCCCGAGCTCCTCCGCGCCGTTCTCTGCGACGCCCAGACGAGCGGCGGCCTCCTCGTGTCGATCGCGGAGAACGACGCCGCCGTCTTCGTCGCGGCCCTCCACGAGGCCGATTGCCCCGAGGCGGCCGTCGTCGGCCGCTGTCGCGATCGCGGCGAAGGCCGGATCGCGGTCAGGGCCTGAGGAATTGCGGGGCCGAGAAACCTCGGGTCAGGAAATCCCGCGGCTCAGGGCCACGATCGCGACGAAGACCGCGAGGGCCCAGCGGTACCAGACGAAGACCTTCGTCGAGTGCTTCTGAAGGTAGGCGAGGAGGAACTTGATGCAGATGTAGCCGCTGACGGCGGCGACGACGAGACCGATCGGGAAGAGCAGGAGCTCGGAGTGGGGAATGGCCCCGCTCTTGGCGCCCTTCACGAGTTCGATGAGGCTCTTCGCCCCGGCTCCGGCGATGATGGGCGCCGAGAGGAGGAAGGAGAAGCGGGCCGCCGCGGGCCTCTCGAGGCCGATCGCGAGACCGGCGGTGATGGTCGAGCCCGAGCGGGACACGCCGGGGAAGATCGCCAGGGCCTGGGCGAGGCCGATCGTGATCGCCTCCTTCCAGCCGATCTTGCCGAAGCCCACCGAGCGCGTGCCGAATTTCTCCGCGAGGAGGAGGATGGCGCCGAGGAGGGCGATGATGGCCGCCATCCAGAGCATCGCGGCCCCCGAGATCGAGCCGCCCGGATGGAAGAGCTCGGAGATCTTCGATTCGAAGAGAACCCCCGCGATGCCGCCGGGGATGCAGGCGACTATCAGGAGCCAGACCATGCGCCTGTCCGGATCGTCGCCGATCTTGCGCTCCGCGATGGATTTGAAGAAGGCGACGATGAGCTTGCCCCAGTCGGCCGCGAAGTAGACGAGCAGCGCTATGAGGGTGCCGATGTGGAGGGCCACGTCGAAGGTAAGGCCCCTGAGAATGGGATCGGTCCAGCCGAAGAGCCAGGGGACGATGACGAGGTGGGCCGAGCTCGAGATCGGGATGAATTCGGCGAGTCCCTGGACGAGGCCGAGTATGGCGGCCTGGATTGCTAGCATTGATTGCTCCTGCATCGGGGCCGGCGACTTCGCGCGCGCCCCTCGTATCACGTTCCGGCGACGCCGGAATCAAGCCATGTTCGTCGCCTCGCGCGAGAGGCGGTCGAGCGAGGCGAGTTCCTCCGACGAGAGGTCGAAGGACATCGCGCCGGCGGCGGCCGTAGCCTGGGCGGGCCGCGAGGCCCCCGGAATGGCGACCACCGTCTCGCCCCAGAAATTGATGAGCCAATTGAGCGCTACCTGGCTCCGGGTCACGCCGCGCGCCTTCACCATGCCGGCCTCGACGAGATCGGCCATCGCGCCGAGCTGCCGCGGGACCGACGAGAGGCTGAAGGGCTGATGGATCTGATAGAGATCGATCGGCCAGGGCGCCAGGCAAGCCAGCCGCTCTCCGATGGTCTTTCCGATGTTCCTCGAGCTCCTGAGCATGGGCCACCACTTCGTCGCGACGCGAAAACTGCCCGGCTTGGCGGCGATCTCCGACAGGGCCTTGGCGAGAGAGCGCTCGGAATCGCCGCGGCCATAGACCTCGGCGGTGTCGAACCAGTCGATGCCGCCATCGAGGGCCGCCTTGACGACTGCCCTCGTCTCGCCCTCGTCGAGACTCCTCCAGAATCCCCCGATGAGACCCCGTCCCTTGGAGAACTGCCAGGTGCCGAGGCCGATGGGAGACACCTCGATTTCCGTCGAACCCAACCTTCGTTTTTTCATTCTTACCTTCCCTTCGCGGCCGCGTGGCAAAAACAAGCTCCGGTCGCCCACGTTACGGTCAGTGCCCGGCAAAACGTCCAATTACAAAAAGAACGATCAACAGGGCGGCCCCGAGCCAGAGGAAGACAACGACGACGGCCGCTGCCCTGCTCGTGATCCTGAGCTGCCCCGCCTCGGTCGCCCTCTCCCGCGATCTGGTCATGACCTCGGTCGGAATCAGTCGGCGGAGGAGGGCCAAGCCGAGGGGCAGGAGGACGATATCGTCGAGGTAGCCGAGGACGGGAATGAAGTCGGGGATGAGGTCTATCGGCGAGATCGCATAACCGACGACGAGAAAGCCAAGGGCCTTCGCGTACCAGGGCGTAACGGGGTCGCGAAGGGCGAACCAGAGAGCCGCGATTTCGCGCTTGAGCCCATTCGCCCAGGTTGAAAGCCTCGCGAGGAGACCCTGCCTGTCATCCATGACGCTGAGCATAGCGAGGTGTCATGCGCCTGTCCATTCGCCCTCGCCGCGCCACGAATGCCTCCCCGGCCGCGCCATCGCGACCGTTTTGCCTTCGATCGATTCTTGCGTATCTTCGGGGCGCGGCCTTCCGTTCGCCCGCCGCGAAAGGACCTACTATGCTCAAGCTAGGCGACCTTGCCCCCGATTTCGAACTCGAAGATGCCGACGGAAGGCCTCGCCGCCTCTCCGAATGGAAGGGCTCGAGGATCGTCCTGTACTTCTATCCCAAGGACGACACGCCGGGCTGCACCAAGGAGGCCTGCGGTTTCCGCGATCGCCACGGCTCCATCACGTCCAAGGGGGCCGTCGTCGTCGGCGTCAGCGCGGACAAGCCTTCCTCTCACGCGAAATTCGCCGGAAAGTACGAGCTGCCCTTCGTCCTCCTCTCCGATCCGGGCCACGGAGTTATCGAAGCCTACGGCGCCTGGGCTGAGAGGAAACTATATGGCAGGACCTTCATGGGAATCGTCCGCTCGACCTACCTGATAGACGCTGAGGGACGGATCGCGAAGATATGGCCCAAGGTGAGTCCAGTGAGCCATGCGGAGGAGATCGTCGAGGCCCTCGACGCCCTCTGAAAGCCCAGCCAGGCGGCGTCCGGGCCGCGGCTCTCCCGCCCTTGACCAAGACGGGCCGCCCTGGGTATAAACTCTACGTTCTTGGCGGGATAGCTCAGATGGTAGAGCAAGCGGCTCATATCCGCTCGGTCGTGGGTTCGATACCCTCTCCCGCTAGACTGCAGCGCGACGAAAAAGGCCCCGAAGGGGGCCTTTTTCATTTTCCACGCCGATCGCTTGGGTTCGGGGCTTCCGGCGGACGCGGGGCCCATCGAGGACTGCCTCGCCGCTCCGCCTCGCGCTCACTTCTCCGTCTCGGTCATCCCCGCCACGAACTGCTTCTGCATCGCGATGACGACGATTATCGGCGGCAGCATGGCCAAGAGGACGGTGGCCATGACGATCTGCCATTCGATCTCGACATCGGCGCCGGCCAGCATCCTGTTTATACCAATTAGAAGCGTATAGTATTTTTCCTTCGTCGTGATGAGGAGGGGCCAGAGATATTGGTTCCAGCCGTAGATGAATTGGATCACGAACATGGCCGCGACGGGCGTGCGCGTCATCGGCACGAGGATCTCGGTGAAGAATTGCATCGGCGTGGCGCCGTCGATCTGCGAGGCCTCGGCCATCTCGCGCGGCACCGACAAAAAGAACTGGCGGAAGAGGAATACGGCGGTCGCCGAGACGATCATCGGCAGGATGAGGCCCCAGTAGCTGTTGAGCATGTGTAGATCCGAGATCACCTTGTAGGTTGGCATTATGCGCACCTCGACCGGAAGCATCAGGGTGACGAAGATGCTCCAGAAGATGATCTTGCGGAAGCGGAAATCGAAAAAGACCAGGGCGAAGGCCGCCAGGAGCGAGACGACGATCTTGCCGATGGAAATGCCGAGGGCCATGATCAGCGAATTCTTCATCAGTACCCAGGCGGAGGTGCCGAGGGCCTTGCCTCCCTGGGTGAGCACGCGGGAATAGTTTTCGAAGAAGTGGCTTCCGGGAATCACCGGCATCGGAGCCTGGAGAATTTCGAGGTTCGTGTGCGTCGAGGCCACGAAGACCAGCCAGATGGGGAAGACGATGATGACGATCGCGATCCAGAGCCAAAGATGGGGCAATAGGCGGCGGATCGGGGAATGTTCGGTCATGCTTGGTTCCTTCAGTAGGTGACGCGCCGCTCGATGAAGCGGAACTGGAAGACGGTGAGGGCGATCACGAGCAGCATCAGTATGACCGACTGGGCCGACGAGCTGCCCAGGTCGAGATTGATCACGCCGTCGCGCCAGACCTTGTAGACGAGGATGTTCGTCGCCTTGCCCGGGCCTCCCTGGGTGACCTGATGGATGATCGGGAAGGTCTCGAAGAAGCCGTAAACGAGGTTCATCACCAAGAGATAGAAGGTGGTCGGCGAGAGGAAGGGGAATATGATCGTCCAGAAGCGCCTCGCCGGTCCCGCCCCGTCGATGGCGGCGGCCTCTACCAGGGTCGCCGGCACGCTCTGGAGTCCGGCCAGGAAGAACACGAAATTGTAGGCCACCTCTTTCCACGAAGCGGCAAGGGTGATGAGGAGGAAGGCCTGGTTCGAATTGAGGAGATAGTTCCAATTGACGCCGAACTTGTGCTGGAGAATCCAGGCGATGACGCCGACGTTGGGATTGAACATGAAGAGCCAGAGCACACCCGACACGAGGGTGGCCACCGCGTAGGGCCAGATCAGCATCGTCTTGTAAAAGGTGGCGCCGGCGATCTTCCTGTTGGCCTGCACGGCGAGGAAGAGGGCGAGCACCATCGCCGAGATGGTTATGGCGAGGGCGAAGAGGCTCGACACCACGAAGGACGCCGCGTACGAGGGATCGGCAAAGAGGTTGACGTAGTTCTCCAGGCCGACGAACAGAATCCGTCCGCCGAAGGGATCCTGGAGGAAAAAGGACTGCCAGATGGCCTGGAGCGAAGGCCAGAAAAAGAAGAGGACGACGACGACCATCTGGGGAAGGACAAGGATATAGGGAAGACCCTTGCTCGGGAATTCGTACTGTTTCGCCATCGATACCATCCAAGCTGGAGATTGTTCGCTATTCAAAGACAGGGCGGGAAAGGCCGAAGAGGGAAGAAGCGGGGCGGGGGAACTCCCCGCCCCGGCCCCTGCTATACGAGGCTTATTTATTCAGCCTTTCGAACTCGGCGAGCTTCTGATTGCCGAGTTCGACCATCTTGTCGAGGCCATCCTTGGGCGAAATCTTGCCGGCGAGAATATCTTCCCACACCTGGTCCTCGTATTCGCGGATCTGCGGCATGTAG
>DATKTD010000160.1:0-8153 GCA_035531315.1 Rectinemataceae bacterium
GCAGCGCCAGGCCCTGGGGGATGAGGACCTGCAGAAAGCGGACAAGAGGGAAGGCGCTTCGAAGTCTTCTTTCTAGGTCATCGGCCATATGGAGCCTCCAATCGGCGCCCATGCGCGAATATTTCGATTCTGCACCCAGCGCTTCGAGAATGGAAGCCTCCGCTCAATTCGTAGACCCGGCCCAGGTGGCCGCTCGCAAAGCCGGCCTTGTTTCATGCCGTTCATGCAAAACCTGCCCCTTCACAGCCCCAAAGGGGGCTGGACGCATGAGCCCTCGGCCTAGAGTAAGTAAAAAACCTTTGCCTGCTGACAAGCCGGCTCTCATTTTGTATCATATGTTACAGGAGGCTCCAATGAGCACATATTTCAAGGCTCTTTCTGTTGCCTATCGGGACTGGAAAAAGGCGATCGTGATAACGGTGTTGACGATCCTTCGTCTTATTTTTGGATGGTCGTGGATCAGCGCCGGCTACGAGAAGCTCGGCTGGCTCGCGACCGTCACCGCCCCGGCGGGACAGCCGGCTCCGGTGTCCAATTCGGCCGGCCTCATCCAGGTGATGATCGATCATCTCGCGGGCCCCAAGGTCACCCACTTCGACCCCCTGCACCTCAATAATCTTTTTGCCTGGCTTGCCCAGAATATATTCCTGGGAATGCCGCGGGTGACGGACTTTCTGGTCGTCGGCTTCGAGAGCCTGGTCGGGCTGCTGATCATCCTCGGCTTCAGGGTGTTCTGGGCGGCCCTCGCGGCGGTATTCCTCAACCTTCAGTTCTTCGCGGCCGGGTCCTTTAACAACTTCGGCTATCTCTGGACCGATCTCGCCCTTCTCAAGTGGGCGAAGGCCTTCGAGGCGATCGGCATCGACGGCATTGTCAGGGCCGGAAAGGGTAAGGAGCTTCTCTAAACCTGGGATTGCGCGCCCGGCCGGCGGTGCTTCCCTCCGGCCTGGGCGACCGCGAGAGTGTCCAGCGACTCGAGACCGATCGAAACGCGGCTGTGTCTCAAAATTGCGCATCCCTGCGCCTCGTCCTCGCTCCGCTCGGAACGTCCACTACGGGTTCGAAGTCGGCTTCGCCGACTCCCCTAGAAAATAAAAGACCCGAAGATCAAGGATCTTCGGGTCTTTTAGCCCCTAGGGGAGTCGAACCCCTCTTTAAAGATTGAGAATCTTTTGTCCTAACCGATAGACGAAGGGGCCATCGTCAAGCGGGAAATCTCCCACGAGATTTTCCGCTTGACGGGCTGAAAACGCCGATGGCGATTTCAGCAAGGACTTCTATCGGCGGATTCCCGACAAGGATCGGGAATCGCATTCGCGGCCGGCCACTCAATTGCTCATCCGCAAATCTTTCCCCAGGGAGGATTCGAACCCCCACAAACAGATCCAGAGTCTGCTGTGCTACCATTACACAACCGGGGAATGCCGTTGGGCAGATGGAAATTACCAATTTCCACGGGATTTGGTCAAGGGGCTGTCGGAAGGCAGCCGTGCCAATAATGACCACGAAAGGCGAAAACAGAGCCTCGCCGGCAGCGCCGCGCCTTGCCGACTATTCCTGCCCGGCGCCGCTTCGGCGGGCGTCGATGATCTCGATTTGGGGCTGCTCCTGGCCGTTCCAGCGGTTGATGGTCACCTTGTAGACCAGGTCGATACTGTCCTTTACGGCGAAGTCGCGGCCGAGCCTTTCGGCACCGCTCCACAGGAGGGCCGGCCAAGGATGGGCGCCGAAATCGAGGGTGAGCTTGAGATGGGCCTTTTCCTGGCGACCCACGATTTCCGCGCTGAGGATCGGTACATCCTTCGACATGAAGACGAGGGGGGGATTGCCCTCGCCGTAGGGTTCGAAGCGCTCGGTGGTCGAGGTGAGTTCGGGGCGCAGCCAGTCGTGGGGCAGTTCGGCGTCGACCAGGATGGTCTCGTCCGCCTCCGAGAGTTCGATGGTGGCCGAGAAGGCGAGGGCCCTTTCGAGGAATTCGGGCCATTTTTCCGGGACGAGGCTGAATCCCGCCGCCGCGTCGTGGCCGCCATAATCGATGAAGAGGTCGGCGGAGTTCTCGAGAAATGAGGCGAGGGCGAAGCCGCGGGCGGAGCGCACCGAGGCCACGACCGGCCCCTCGGGCATGAAGCAGGCGATGACGGCGGGCACGTCGAAGGTGTTGGCCACCCGCGAGGCGATAATTCCCGTTATGCCGCGGTTGATTGCCGCGCTGCCGACGACGACGAGCCTGCCACCGTGGGCCTCGAGGCTTTCTCTGGCGAGGGGATAGACGAGGTCCCATCCCTCGCCACCGAGACGGCGCCGTTCCTGGTTCATTCCCAGGATTTCCTCGGCGAGCTTTTCGCGTTCGCCACGATCCTGCGAGAGGAGGAGGTTTACGGCCGTCGGCGCCGATCCCATGCGGCCGGCGGCGTTGATGAGGGGGGTGATCTGCCACGATGCCTCGGTGGCGCCGATCTTCTTGCCCAGGAGCTGGGTCTTCGCGAGGAGCTCGGAGATGCCCGGCCGGGGCTTGCGATTGAGGGACTCGAGGCCTTTTTTGACGAGGATGCGGTTCTCGCCGCGAAGGGGCATGATGTCGGCTACCGTGCCGAGGGCGACGAGCTGGAGTCGGGAGAGGTCGTCCTCGCCGAACCATTCGGCCTTTTTCAGGGCTGCGGATATGAAGAGGCTTTCGAGGACATCGATCTCCTCGAAATCGCCCGCGCTATAGCGGCCGACCTTCGAGGCCTCGCGGAGACGGAGGAGGCTCTGGCTCCGGGTCTGGGGAATGATCTCGCCGATCTCGTCGCGGGCGTCGCCGCACTCGAGTTCCACCCCGTCGCCGAAGGCCTTACGGAAGAGGCGCTTTTGGAGCTCCGAGTCCCATACGAGGATCTGGCGGCCCTGGAGGAAGGGGAGGAGACGGGTCGAGGAGAGGTCGATCATGCCCGGAACGACGGTTTCGCGGATCCGGGCCGTCTCGACGAGGTTGGAAAGCCTCACGGCCTCGACGAGGTAGGAATCCTCGCCTGCCTGGAGCTCCGCGGAGGCGCCGCCGGGTATCCTGCCCGGGAGGGGTCTCACGTTGAGGAGGGCGATGCTCTGCTTGTAGATGCCCGAGCGGGCGAGCTTGAGGGCGGAGACGAGCTTCCAGGCGACCCCGCAACCAGCGAGGTCTCGGAAGGGATAGCCCGAGTCCTCGAGCTTGGGATTGATGACGGCGAGGGCGGGTGGTGGGCTTTCGGCCTTCAGCAGATGGTGGTCGACGACGATGACGTCGATGCCGAGACGGGCCGCCTGCTCTATCTCCGCGTGGTTCGAGATGCCGCAGTCGACGGTGAGGGCGAGGGTCCCTCCCAGGGAGGCGAATTCCTCCAAGGCCGCCACCGAGAGGCCGTAGGGATCGGCCTGGGCCGGGAGGCGCCAGGAGACATCGAGGCCGAGTTCGCGGAGGGCCTCGACGAGGAGGGTGGTGCTCGTTACCCCGTCGGCATCGCGGTCGCCGAAGACCAGCACCTTCTCCCCCTCGTCGACCGCGTTCATGATGCGATCGACCGCGTCCTCCATGGCCTCGAAAAGAAAGGGATTGTGGAGGTAGCGGGGATCGTCCTCGAGGAACCACAGTAGGTCGGAAGGCTCGGTGATTCCCCTTCGGACGAAGATGGAGGCGCTGAGGAGGTCGAGGTCGAAGCGCTTGGCCATCGCCCTCACCTGGCCCTGGCTGGCGTCCTTCTTCACCCACTTCGTCACGACTGGATTTCCTTGATGACGAGGCTTCGTTTCGGGGGGGCCACAGCTCCGATGGCGAGGGCCCCTTCGATGAGGGGGCGGGCCGCCTCGAGGCTGGCAGCGTCCTTGCCGAAGACCCTCGCGACGAGGTCTCCCTGGGCAACGCGGTCTCCGGACTTTTTTTCGAAGAGGAGGCCCACGTCGGGGCTGACCGAATCGGCGGCGGTGTTGCGGCCGACGCCGAGATAGACGGAGGCGAGGCCGATTTTCCAGGCGTCGATGGCGGTCACGAAGCCCGAGGCAGGGGCACGAAGCTCAAAGCCATGGCTCGAGCGATAGTTGCCACGGAGCGCGAGCATGCGCTCGACGTCCCCTCCCTGGCTCCGGACATTGGCCAGGAAGAGTTCGCGGGGCCTTCCCGAAGCGAGGGCCTTCTCGCAGAGGGCTATGCCTTCCTCGACGCCCTTCGCCTTGCCCCCGGCGACGAGCATCCAGGCGCTGAGCCTTAGGGTCACTTCCATGAGGTCGGCGGGGCCCCTGCCTTCGAGGCAGTCGAGGGTCTCCTCGACCTCGAAGAAGTTGCCCACGCTCCGTCCGAGGGGTTCAGACATGTCGGTGATGACGCCGATGATCCGCTTCCCCATGGCCGCACCGGTGCGGACGAGGCTCCTGGCCAGGGCCTCGGCATCCTCCACCGTCTTCATAAAGGCGCCCGGGCCCGACTTCACGTCGAAGACGAGGGCCTCGGCCCCCTCCGCCACCTTTTTCGAGAGAATGGAGGCGGTGATGAGGGGGATCGACTCGACGGTGCCCGTGACGTCGCGGAGGGCGTAGAGCTTTTTATCGGCGGGCACAATCTCGGCGGTCTGGCCCGTCATCGCGTAGCCGTCCTTCTCGATGAAGGCGCGGAAGTCCTTTTCGCTGAGGCCGGTGCGGTAGCCGGGGATGGATTCGAGCTTGTCGAGGGTGCCGCCGGTGTGGCCGAGTGCCCGGCCCGACATCATGGGCACGCGGATGCCGAGGCTGGCCGCCAGGGGCGCGAGGATGAGGGACACCTTGTCGCCGACGCCTCCGGTCGAGTGCTTGTCGACGAAGGGTCCGGCCCCGCCTTCGGGGGCGCGGAGACCCGAAAGGTCCATCCGTTTTCCCGAGTCGAGCATGAGCTGGGTGAGGATGGCCGTTTCCCCCGGGCTCATGCCCTTGAAAAAGACCGCCATGGCCCAGGCCGACACCTGGTAGTCGGGCACTGTTCCGGCCACATAACCGTCGATTATGGTGGCGATCTCTTCCCGGTCGAGCTCGCCTCCCGACCTTTTTTTCATTATTACGTCGACTGCACGCATGCTGTTCCTCCGGAGGCCGCAATGGTAGCAGAAAAACCTAAAGCGAATATACGCCTTTTCGAAGGCGGGGCGATTCAAAGCGGGCTGTTTGCCCCGGCCGCGCTTAGGCTCAGCTCTTCCAGAATCTCGTAGCTGGCTCCCGCCCTTCCGAGCCTCGATTCGAAGAGGACAAGCCGGTCGAGGAGGAGGGGCCGGGCCTCGGCGATGAGGGCCGCGGCCTTTTCGAGCCTGTCGGCCTCAAAATTGGGCCTACGGAGTCCCCCCTTCAATCGAGCGAGGCTGATATGGGCCGTGAAGGCTCTTCGCGGCCGGCTGCCTTCGAGATCGGCATCCGGCCAGTCTGTGTCGAGAGCCGGAATTCCTGAGCGCTTTGCCTCGCGGGCGAGGGCGCGGCAGAGTCTGGAATGGACGATTTCGAGGCCGGTCTCGGCAAATGCGGGCGGCTTCGGTCCCTGCCCATTGCCTTGAGTCTCCGCCTCATCGGTCAAAACGAGGACCCTGGCCTGGCCCCCCTTGGGGAAGAAAGAGAGCCGCCGTGGACGGAAGCTGGGAGGGCTCGATTCATCCCGGGGGTGGTCTGGCTTCCCGGCATCGGGTTCCACGGGGGCGCCGAAGGAGGAGAGTGCCCGTCGCGCGGCGGCCAGGGAGGCATCGTCGAGCTCGCCCAGGAAGGAAAGGGTGAGATGGAGCATATCCGGGGCTAGCCAGACGAGGCCGGGCGAGTCGTAGCCGAGAGTATTTCGGAACTCCCCTGCAAGGGTCTTCCCCGCCATCGGGAGGGGGAGGCCGATGAAGACTCTCACAGGACGCCGATGCCGGAGGCCAGGGACTCGAGGGGCCCCTCGACTGCCTCGCGGGCCAAGCCGAAACAGAGGCGCCTGAGTCCCGCCCGCGAGCGCTGGTCGAGACCTACGGCGGCGGCTTGAAGCGAACCGAGACCCTGGGCGCGGGCGAGCCACTTGAGGGCCCCGGCCGAAAGTCGCGGCGCCTCCTCGCCATCCCCTTCCTCAGGCCGGCAGTCGGGGCAGGCGAAGCCGCCCTCGCGAGGCATCCAGGATCGCGATTCTCCCTCGCCGATGTCGCGGCCGCAGAGGGCGCAGCTCTCGGTTTCCGGGAGGATGCCTATCAATTCGACGAGGCGCCAGATGAAGAGGAGGAGGGGATAGTCGGCCCGGGCCTCGGGAAGTTCCTCGAGGGCGCCGAGACAGTCGAGGCTCATGGCGAGGACCCTCGCGAAGTCCCCGCCGCCACCAGAGGTCTTTATGAGGAGTTCCGCGACGAGGCTGGCCGACAGGATTCGTCTCAGGTTTTCGCGCAGCCCGGAAAAGGGGCGTATCACCTCGAAGTCGGAGAGCTTCATATAGTCGCGGACGGGATCGTGATACAGAAAGGCCCGTCCCGCCCCCCAGGGCGAGGCGAGGGAGCGGAGCTTCGATTTGGGCCCGCCGAAGACGAAGGCGTCGACGAGACCGCTCTCGGCCGACAACATCGTGAGCACCCTCGTGCCGGCCGGGGTTTCCTTGGAGCGGAGGGCGAGAACCTCGTAGACCAGATTGCGTGAGGGCACGGAGGGAGTATTCGCGGGCCGGGCCTCGGGGTCAAGGAGCCGGGTTCCGGGCAAATCCGCAAAATGTAGCATATGTTCTGGTTGCCGCGGCTATTTTGTGTCTTTTTGGATATGCAGGGCCTGGCCGATGCCAGGTGTCAGGGGGGCGGGAATGGACAGAATCGAACGAGAGGCGCTGACGGTGGAGGCGATGATCGGACTGTATTGCCGCAGGCGTCATGGCAGCAAGGAGGGTCTTTGCCCCGACTGCCAGGCACTTCGCGACTATGCCCATCTTCGCGTGTCCACCTGCCGATTCGGCAAGGACAAGCCCGTCTGCGCGAAGTGCCCCGTCCATTGCTACAAACCCGACATGCGCGAGCGGGTGCGGGCCGTTATGCGCTTCTCGGGGCCTCGGATGCTTCTCAGCCACCCCCTCCTCGCCATGGGGCACCTCCACGATTCGGCGAGGACGAGGGTAGGGGAAGCTCCGCACTCGGCAAGTAGGCGATGAGGAAGGGGGGCCTCCAAGGGGGCCCGGCTCCTTGTTGCCTGCCCTTTGGCCATGCGATCATCGATCCATGCTCCGCATCCTCCTCTTCGACCTCGACAACACCCTCTATTCCGACACCGTCGGGATGGAGCGCGACATCCTCGTCCGCATGAACCGTTTCGTGGCCAAGACCCTCGATCTCGATCTTTCCGAAGCCGCCGAGATGAGGCGCGACAGGACGAGGCGCTATGGCACGACCCTCGAATGGCTGATGGCCGAGCATGGCTTCACCGAACCCGAGTCCTGGTTCGCGGCCATACATCCCGAGGGGGAGGAGTCGGTGATCCAGCGCGACCCCAATCTTCGTCGTCTCCTCGAATCGATGAGGCTGCCCAAGGTCATCTTCACCAACTCGCCGATGGAGCACGCCGAGCGGGTCCTCGACAAGATCGGCGTCAGAGATCTCTTCGACAGGGTCTACGACATCCGCTTCAACGGCCTCAAGGGCAAGCCGCATTCGGAGGCGATCCGGCGCGTCCTGGCCGATTGCGGCGTGACGGCGGCCGAAAGCCTCCTCGTCGACGATCTGCCGAAGTATGTCCGCGGCTTCGTCGAGGAGGGCGGCCACGGGGTCCTTCTCGACGAATTCGATCGTCATGCCGACCAGCCCTTCCTCCGCATCCATGGCCTCGCCGAGCTTCCCGGCATCATCATGGGCATAGAGGCGAGCGAAACTCAGTTGCCTCTCTTCTAGCTTTCCCTTGCCTTCGTCGCCGAGTTTAGTGTCCCGAAGCTTAATGCAGAATAGCGCTTGCCGGCGTTTCTAGTCGAAAGCGAAGGCGGGTGGGCGGCCTGGGCTAGCGAGGCCCGGCGTCACAAAGTCTTGTGTCCAGATGCGCTCTAGGGTGGGTGGAAGCGGAATTCGTGACAAGAAGACCCGCTTCCTCAATGCCGTACGCAGTCCCCTGCGGATCAAGAGTCGAGGAATCCCCGCTTTCTCCGCATGGACCTCGTCGGCCGTCACCGGCGCCTTGATACGGAATTTCTTGGCATAGTTGTG
>DATKTD010000161.1:0-4779 GCA_035531315.1 Rectinemataceae bacterium
ACCGAGGCCAGCTGCTCGGCCGCCGCCCTCATCACGATCTTGCCGACGGCGGGGCTGCCGGTGAAGAAGATCTTGTCGAAGGGCAGGCGGAGAAGTTCCGTCGTGACCTCCGGCCCGCCCGTCACGACGAGGACGAGGCGGGGATCGAAGATCTCGCCGATCATCGCAGCTAGTACTTTTTCGGCGTGTGACGAGAGTTCCGAGGGCTTGATGACAGCGGTGCAGCCCGCGGCTAGGGCGGCCACGAGGGGGGCCAGGGCGAGCTGGATGGGATAGTTCCATGGCGCGATGATGAGGCTGCAGCCCAGGGCCTGCGCGCGGATCTCCCCCATCGAGGGAAGGAGCTGAAGCTCGGGCAGGACCCTCCGCGGACGCATCCAGGCCCTGAGATGGGAGAGGGCATGGGCGATTTCGGCATGGAGGACGGCAAGTTCGTTCGTGTAGGCCTCGAAGCGCGACTTGCGGAGATCCAGGCGGAGCGCCTCGAGGAGGGCCTCCTCGCGATCGCGAAGCCCGGAGGCCAGCGCGAGGAGGGCCTTGCGCCTGGCATCGTAGCCCGCGATCCCCCCAGCGGCGAAGAAGCCCCGCTGCGCCTCGAACAGGGACGAATATTCCTTCGAGTCCATCCTCGCTCCTCCCGTCGATTCGGATCAGTGTGGCAAGGTACTGAGCCTGGCGCCAAGGAGCAAAGCGAAAGCCGGCGGCAAGGGGCGACGGCTACGCGGAGAGGAGCGCCATGGTCGGCATGTCCCTCTTCGTCTTCGCCGGCTCCGCCCAGTTCATCGCCCTCGGCCTCCTCGCGGCTGCCCTGGCAGGCATTTTCGCCGCGGCCGGCCGCTTCGAGATTCCCGCCCTCGTCACGCGGACCCTGCGTTTCGTCCCACCCGCCGTGCTCTCGGCCATCGTCGCCCTCCTCGTCGGACGCCTCACGGGCAACATGCTCGCCGTGATCGTCTCGGGCATGGGCGTTTTCTGGCTCTGGCAAATGCCCTTCGTGAGGGGACTGCTGGGATTCTAGCCTTCCTCGGATAGCGCCGGACTCGTCTTTCCCCTGGCGAGACGGAAGGTCAGCGAGTCGGCGATCCGCTCGATCTCTTCGAGGACGGACCTGCGCTGGTCCTCCGACTGTCTCTCGTTCTTGAGCGCCGTCACGATGCTGGGTTCCTGGAAACGCAGGGCGATCAGAAAGGAGATCGAGACCAGGGAGGAGAGGAGGGAGCGGAGGGCCAGATCGTCGAGCGAAGCTCCTCCCGAATCTCCCGCGAGCGCCTCCTCGGCCGTCTTCTGGGGCAGCTCTTCGCGGGCGCGCAGAAGTGAGGCGAGCTTGACGCCGATACGGTAGAACTCGTCCGAGACCTCGATGAGGACGCCGATCCCCTCCGCCTCGAATTTCGTGGCCTGCACGGCCTGGGCCCTGATGGCCTGGAAGCGCGCTCCGGGAAGACTGGGCAGGGAGTCCATCGTCCGCATGAGCTTGGTGAGGCTCGTGCGCAGCCGCGAGACATCGTACTCGAGTTCCTGGTCTTCGACATGAAGACCATCGTCGGCCTTCGGCGCCTCCTTCGCGCCGCCTCCCCTCGGGAAGGAAGGCCGCGCCGCAGCCAGGGCCGACGCCTGTGCCGACGCCTGCGTCTTCGGCGCCACGAAGAGGGGCTCGATCAAAGCCAGGAATCTTTCGGTCAAGCCGGCGAGGAGGAGGACGGCATTGTCCTCGTCCTTCTCCCAGGAGCGCTTCGAAAGCTCCCCCGATTCGTAGAAGGCGGAGAGCGGCGAGAAATCGATGTCCCCCTCGGCGTTCCGCTGCACGAAGGCGCGGAGCCTCAGGATTTCCTCGCCCTCCTCGCCGAGCTCGTCGAGGCGAACGAGGAGGGAGCCGATATGGGCGTCGATGGCGTCCTGTACCTCGTCGTCGCAGTCGAACTCCGATGTGCTCACGAGGGCCTCGCCCTCGGGCCTCATCAGGTCCGAGATCGAAAGGAAACGCCGCGAGCGGACCATGTTGACGGCCAGGATGAAGTCCTGGAGACAGGGCGGAGGCCCCCCGTCCTTGAGGAGGAGAGCTCCCGCTGCGAGGGACTCCTCGGCCGTCTTTTCCGGGTAGGAAATCCGGGAGAGGACCTCTCCGAGCCCGAAGAGCCTGTCCTTCCCTATCGCCGAGGCGCCGCGATAGGCGACGAAGGTGAGAAAGGCGATTTCGATGCCGAACAACCTGCGCGAGGGCGGGGCGTAGCCCTGCGTTTCCGCCTGCACCTGGAGGCCGTCCACATCGGAGACGAGGCGCTTCAGGGCGGCGAGGAGGTTGTATTCCTCCTTGCGGAGGAAGTGCCAGCCCTCCTTGAGGGCGGCGTCGAGGGCCGAGGAGAGGATTGGGAGGAGCTTCTTCTTCGTATGTTCGAGAAAGGCCCGTACGGCCTCGCTCTCCAGGGTGATCTTGAGAAGACCGGCCTTGATGAAGGTATTGGCCTTGGCCTTCGTCCTGATCTCCCGCCCCTCCTTGAAGAGATACTTCATGAATGTGGAGGGGACGATATCGGCCTTTCGCCTCGCCCGATGGCGGGCCGCCGCGATGACCGACTCCTTCATCCTCTTCTGAGAGGGGGAGGCGGGGACCGAGGCGGGGGACCTCGTCGGCAATCGGCGCTCGCCTGCGGGGACGGGCTGGGCGTCGATCCGCTCGATGCGCCGGATCTTCTCCTCGGCGGGTATGGGAGCCGCCAGAACCTGGGCGACCTGCTCCGCCCTCTCCGAGCTCCTCCTGCGCTGAACGAGGGTGCCCAACTTGATATAGGCGATGGCTTCGCGCTCGAGCGTCTCTTTCCTGCCGGGATCGTTCATGGGCCCCTCCAGCCGATTTCAGCATAGCCTTTCGCCCGAATGAGGGCAATGTGCCGGGTTTGCCGTGCGTCAGACCAGGGTGACGGCGCGTCAGGTCGGAGTAAGGCGGCGGAAGGCCGACACCCAAGTACCGGACGCGCAGTCCCGTAGAAAACATGCAGGCAACGCGCCTACGAATGTGCAACCGATTGCGCATGCAGGTTCACCGCCAATACGATCTGGAGGAGGAAGTGAGGGAGGGCCATAATATCCATCCACGGAACCTCGGCTATGGCAGCCAGCGCTCAGAATCTCGATCTGAAGCCAATTTTGAAGCATCCCAAACCCACAATTCTTACAGGTCGCCTAAAGCGATTTCGCGAAAATCCGCGTTGACGCTTCGAGGGGGCGGGTCTACCATTACCGAAATGCGCAAGCGTTTGCGCAAAAAACGGGGAACAATGGCAGTAACGGCTCGCGATATCGCTCGAATCGCAGGAGTTTCGGTTTCGACGGTGTCCAGGAGTCTCAACAACAACACGCGCATCTCCGCCGAGACCAGGGAGAGGATCAAGAGCATAGCGGCCGAGCTCGATTTCGAGATAAACGCCAGCGCCCGCAGCCTCTCGACGCGCCGCTCGGGTACGGTAGCCCTCGTCTGCCCCGACTTTCTCGACCGCTTCGAGAACGGCCTCTACGTCAACCTCCTCATCTACGACATCCGGCGCCGCCTGGCCGCCCATTGCCTCGATTGTCTCGTGACCGAGGCGGTTTCGCCATCAGGTCAGGGCACGCTGAGGCGGTTGGTTCTTCGGCACAAGGTTGACGGGATACTCCTCCTCCTTTCCGGCACCCTGCCCGAGGACTGGACCCTGATCCGGAAGCGCGGCATACCCGTGGTCCAGGTCCACTACGCGCCTGCCTATTTCGACGCGAGCCGCCTCGACTATTTCTTCGCCGACAACTTCAGGGGCGGCTGGCTCGCGACAGAGGCGCTGATCGAGAGCGGCTCGCGGCGAATTGCCTGCATGACCGGCCCCTGCCCCAATCCCGAGATCGTCGACCGCGAGCGTGGCTGGAGGGAGGCGCAGGAGGCCCGGGGTCTTGCCGCTGACGGGCGTCTCAGGTTCGAGGCGGAGAACAGCTTCGAGGCCGCCTACAACTGCGTCCACCGCAACGTCGAAGCCCTCAGGCGAGCCGACGGCCTCTTCGCCTTTACCGACATCATGGCCCTCGGCGCCCTCCGTGCCCTCGCGGACGAGGGAATCGAGGTCCCGCGGGATATGCGCGTCGTCGGCTTTGACGATATCGAGATCGCCAACTGGGCCCGCCCCCGGCTGACGACGATTCACCAGCCGCGGGAGGAGATCGCGCGCCTGGCGACAGACCGGCTCTTCGCCCTTCTCGAGGGGAAGGAAGGCGAAATCGAGCAACACATGATCGCGCCTACCCTGGTCCGCAGGGAAAGCTGCTGAGGTCGCGCTCATGAATGCCCAATCGACTGCGCTTGGAGGATGGCATTGAAACGAACATGGTGGAAGGAAGGGGTAGTGTACCAGATCTATCCCCGGAGTTTTATGGACTCGAATGGCGACGGAATCGGCGACCTCGCGGGAATCACCGGGAAGGCCGACTACATCGCCTCTCTGGGAATCGACATCGTATGGCTGAATCCCGTTTACCGCTCGCCCAACAAGGACAATGGTTACGACATCAGCGACTACGAGGCCATCATGGAAGAGTTCGGCACGATGGCCGACCTCGATCGACTCATCGCGGCCCTCCACGACCGGGGCATCCGGGTGGTGATGGACCTCGTCGTCAACCATAGCTCGGACGAACATCGCTGGTTCAAGGAATCGCGGTCCTCGAAGGATTCGCCGAAGCGGGACTGGTACATCTGGAAGCCCGTCCGGGCGGGCGGGCCTCCCAACAACTGGAAGGCCTGTTTCACCGGAAGCGCCT
>DATKTD010000162.1:0-2263 GCA_035531315.1 Rectinemataceae bacterium
AGATGCCGCTCATGCGGCCAGCCTCCGCTCGAAATTGCGGAAGGAGACGAGGAGGCCGAGGGCGAGGAGGGCGCCGAGGTAGAGGAGGTGGGAGGCGAGGAGGGCTGGGGGCTCGGCGAGGCCGTAGGTGGCGATGCGGCCCAGCTGGGTGGAGTGCCAGAGGGGCGAGATCCAGCCGATCCAGCGCACTCCGAGGGGGAGGCTCTCGAGGGGGAAGAAGGTGCCCGAGAAGAGGAACATCGGGGCTATGATCAGTCGTTGGAGGATGGTAAACCAGCCCTCGTCGTCCTCGATGCCCGAGGCGAAGGCGACGATGATGGCGCCGAAGGCCATGCCTCCGAGGAGGGCGGCGGGCACGGCGAGGAAGGAGGTCGAGGCCGGCGCCGCGCCGAAGGCCGCGAGGAAGGCCCAGAAGGCCGCCACCGTGAAGGTCACCCGCAGGCCCATGGCGAGGAGCATGCCCGTCGCGATCTGGCCGCCCGAGACCGGCGTGGCGTTCATCGCGAAGAAGACCTTCTGCCACTTGAAACCCGCCATGACGGGAAAGGCCGACTCCTCGAAGGCGACCGTGAGGGCCGTGCTCGCGAGGAGGGCGGGGCCGACGAAGACGAGGTAGGAGACGCCTCCCACGCCGACGCCCCCCGCGTTCGAGTCGACGAAGGAGCCGATGCCCACGCCGATGGCGAAGAGGTACATCACGGGATTGAGGACGGAGCCCATCAGGATGGTCGTCAGGTAGCTCCGCATTATGACGAGTTGGTGCTCGGTGACGTACCAGGCGCCGAAGAGGAGGCTGCGGGCGCTCCGCCTCGGACCGAGGAGCTCTGCCGCGCTCCGCAAGGCGGAGAGAGGGGGCCTCATTCGACGAGGCTCCTGCCCGTGAGCCTGAGGAAGACGTCCTCGAGGCTCGAGCGGCGGACGAGGGAGGTGAGGGGGCTATGGCCCGTGGCGATGACGCGGGCGAGGGTCCCCTCGCCGTCCTCGGTGTAGACGAGGAGGCGGTCGGGCAGGACTTCGACCCTGTCGCCCTCGCCGAGGAGGCCGCCAGCCGAAAGGGCTGCCGCGGCTGCCGCGTTGCGCTCCGATCCGAATCGCAGCTCCACGACCTCGCGGCTCGAGTGGTCGCGGATCAGGGAGGCGGGGCTGCCCTCGGCCATGATGCGGCCGTGGTCCATGACGATGAGGCGGTCGCAGAGCTGCTCGGCCTCGTCCATGTAATGCGTGGTGATGACCAGGGTGACGCCCGCCTCCTTGAGCCTGAAGAGGCGGTCCCAGAGCACGTGGCGGGCCTGGGGATCGAGGCCCGTGGTGGGCTCGTCGAGGAGGAGGATGTCGGGCTCGTTGACGAGGGCCCTCGCGATGGTCAGGCGGCGCTTCATGCCGCCCGAGAGGTTGTCGACCTTTTCGCGGGCCTTTTCCTTGAGCTGGGCGAAGTCGATGAGCTCCTCGGCCTTGCGGCGGAGGTAGGGAAAGGGAAGGCCGAAATAGCGGCCGTAGACGATGAGGTTTTCGCGGACACTGATCTCCGTGTCGAGGTTGTCCTCCTGCGGCACGACGCCGAGGTGGGCGCGGATGTCGGGGCCCCGAAGGCTCGGGTCCATGCCGAGGATGGAAAGCTCGCCCTCGCTCCGCTTGGAGACGCTCGCCACCATCCGCATGGCGGTGGACTTGCCCGCGCCGTTGGGCCCGAGGAGACCGAAGGCCTCGCCTTTGGCGACGGAGAAATCGATGCCGTCGACCGCGCGGAGTTGGCCGAAGGTTTTGACGAGGCTCCGGGCCGATATGAGGCTTCCGTCGGGATTGGTCGGGGTTGCCCTTGCTGCGGGGCGGACTGTCTCTGTTTTGGAAAGCGGCGCCGTGAAGCCAGCTCCTTCGGTCATGGTGGTCCATCCTTTTGATGCTGCGACCGAGGCGGAATCGCGACAGCCGGAATTGCCATGATAACGGATTTGCCGAAGTGGTCACAAGCTCGAGAGCCTGGTCCGACCTTGCCGACGAGCCCTATGCCCGAGCATCTCTCGTTTCCACGCGGCCTGGTCTTCAGCCCCAAGCCTCCTCGGCTCCCGCGCGCATCGCGTCCATGTTGGCGTGGGGCGTGTCCCGCGGTATTTCGCAGCCCGCCCCCACGACGAAGGCGGCCCCGGCTCCTATCTGCGCGAGGCGAAGGGTATCTCGAGCTCCCGCACGAAGCGGAGAAGGTCGCCCACGAAGCCGGGTTCGTCAAAGAAGTCGATCATGAGGCGATTCAGGCCACGAAGGTTGG
>DATKTD010000163.1:0-7069 GCA_035531315.1 Rectinemataceae bacterium
TATCGGACCTTTTACAGCAGCGGCGGGGTCAACAACTTCCTTTTCAAGGATGTCGAGGTCGATCGCCTCCTCGATCTGGGTCGGAGCCAGACCGCCATCAAAGAGCGTGAAGCCACGTACGACAGCCTCCAATCCCTCCTCATCGAGAAGGCCCCGGCGGTCTTCCTGTACTGCCCCAACGAGAACCAGGTCATGGGACCCAAGGTTTCGGGCTTCAAGCTCATCGGCAATGGAAGCCTTTTCTACCTGACCTATACCAAGGTCGCGCCTTGATGGAATCGCGGACATCCCTCGCGAGGATGTCCGCGGCTTCGTCGAGGAGGCCGACTCTCCCTTTTTCCCCGCGCCTTTTCATACCGGTCCTAGGGGCCTAATTCGCAGTACTTTCGGAGCGGCTTGTGGGCAGATACATCGCCAAGAGACTGCTTTCGCTGATACCCGTGCTTTTCGGGGTCTCGATCATCGTCTTTTTCCTGGTTCGCCTGATCCCCGGCTCGGCACTCGAGATGTACATGGGCACACAGGTCGAGGCGACGCCCCAGCAGATGGAGGAGCTCAAGCGCATTTTCGGCGAGGACAAGCCCGTACCCATTCTGTACGCCGAATGGCTCGGTCGCCTCCTGCAAGGCGACTTCGGCTATTCGCTCAGGACCGGCAGGCCGGTTCTGCCCGACATCCTGTCGCGTCTTCCGCTGAGCATGGAGCTGACCTTCCTCGCCCTGCTCCTGGCGCTGGCCATCGGCATACCCCAGGGCATCCTCTCTTCGCTCGGCAAGAACTCCGCGGGGGACGCGGTCAATCGCGTCATCGGCCTCCTCGGCCTCTCCCTTCCCCAGTTCTGGCTGGCCTCCCTCATGGTCCTCGTCTTCTCGAACGCCCGGGGCTGGATACCCATGGGCAATTACATCAGCTTCGCGGTCGACCCTATCAGGAACCTCAAGCTCATGATCCTCCCCGCCCTCGCCATAGGCATCGGTCTCGCAGCGGTCATCATGCGCTATACGCGAAACAGCATGCTGGAGGTTCTCCAGATGGACTATATCAGGACCGCGAAGGCCAAGGGCCTCACGAAGCGGGTGGTGATAATCCGCCACGCCCTCAAGAACGCGATACTCCCCGTCATCACGGTGGCGGGCTTCAACACCGGCTACCTCCTCGGAGGCGCCATCGTCATCGAGGAGGTCTTCGCCCTCCCGGGAATGGGCCGCCTCGCCCTCTACGCGATCTACCAGCGGGACTATCCGGTCATCCAGGCCATCGTCCTCGTCATCGCGACCCTCTTTGTCCTCGTCAATCTCGTGACCGATCTGATCTACGCCCTCGTCGATCCGCGAATCCGCCTCGACGAGGGGAGGAAGTAGCATGAGCGCGGGCAGACTCGCCAGGAATCGCATCGCGATGACCGGCCTCGTCATCATCGGGTTCTACCTCCTCGCCATCCTGGTTTCCCTGTTCTGGCTCCCCTTCGACCCGGTGGCCATGGACACGGAACATCTCCTGGAGGCCCCTTCCCTCGCGACAGGCCATCTCTGCGGCACCGACGAGTTCGGCCGCGACATCCTGTCGAGGATCATGAAGGGCAGCGGCATATCCCTCGTGATCAGCGTTTCCGCGACGGCCCTGGGGGCGGTGATCGGCACCCTCATGGGCGTCTGGGCCGGCTATCTCGGCGGCAGGTGGGACCACTGGATCATGCGGGCGGCTGACGTCCTCTTCTCCTTCCCCTCCCTCCTCCTGGCCATCTTCGTCATGGCCATCCTAGGCGAGAGGACTTTCAACGTTATATTGGCAATTGGTATAGTATATATTCCCCAATTCGCCCGGATCAGCCGGGGCGCCATCCTGTCCATCAAGGGGAACGAGTTCGTTCGGGCAGCGAGGTCCAGCGGGGCCGGCTCGGGCTTTATCCTCTTTCGCCACCTCCTCCCGAACATCCTCGTGCCACTCATCGTGCAGATCTCCCTCTCCCTCTCGGTGGCCATCCTCCTCGAGTCCTCCCTGAGCTTCCTCGGTCTTGGCGTCCAGCCCCCGGCCCCCTCCTGGGGCAACATGCTGAGCGCGGCGAGGAAGGTCATGGTTCTCGCCCCCTGGACAGCGGTCTATCCGGGCATGGCCATCGTCTTCCTCGTGCTCGGCTTCAACCTCCTCGGCGACGGGCTTCGCGATGTCCTCGATCCCCGCCTCAAGAACGTGAGATAGGAGGGGCCATGAACGACGATAACGTCCTCAGGGTCGAGGGCCTCATGACAGAGTTCCGCACCGAGGCCGGCCTGGTCAAAGCGGTGGATGGTGTCTCCTTCGAACTCGGGCGCGGGGAGACCCTCGGTCTCGTCGGCGAGTCGGGCTGCGGCAAATCGGTGACGAACCTCTCGATTCTCAGACTCATCCAGAGCCCGCCGGGAAGGATAGCCGGCGGAAAAGTCATCTTCGACGGCCGAGACCTCCTCGCTATCCCCGAGGAAGAAGTGCGCGTGCTTCGGGGCAAGAACATCTCGATGATCTTCCAAGACCCCCTGACATCCCTCAACCCCGTGCTCCGCGTGGGCCTCCAGATCGCCGAGGCGATCCAGCTCCACCACGGCCTCGGCAGGAAGGCCGCGCGTGCGAAGGCCATCGACATGATGAAGCTCATCGGCATACCCGACGCCGAGAGGCGCGTGGATGATTATCCCCACCAGTTCTCCGGCGGGATGCGCCAGCGCGTGATGATCGCGATGGCCCTCTCCTGCAATCCGGACATACTGATCGCCGACGAGCCGACGACGGCCCTGGACGTCACGATCCAGGCCCAGATCCTGGAGCTCATCAAGAGTCTGTCGGAACGCAATTCGACCGCCGTCATCATGATCACCCACGATCTCGGGGTCGTGGCCGGGATGTGCGACACGGTCTGCATGATGTACGCGGGAAGGGTGGTCGAGCGTGCCTCGGTCGATGACCTGTTCTACGATCCCAAGCATCCCTATACGAGGGGCTTGCTCGACTCCATCCCCCGGGTCGACCTGGCCGGGGCTGTCGGACCGGCGGGGTCGGGTCGGCTCTACTCGATACCGGGAGCCCCGCCGAACCTCGTGAACATGCCCGAGGCCTGTCCCTTCCATCCGCGTTGCGACCGCGCGATGGATATCTGCCGAAGGGCCGAGCCGCCCGAGACGAGTCTTCCCGGACCTTCTCCCAGGACCGTCCGATGCTGGCTCCACGCCAAGGAGGGCTGAGATGGCCGAGAGCGAGGTGCTGCTCGATGTTCGCGGCCTCAAGGTCCACTTCCCCATCGAGAAGGGCATCGTGTTCAAGCGGAGGGCCGGCTTCGTGCGCGCGGTGGACGGGGTCGATTTCCGGATACGGAGGGGCGAGTCCTTCGGGCTCGTGGGCGAGTCCGGCTGCGGCAAATCGACGACGGCGATGGCCGTGGCCCAGCTCCAGGCGAGGACGGCTGGCGATATCCTCCTCGAGGGGCGTAACCTCGCGAGCCTCTCTCCGAGGGACCTCATGGCCGCAAGGAAGGACTTCCAGGTCGTCTTCCAGGATCCCTACTCCTCCCTCGATCCGCGGCAGAAGGCCGCCGACATCATCGCGGAGCCCCTCCGCATCTTCGCCCGTCGCGGCCTCATCGCCTTGAGCGATGGCCAGATCCGGGACAAGACCCTCACTTTGATGGAACGCTGCGGCCTGTCACCCACCTTCGCGGCTCGCTATCCCCACGAATTCTCGGGAGGCCAGCGACAGCGCATCGGCATCGCGCGGGCCCTCGCCCTCGGCCCGAAATTCGTGATCGCCGACGAACCGGTGTCAGCCCTCGACGTCTCGATACAGTCGCAGATCCTCAACCTCCTCAAGGACCTCCAGAAGGACTTCGGCCTCACCTTCCTCTTCATCGCCCACGACCTCGCGGTGGTCGAGTACTTCTGCGCGAGGATCGCCGTGATGTACCTCGGGCGCATCGTGGAGACGGCCGATTCGGCGACCATCGCCCGAAATCCCCTTCACCCCTATACGAGGGCCCTTTTGTCGGCCGTGCCCCTCCCCGATCCGGTGAAGGAGAGGGCGAGGCGGAGGATCGTCCTCAAGGGCGACGTGCCCTCGCCGAGCGCGGAACGCAGGGGCTGTCCCTTCCGGGAGCGCTGCCCCGAGGCCATGGAAGACTGCGCCGCCATTGCTCCATCCCTCATGAGCGTCGAGGAAGGCCACGAGGTTTCCTGTCTCCTGCATCAGGCAAATTGAAGCCGAGGCAAAAGGTACCATGCAGATACGACTCTTCAGGCGGAAGCTGGCGCTCAAAAATCCCTTCAGGATCGCCCACGGCTCCTCGGCATATCGCGAAAGCCTCTTCATCCACCTTCGCGAGGGGAGGTCTTGGGGCATGGGCGAGGCGCCCGTTGTTCCCTACTATGGAATCTCGGCGGACGAGATAGAGGCCGACCTCAGGCGGGGGCTTGGCTCCCCGGCCCTCCGTGGCGCCCTGGAGTGGCCCAGCTCCCCTCCAATCGGTTTCGCCTATCCCGTCAGTCGCGCCGCCGTGCAGTCCGCCCTTCTTGCCCTGCGCGCGGGCCTGGGAGGGGGCGCTCTTCCGCAACTCCTCCTGCCCGAGGAGGCCGGAGGCGAGGTGCCGCCGACCTCCTTCACCATCGCCTACGACGACGACCCGGAGGAGATGCTCCGAATCGCCTCGGAATGCGGCTTCCGCAGGCTCAAGGTAAAGGCGGGCATAGATGGCGACCTGGAGAGGATCAGGGTACTCCGCGAGGGGCTTCCCGGGGCCATCATCCGGGTGGACGCCAACCAGGGCTGGTCCCGGGAGGAGGCTCCGTTCAAGCTAAGGGAATTGGAGCGTCTCGGCGTCGAGCTTGTAGAGGAGCCGATATCCGGGACTCCCGCCGACTTCGAAGCCCTGGCGGCCGGAACGAGCCTTCCCATTCTCCTCGACGAGAGCGCGAGGAGTCTCGACGACGTGAGGCGCTTCGCGCGCGAGGCTCCCTCCGTCGCGGGCATCGTGGTGAAGACGGCGAAGAACGGAGGCCCCTCGGGGAGCCTCGAACTCCTGCGCGCGGCCCGTGAATCGGGAATGCGCGTCATGGTCAGCTCCATGGTGGAATCGAGCCTCGGCATATCGTCGGCCCTCGCCCTCGCGCCCCTTTGCTCCTGGTGCGATCTCGACGCAGCCCTCCTCATCGCGGACGATCCCTTCACAGGGCTCTCTTACGAGGAAGAAGTGCCTCGTCTTGCTCCCGAGGGCATCAGGCCGGGGGAGGCCCTGGTCGCCTTCATCGAAGCCCTCGATCCCCTCATCGAGTTCTAGGTCTCCGCGAGTTCCCCGATAAGGCCTATCCAGTACTCCGTTTCCACGAGGACCCGGTTGAGGAGGTCCTGCGGGAGGGATCTTATTCGATCGGCATCGGGCATGGGCCAGAGTATGTACTCGATGTCCCCGATCGTCGCCGCCAGGTCCTCCCTCCTCGCCCCCGAGTCTCCGCGAAGGGCCGCCTCCAGGTCGATGAGCCTGGCCCTCTCTGCGACCAGAAAGGCGCGCCCGGCTTCGCCCGCTTCGGAAGCCGTCGCGGCGGAAGGTGATCCTTCCGGCGGGGCTGGGGGCTGGAAAGCCCGCGACCCGGACCGCGGCGAGAGCCTGGCGCCGGCCCCCTTCCGCGGCGTCTCGGCCAGCAGCCGCTCGGCCTGGGCCAGGCTCAGGGCGGGGATGCCAAGGGGTAGACCCCTGCCTCCCCTGAGGTCGTAAACGGGGGGGCCGGAGGCCCTCAATTCCTCGGCAAGCAGGGCCGCATAACGCGAAAGCACGGGGTCGCTGAGCTCCGTCCCCCCGGCCGCTACCGCTCGCACCTCCTCGCGAAAGCTGGACACAAGGCCCCTGCCGAGGACGGGGAGGAGCCTCGAGGCGGAGAGGAGGTCGGAGAGGGCCGCGCTCGTGCCCCGGGCGTGGGTCTTGCCGGCGACGAAGCTGAAGTCGAGGCCGGCGACGAAGAGGGGTCCGGTCGAAAGGCGGCGGGCCACATGGAGGGCATGGACGCCGACAGAACCCAGGGGTGGGGCGGCGAGGAGCCGCAGTCCCGCCGAACGGAGGCGGTCGATAAAGGGTCCATCGGTTATTCCCACGCAGCTCAGGCTGTTGGAAGCTCCCGGAATCCGGAAACTCGAGGGATGGGAGGAGAGGTCGGCGAGGAGGGTAAAGGAGGGCGAGGCATCGAGGGGCTTCTCTCCGCAAGCTCTTTCCATGCCGATGAAGTCCCTCAGGTTCCAGATTTGCGCCTCGAGGCAGACGACGAGATCCGGGAGAACACCGCCCTCGGCGAGGCTGCCGACCGCCGTATCCGCGGCGACGACATTGAGGGAGGCGCGATTCGCCCGGATGAAGGGAATGGCGTCTTCGAGGGAGGGGCCTGCCCCGCAGACGAGGGTCGGGCCCATGAGTGTTTCGAGGGGGCGTGGCCCTATCTCGTCCATCCGAGCCAAATTGCGGAAGATGTTCCTGACCCATAGTCTGCCCATTGCCGCCAAGGAGGCGCGGTTCTTCCACCAGGCGGAGAAGGCCTCGTCGAGGAGGGCGGCGATCCTGCCGAGCTCCCCGGGATCGAAGCCGCCCGACAGTCTTAGGGCCTGGACTCGGCGAAAGCGACCGAGGTCGGCGGCGGCCTCGATCCAGGCCAGGCTGTCCCTGCCTGGCACGAAGCGCAGACGTGGATCGTCGCGGATGGAGGGGGGGATGCGGGTCTCCGCGATGGCCGCGAGGGCGGGATCGGTTTCGATGCAGAGGACGGCGCCGTCTTCGGGCAAGCCGGAGAGGAGTTCGGCCACGCCATACCAGAGACAGGGGGAGGCGACGAGGAAAAGCCTCGCGGGCCCGCTCTTCCTGGCCTCGTCCAGCGAGGCCAGCGCGACACGGACGGCAAAACGCGAAGGGCCGCGCTCCGGATAGAGGAGGCGGCCCTTCGCGAGTACATTCTCCTCGCCGGAGCTAAAAACCAGTTCGACGGCAGCGCGCTGAAGGCCGGTGGCGGTGGAGCCGCCGCCGGCCTCGTCGCCGTCGCTATTTCGTGGGCTTGGGGCTGAAGTACTTGAA
>DATKTD010000164.1:0-5491 GCA_035531315.1 Rectinemataceae bacterium
CTATCGTTCATCCCACCTCAATCCCCACATCAAGAGGGTGTACGAGGAATTTCTCGACGCGCCGGGCAGCCACAAGGCGCACGAGATTCTCCATACGCATTACGAGGCCAAGCCGATCTATTTGAAGTAGCGAGGCAAGGCGGCGACGATTGCCGTCGCAAGGCCTACTTGCGCGGACCGATCTTGATCTGGATGTCTCCGTCGCCGTCGCCCTTCTTGAGGGTGCCGACGAGGGCGGCGACGATGTTGATCACGACGGTCTTGGCGAAATCGTTGAGCGGGACGGCCTTGCCGTCGCAGCTGAGCGTCACTTCCCTTTCCATGCTTCCTCCAATGCATCAAGTATGGCTTCGATGGCCTCGTGCGGAAAGGCCTTCTTCCCTTCGCTTTCGAAGGCGAGCCGCCTTCGCTCGTCGTCGCTGACGAGGAAATCCACCTCCGACGCTCCGCGCTTGTCGATGCGGTCCCCCGCCTCAACGAGGATGCGGAGGGCGCCCTCGACCTCGAGGCCCTCGACGAGGAGGCGGTCCACACCGGCAAAGAGGCCCTCGAGCCAGGCGCGATCGGGAGAGCTCGGGCTCTGCATGAAGAGGACGGAGGTCCTGGCCTCGCCCGCGCCGAAATAGAGGACGGGGCTCGCCCCCGCGGCCCTGAATCGACCCGTGTCCTTGCCCTCGTCCCCGAAATCGCCGGGATGGCGGCTGCTCTTGACCGCCCCGCAGGCGAGGCCTCGATGTCGATAGGCCTCGACGAGGCCGGCGAGGAGACCGGTCTTTCCCGAGTTCGACCAGCCGAAGAAGGATGCGATCTTGAGGGCTTGCGATGACATGTCCGAGAATGATAATCGCTCGGGGCCCGATGGGGTAGAGGTGTCGCGATGCTGCGCATCGCGAAGCTGCGCATCGCGACGCGATTTTGCGGCGAGCCCCATGATGAGTACCTTCAGCCGACAGCGATGAAAGGAGGGAGGCGATGGCACGACGCCTGCCCGTTTGGTACCTGCCCCATGGCGGAGGGCCCTGGAACGTCCTTTCCGATACCGGTGACGAAGTCGGCTACAAGGCCCTCGCCTCGTGGCTCTCCAAATTCGGCGCCGTGGTCGAGGCCTCGGGGGCGACCTCCATCCTCGTGATCTCGGCCCACTGGGAGGAGCCCAGGCCGACCATCCATTTCGGCGAGCGGCCCGGCATGCTCTACGACTACGGCGGCTTTCCCGAGCATAGCTACCACATCAAGTGGCCGGCTCCAGGCGATCCGCGTCTCGCTGCCCGGGTGGAGGAGCTTCTTGCCGCGGCCGGAATCAAGACGGCCCGCGAACTCGAGCGCGGCTACGACCATGGAACCTTCGTCCCCCTGATGGTCGCCTTCCCCGAGCCGAGACTTCCCGTGGCCCAGCTCTCCCTGATCCGCGGCCTCGATCCCGTCGCCCACTACGAGGTCGGCAGGGCCCTCGAGCCCCTGCGGGACGAGGGGGTCCTCATCGTCGGGAGCGGCATGAGCTATCACAATCTCCGTGCTTTTTTCTCGGGCGACGACTCGGTGGGGCCTATATCGGCGGCCTTCGACGACTGGCTCGAGCGGAGTGTCGCGTTGGCCGATCCCCAAGAGCGCAGGGGGGCCCTCGTCAATTGGATGACCGCCCCCCACGCCCTCGAGTGCCACCCGCGGAGCGAGCACCTCCTCCCCCTCCACGTGATCGCCGGGGCGGCCGGCAAGGACCCCGGACAGGCGGCCTACAGGGGCATGCTCATGGGCGCGAGGATATCGGCCATCGGCTTTGGGACCTGAGGGACTTCGGACCGGCTTCAATCGTCGAAGCGCGAGTTCCTTCCCTTCTTGATCTGGGAATCCCGGCGCTTGGACGAGAGGCGTCTCTCACGCGAGGACCTCGTGGGGGCCGTGGGTCTCCGCGGCTTTTCGCGGCGGAGGGCGGCGGCGATGAGGGCAACGAGCCGCTCGACGGCGAGTTGGCGATTGAGAAGCTGGCTTCGCGTGTCGCTCGCCGAGACGGCGAGGTAGGCTCCCTCGATGAGGCGGGCCGCGAGCCGGGCTCGAAGGAGGCCGAGGTCGGCCTCGGCGAGACCGAGACCTTCGATGGAGAGTCTGGCCGTCGCCTTGCTGTTCACCTTGTTGACGTTCTGGCCGCCGGGTCCGCCCGAGCGGGCGAACTCGAAAACGACGGTGGCCTCGACCGAGGCGCGGAGTTCATCGGCATTCATGGAATGTCCTTTCGGGGTATAGCCTCGATTCGCGGCTTAGCCTCGATTCTCGGCTTAGCCTCGATTCTCGGCTTAGCCTCGATTCGCGGCGCGGCTTCGATGAAGAGGCGGCTTTGCTCGACGAGGCCGAGGCCGCTCTCGCGGGTCTCGGCAGCCTCCACCTTGAGTCGATCGTAGCGGCGCAGGTCGGCGAAGCCAAGTCTCGCGCTGAGGGGAGAGGCGGCCTTCGCCGAAAGCCCGAGGAGCCTTCCCCCCGAACAGAGGGCGAAACGCAGTCGGCCAGCCTTGTTGAGGAGACCTTCCGAGACGATCCTGCCTTCGATTATGTCGGTGTTGGTTGTTTCGTATGTCGTTTCAATGACCGGTATCATCGCCAGGGCCGGCGACGAGGCCGGCGACGAGGCGGGCGACGAGGCGGGCGAGGGGCCGGGGGGCTCGGCGATGAAAAAGGACCACTTCACCGAGTCGCGGTCGAGGCCGGCCCTCGCGGCCAGGCCAGCCACCGGCTCGGGAGGCTTCCATGAGGCCTCGCCGTGGCAGCTGCGGCCTTCGCCGGCGGCGAGGATGGGGCAGGGAAGGGAAGAGGGGCAGGGAGCAAGGATGCGCCAGCCCTTCGCGGCCAAGGCGTCCCTGAGCGATAGGAGATCCCTGCTGGCCGCGAGGGTGGCCGGCTCGATGGCAAGGAAGAAGCCGCCCGACGCGAGACGCGAGGTCTGGGCCTCGACAAAGGCGAGCCGTCGCTCGATGCGATCCGCTCGGCCCTTCCAGAGCTCGTTGAGGAGGTGGGAGGCGACTATCGCGTCGAAGAGGCCGAGTTCGGGGACCTCTCCGCCCTCGAAATCGATTCTGAGGCTGCGGAGACCGGCCTCCTCGGAGAGGAGGCCCTCGGCGAGGGAGAGGGCCGCTTGACTGTCGTCGGCAAGGACGAGTTCGGTCGCGCCCGCCGCGTCGACGAAGGCCGCCGCTGCGGGGCCGGGGCCGGAACCGAGGTCGAGGACCCGTTTCGCGCTTCGGCCGAGGAAGGCGAGGGATAGAATTGCCTCGAGATAGGAGACGGGCCAGTAGTACAGGAGGTAGGCCCCGAGGAGTTCCGGCGAGTCCATATAGCCGAAACCTCCCGAACGGCCGGCGAGACTCCGCTCGCTCGTAAGGCCACGCTGGAGCCTGAGGAGGGCCTCGCCGATTCTGGCCGTTTCATCCTTGTCGAGGGCGGCTGTCGATCCCCTTCGCCCCGCAAGGGGCAGACTCCTGGCTGGGCCTTGGCGGAAGGCCCTAAGCAGGGTCGGTAGGCGCTGTGCGAGCAGCCACGCCGGGCTTTCATGTTTCACGCGGGAACAGTAGCCGATCGTCGGACTCGTGGGAAAGGGTAAGGGAGGCTCCTCGATTCCTTGACGCCTTCCGCCCCTCCCTGTACCCTCGACCGGCGATCCTCGCCCGGCAGGGGCCCGTCGCGCATGTCGAAGGAAGCGCCGTTCAGGCGTGGCTCGAACGGCCTCGGACAGGGATCGCATGGATTCCCGCCTGGACCTGGATCAGCAGGATCCGGAATTGGAGCAGTAAATGAAGTATTCACTACGGAAGCTACTCATGGGCTTGCCGATCGCGCTCGTATTCGCCGGGAGCCTCTTTGCGCAGACGGCCGCCGGGACAGGTGCCGGGACTTCGGCGGCGCCGTCTCCCGCCGCGACTACACCGGCCCCCGATGCGGCGCCGGCCCCCGATGCCACTGCCTCGCCGGCGCCGATGCCCGCGCCTCGGCCCCTAGCGACAGTCAAGGTTCCTCCCAGGGTCGATCTCTGGGCCTCGGCTCCCGCCGCCGTGCAAAAGGTCCTTGCTGCCGTCGACGCCCTTGCCGCCAAGGGGCAGTGGAAGAGCGCCTGGGATACCCTCTCGAGCGCCGATGCCGCAGGCAACGACCCCTGGCTCCTCGCGAAATCCATAGCCCTGGCCCTCGATGGCCATGCCGATACGAAAGAGCATCTCGCCTTCACCTTCGTCGACCTCGCTAGCGGCATGACCCTCGAGACGGCTCGCACCGGAGCGAAGGGCGAGGGCGCCGTCCCCTTCGATCCGGTTGCCCTGGCAGAGGCCCAGAATGCCGCAAAAATCGCCCCGGTACCTGCCTTGGAGTTCGAACTCGGGCGCTACCTCGGCGAGGTGGCCAGCCTGTATCCGGGCGCCTGGCGCATGCCCGACGACGAGATCCTGGCACGAGAGACCGATGCGCGCGCCGCCGCCCGCGCCGCCGGCGCCTATGACGCCGCGAGTCTCCAGGCAGAGGCCGAGCTCGCCATCAATAGGGGAGACGCCCCCGATGCCGAGGTCCTCGCCGTCGCGGCCGAGGGCCTAGGCAATCCCATCGCGCGGCTCCGTTACGATCACGCGATAGCCCTTTTCATGCAGGAGCGCTACGAGGACGGTCTCGCCCTCATCGACGCAGGCCTCGCGACCGACCCCGACAAGGACTCGAGGGTCTCCGGTCTCAGTCTCGCCGCCCAGGGCGCGGCCCTGGCCGGCAAGGATGACAGGGTAGAGGCCTATCTCAGCCTGGCCGAAAAGGAATCGCCCGACAGTCCGCGGCCCTATCTCTATAGACACCTCATCTTCGTCTCGAGGGGAGATCAGGAGAAGGCGAACGCCGCCGCCGATCTCGCGCTCACGCGCTTCGGCCCCGACCCCCAGGTGATCTCGAGCCTGGTAAAGACCTGGTTCGATTCGGGCGATCCGGCCGCCTGCCTTCCCTTCCTCGATAGGGGCCTGGCCGCCTATGCCTCCAACGACGCGGCCATGACGATATTCGGCATCTACAAGGCGATGATCGTCCTGAAGACGGCAAATGGTCCCGGCGACCTCAAGGATGTCGGCCCCCTCCTCGACGCGACTGAGGAGCATGCCAAGAAGGGCTTCCCGGGCAAGGCTGAGATCCAGAATGCCATCGACTCGCTCAGGTCGGGCCTTGCCCAGCTGTCCGCCGTACCGCCGCCACCCGCATCGGAGGCGCCTTCCGCTGCCCCAGCGCCCGCGGCCACAGCCACGCCCGTCCCCGCGGCCACCTCGACGCCATCGACCACGGGCGGCGCCGGGAATTGAGCTTCCAGGCCCGCTCAGCCCAAACTTGGCCGCTGCGGGCCCTAATCCTTCAGTGTGCGGCGACGAGGGAGCGGGCGAGGATGCAGGCCCCCCTCGCCGCGTCGGCCGCGGGGGGCACCAGCTCGAGCTCGGGAATTTTCGAGGCGATAAGGGCCGACAGGTTCCGACTGAGGCGGAGGTCC
>DATKTD010000165.1:0-3183 GCA_035531315.1 Rectinemataceae bacterium
TACGGGGCAGGGGACGAGCTCCACCTCGCCTTCAATTTCGGCTTTCTCGGGACGAAGTGGTCGGCCGAGGCCTTCCGCGACGCGGCCGCGACCTGGTACGCGGCCCTCCCCGAGGGCGCCTGGCCCGTTTTCACCCTTTCCAACCACGATCAGCCTCGTCATGCCTGGCGTTACCGCGGTCGCGACGCGGTCGAAACCGAAGGCAGGGCCGGGCTGGCCGCCGCCCTTCTCCTGAGCCTCCGAGGCACGCCCTTTCTTTATTATGGCGAGGAGATCGCGATGGGCTGCCACCGCCTTCCGCGTTCGCGCCTTCGCGATCCCCTGGGCATCAAGACCTGGCCCCTGGCCTTTCTCGGCCGCGATCCCGAGCGTAGGCCGATGCAATGGAGCGCCGATGCGGGGGCCGGCTTCAGTCGGGGCGGAGGGAGACGGGAAGGTGAGGCCGGCGATGCCGCTGCTGGGGTGGGGCCCGCCAACCACGACGCCGGCCTCGCCCCTGCCGGCGCTCCGGAGCCCTGGCTACCCCTCAACCCCGACTGGCGGGAGCGCAACGTCGAGGCCCAGCTGGGCGATCCGACCTCGGTGCTTTCGCGCTACCGCGAACTCTTGGCGCTGAGGCGCTCTCATCCGGCCCTCCGCGAGGGCTCGCTGCGCTTCTTCGAGGCCGGGAAGGATGTCCTCGCCTACGAGAGGGAGGGAGGGGGGGAGAGACTCCTCGTCTTCCTCAATTTCGCCTCCTCGCCTCGCCGCTTTGTCCTTTCGGAGACGGCCGAGATCGTTTTCGGCGAAGGACGAAGAGGGGCGGGCATTGGGGACGAGGGGGGCCATCGTTTCGGGCCGGGTGGCAAAGAGCTGGAACCCTTGGGCTGCCTCATCCTGCGGATGGCCTAAGGCCCTGGCTTGGCTATGCGACCCAGGCCTAGATAAAGGAGGGGTCGAGGGCCAGGTCGCCCCGGCGCCCTACGATTCCCCAGACGAGGAGCTGAAGAAGGCCGCGCTCGAGTTGGGCTCCCGAGCTCCGCGCTCGGGCGTCGAAGTCGGACAGGAGGCAGAGTATCCGCTCGCAGGAGTCTCGGTCGAAGCGGCGCAGGGCTTCGCGGTGGGTCGCCTGCAGGCTCTTGGCCCGGATACCCGACTTGAGGCAGGCCCCCTCGAAATTGTCCCCGCCCTCGATGAGGATGGCGAGGCGGAGGAGGCGCTTCCAGCTCCATACGAGGGCCGCTATCAGGGGGACGGCCGAGGATTGGCGGTCGGCGAGGACGGTTTCGAGGCATTCGAGGGCCCAGACGGGTTCGTCCGAGACCATCTTTGCGAAGAGGCTGAAGGCGTCTTCGCGTCGATTGCGGCTTATCGCGCCGTCGATGTCGTCGGTGCCGAGCCGGCTGCCCTCGGGAAAGAGGACGGCGAGCCGCGCGCAAGCGGCGTCGAGGGAGGCGGTGTCGTTTTCGACGAGCTCGAGGAGGGTTTCGATGCCATCCTCGTCGATCGAAAGCCCGGTCTCGGCGAGGCGATTGGAGATCCAGCGCGGCTTTTCGTTTTCGAAAAGTTCCCAAAAGGTTTTTTTGGCTCCGGCGCCGACAGCCTCCTCTATGGCCTTCTCGAGACCGAGGGAGGAGGTGACGAGGAGGAGGACGACGTCGGAGGCGGGGCGCTTGATGTAGTTCACGATGGCCTGGACATCGGCCTTCTGCTTCGCGAGCTCGGCGTCGCGGTATTCGATGAGGCGCGAGGATGAGAAGAGGGCGCCGTTCATGGCGATGGAAAGGAGCTCCCCGACCGGGGTTTCCTGGGCGTAGAGCCTGTGTTCTTCCGGGGCGGCCCCCGAGGCGGCGGCGAAGTCCTTGCGTATGAGGTCGACGAAGGCGGCCCGCCTTCCGGTGTCCGGGCCCGCGAGGATGTAGACGGGTTCGATCTTCATGGAGGCCGCTAGTAGCTCCGGATGATGCCGCGAAGGCGGCCGATGATGCGGACGTCCTGCGTGTATATGGGCGAGTAGGCGGTATTTTCCGCGACGAGCTTGACGCGGTTGTTTTCGCGATAGAAGCGCTTGAGGGTGACGGCGTCGTCGATCATGGCGACGACGATCTCGCCGTTGTCCGCCGTGGGACGCTCTTCGATGATGGCGAGATCGTCGTTGTAGATGCCCGCGTCCTTCATGCTGTCGCCCCTGACCCGGAGGGCGAAACAGCTGCCTGCCCTCGTCATCTCCCTAGGCACCTGGACCGAGCCCTGGAAGTTCTCGTCGGCGAAGATCGGCTTGCCCGCCGCAACCGTACCGAGGAGGGGCACGTCGGAATACCTCGCCTCCCCGCGTTCCCGGCTGAGGACCTCGATGGCCCTGGACCTGTTTTCGCCGAGCTTGAGCCTGCCCTTCTTTTCAAGGGCCTTTACGTGGTCGTAGGCGCCCTTTACCGAGATGGAAAAGCGCTCGGCTATTTCCCTGATGGTCGGAGGATAACCGTGCTCCTCGACGAAGGCGGTGATGCAATGGAGGACTTCGATCTGGCGAGGCGTAAGTACTTTCATTTTTCCAGCTCTATCCCCAATTTCTTTATTCGAGCATGGAGTCCGCTCGGGTAAACCCCGATGGTCTCGGCTGTCCTAGGGACATTATAACCGGATTCCCTGAGTTTCCAAGAGAGATACTCCCTTTCGAAGAGTTCCTTCGCCTCCGAGAGGCCGAGGTCGAGGTATCGATCGGGAATGTCCGAATCGTGCCTTTCTGACCGTTCCTGGACGAGACCGAGGACCCGCGCCACGGCCTCGGGTCCGATCGGCTCGTCGTCGCAGAGGACGCGGAGGCGTTCGACCGCGTTCCTGAGCTCCCGCACGTTGCCGGGCCAGGGGCGGGCCGAGAGGGCCTCTATCGCCTCCAGGCTGAAAGACCGATCCTTGCCGATGAAGGCCCGGGCGAGGACGCCGATGTCGGCGGGCCGTTCGCGGAGCGAGGGCATCCGGATGGGAACCACGGCCAGCCTGAAATAGAGATCCTCCCGGAAGCGGCCGGCCGCGATCTCCGCCCTGATGTCTTTGTTGGTGGCGGCGAGGACCCGCACGTCGACGTCGATGGTCTGCTCGCCGCCGAGCCGCTCGAAGCGCATCTCCTGGAGGACGCGGAGGAGCTTCGCCTGGGCGGCCGGGCTGAGGTCGGCGACCTCGTCGAGGAAGAGGGTGCCGCCGTCG
>DATKTD010000166.1:0-6608 GCA_035531315.1 Rectinemataceae bacterium
TCCCTCACCTCGGATCTCGAGGCCGAGGCCGAGGCCTCTCGGGCCCTGGCCGAGAGGCTGGCCTCGGTCGAGCGGGCCTCCCGGGGGGTCGCCGAGGCCTCGACGGAACAGGCGAGGCGCGTGCAGGAGACCGACGAGGCGATGCGCTCCATGGAGTCGAGCATCGGCGCCGTAGACGGCCTGACCTCTCATGCCGGCGAAATCGCCAGGAATCTCGCCCTCCAGGGCAAGGAGGGCGGGGCCGCCGTCGACGAGACCGCCCGTTCGATCATGGAGATCGATTCAGCCGCGAAACAGGTGCTCGAGAAGCTCGGAGCCCTTGGCAAGATCGCAACGGACACCAACCTCCTCGCGATGAACGCCGCCATCGAGGCGGCCCACGCGGGAGACAAGGGCGCGGGTTTCGCCGTCGTCGCGGGGGAAGTACGCAGTCTGGCCGAGACCGCCGCCCTTCATACCAACACGATCCGTGGCCTCATCAGGGGAATGGCGACGAAGGTGACGACGGGAGTCGATCGCTCCCGCGCCAGCGCCGAGGTACTCGAGGGGCTAGCGAAGGGTCTCTCCTCGTCGGAGGAGATAGCGAGGGCAATAGCCGAGGCCATGGCCAGGCAGGGCCAAGATCGCCGGGCCGTCGTCGGTTCACTCGGGGGACTCGTCGAGGCCTCGTCGAGGATCGGCGCCAGGATGGAGGAACAGCACCAGGAGGTCTCCCTGATGTCGGCCAACCTGGCCGAAGCCCTCGGTCGTCTCGGCGCCCTCGCGGAGATGGCGTCCTCGAGGGCGGGAGAGCTTCGCGTCCTCGAGTCGTCCTATTCTTCCGTGCGGCGCGAGGTCGATCGCAACCTGGCCGCGGTGGCCGCCCTGAGCGAGGAAGTGGGCAAGTACCAGGTCTAGGCCGGCCTCGAAGCCGGTCGCGGCGAGGTCGCGACGAAGAAGAGGCGGGCGAAGGGGAAGAGGATCTTGCCGTCGGGCCGCGCCGGATATGAGGGGGAGCAGGCCTCGAGGACCTCGCGCTCGAAGTCCCCTCTCGCCTTTTCGTCGGGCAGGCGGTCGAGCCAGGGTCTGAGCGCCGTCGTGCGGACGAAGTCTATGACCGAGGCCGCTCCCTCGAGGACATGGAAGTAGCTCGTCTGCCAGAGTTCGATCTCGTCGAAATGGCCGATCAGGATGTCATAGTAGGAATCGAGTTCCCTGTAGTTCAAGGCGAGCTCCGCGCCTTCGACGAGGCCTCGCCATCTCTCGCGACTCCCTACTTCGTCGATGGCCTTCCGCACCGCCATGTCGCCGCGGCGAGGCGCCTGGACCGCCAGGATGCCCTCCGGTGCCAGAAGGCCGGCCAAGCGAGCTATCAGGGCGGGATGGCGCGGAATCCATTGGAAGGCCGCGTTGGAGAACACGATGTCGAAGGGGCCCTCGAGGGGGGCGGTGAGGGCGTCGCCGAGAATCCATTCACCCTCGGGGAAGTCGCGGCGGGCGGCCTCGATCATCGCCTTCGAGTTGTCGAGGCCGATGATTTTGGCCCCCGGCCAGCGGGCGGCGAGGATGGCCGCGCTGTTGCCCGGCCCGCAACCCAGGTCGAGGATGCGACGAGGCTCCGCGCGATCGATGCGCGCGACGAGGTCCATGGCCGGCCGCGCCCTCTCCCGCCCATAGGCGAGGTAGCGCGCCGGATTCCAGTCGCCGCCCCATCCCTGCGCCTGCGCCGGCTCGGGCGCGGAAACCGCGGGGGCGATCCTCATGTCATTGCCGCGCCTCACCCATCCTCCTGTCTCCCGCGCGGCATGCGCGCAGGCGTCGAATCTAGGCCTTCGCCTTTGGCGCGCTATTTTCGCGATTCTATCATGACGCCGTTCGACGGAGCGCATTCGTCGGCGACATGGTACCAGCTTGCCTTGCGGCTCCGGACCGAGAGTCTCGCCTTGGCGAGGAGGCTCTGGTAGAGCTCGGCGTGCTTTTTCAACGTGTCGAAACTGGCCTTGCCCGAGGGTCCGATGACCGTATCGGGATTCGCGAAAATCTCGGCTTCCACCTTCGCGGCGAAGGAATCGCCGATCGCGGCATAGCCCTCGGCGATTCCCGCGAGATATTCGAGAGCCACTTCGTCGACGCCCTCGAGGGTCGAGAGAAGCCTGACGAGTTCCCCGAAGGCCGCGACCGCCTCCTCGAAACGATCCTGGGCGAAGAGGTCAGAGACCTTGCGGGCCATGCCGAGGAACTCGGTCGCGTCGATCTCTGGGCCGCCCCCCTTCCTCGGCACGGCGAAGGAGGAGATGCTCTTGGTAAGGCGCACGATGAGCGAAATCGCATCCTCGAAGACCTTCGAACGCCACATCCCCTTGTCGAGCGACGCGTAGAGCTCCTCGAGGCAAGCCTGGATGTCCAGGCGCCAAGCCTCGGTCTTGACGAAGACCGCGTCGTAGACGAGGAGACTCGTGCCCTTGAAGCTGACCGTGCCGGTATTGAGATACTTCACCTCGGCGAGGTGGGGGTGGCGTTGCCCATTGACCCCGACGAGCTTTTGCTGGACATGGCTGGTGATGAGCATCCGGTTCCGATGGGGGGAAAGCCTGGTCGCCCGGGCCTGGAGTCTCGCCGCCGTGTTGACGATGTCCCCGGAAAGGTCGCCGTCCCGGGTGACGACGAGGGGCGTGTATTTCTGACCGCCGGCCAGTCCCGCTGAAAGCTGGAAGGGCGGAAGCAGCATATCGATGTTCTGGGCCTTGCCGGCGGGACCGGTGGCGATCCTCCGCGGTCTGGAAAAGTGGTCCATCAGCGCGAGGGAGGTCTCCGCGAGGTCCGCGGCCGAGGCCGCGAGCATGAGGATCTCGTCGCCTCGAGCCCTTCTGGCAAGGACGCCGCTTCGCGCCGCCATAGCCCTCACCTCCTCGTGGAGCATCCGATCGAGGAGGTCGAGGCGCGACATGTTGTTGCGGTTCTCGCGGCAGAAGCGGGTATAGCCGTGGATGTCGAGGAGTCCGACATAGATATCCGGAATGGACATGTAACCCTTGAGGTCGCCGGCGAAATCGAAGTCCGGGTCGGCGATCACGACCTGACTCCAGAGGGCCGGAAAGGCCGTGGGCTGCAGATCCTTGAAAAAGCCCCAGTGGAGCTGTCGCTGAAGATCGAAGGCTCGCTTCAGAATGACCTTGCCGCGCTGCGTTCCGACCAGGACCGCGGCGTAGGACTTGAGAGCCTGGAAGGTCTTGAGCTCCCCGGACATGATCTTATCCTCGAGGTGGACGAGGGTTTCGAAGGGCGAGGAAGAGGGACCGTACTCTGCTATGTCTTTCATCTCGTATTACGGGGAAGCCTCTCATGGTAGAGAGGGAGGCGTCAATGACGGCCTTGTCCCTGGCTCCCCACCTAGTAGCGAAGCCCGGCCACCTCCGCGACGATGTCGAGGAGGAGGGCCGCCGCGTAGGGTAGGGCGGCGACGAGGGCCTTGGCGCGGAGGCTGCGTCGCGAGATTGCGAGGATGGCCCAGGCGAAGAACCAGAGATAGCCGAAGAGGAAGATGGGGACGAGGGCGGCGATGCTCCTGTTCCAGAAGCCCCATTCCCATACGAGGAGGCCGCCCGCGTTGAGGACGACCTCGACGGCGACGCAGACGAGGGAATAGGCGATTGCGAGGAACCAGCCCTCGGGCAGGCCGAAGAGCCTGGCTCCCGGCTTGCCCGAGAGGGAGCGCTGCCAGATGATGCCGAGGATGGCGAACATGAACATGATCTCTATGTTCCAGCCAACGAGGGTCTTCAAGGCGCTGGGGCCGGGCGTCGACCAGAGGGCCGCGCGGCCCGTCAGGGCCATGATCCAGCTGTTGATCGTCTCATTGAGAAAGTCCGCTCCGAAGACCGCCGCGCCGGCGACGATGGCGTCCCAGTTGCCCGAAGTCCGGGCCCGCGAGACTTCCGTGGCGTAGATATAGAATACGATGGCAAGAAGGGGAATGACATACCACTGAATTGTCGAAGGATCGCGGAGCCCCGAAAGGGCGCGGAGAGTGGCTTCGGTCATGGTGTGCCTCCGCGCTTAATGGTAATACGCCCTTCGCTTCCCGTCGAGGCCTCTGGGAGCATTCGGCTCGAAAGGCTTGTCTTCGTTATGCTTTGAGGCTGCGAAGCGTTAGATTCGATGCGGAGGCTCCAATGGGCGAAAAATCGGCTATGCGGAAAAAGGACTATTACGCGGAACTCGATCGGCTGACCGTCGAGCTCGTCAAACTGCAGGAATGGGTCAAGGCGAAGCAGCTCAAGGTCGTCGCCCTCTTCGAGGGCCGCGACGCGGCGGGCAAGGGCGGGATCATCAAGGCACTGACCCAGGGGCTCAACCCCCGTTACGCGAGAATCGCCGCCCTAGGCGTTCCGACGGAGAAGGAAAAGACCCAATGGTACTTCCAGCGATACGTCGCCGAGCTGCCCTCGGGCGGCGAAATGGTATTTTTCGATCGCAGTTGGTATAATCGCGCCGGTGTCGAGCGTGTCATGGGTTTCTGCGGCGACGAGGAGTACGCCGATTTCGCCAGATCGTTGCCGGAGTTCGAGCGCATGCTCATCCGATCGGGCGTCATCCTCGTGAAGTACTGGTTCAGCGTGAGCGACGAAGTCCAGGAGAAGAGGTTCCGCGATAGGCTGGACGACCCGGCCAAACGCTGGAAACTCTCGCCGATGGACATGAAGGCGAGGTCGAAATGGGTCGAATACTCGAAGGCCAAGGACGAGATGTTCGAGTTCAGCGACACGGCCGACAGCCCCTGGCATGTCGTCGACGCTGACGATAAGTACTGCGCCCGGCTCAACACGATCACGCATTTTCTCGGGCGCGTGCCGTACAAGGATCTCACCCCCGAGCCCATCGAGCTTCCGCCCCGCCAAAAGGCCGGCAAATACGAGAGGCCGCCGATCGACAGCCAGAAATGGATACCCAGGATCTATCCCGGAAAGTACGCCATCGATCCCGGCGAGGGGAATGAAGGCGCCCGCGCAGCCGAGGCGGATGAAGTCCCTCGTCCTTCCAAGGCGGAGAGGGGCGCCTCCGGGTCGAAGGGCAAGAAGGGCAAAAGAGCCAAGTAGCTAGCGCAACGAGGCGGAGTCCCCGGTCTCTCGGGTCTGGCCTGTCGGGCCGGCCCCGCGGGAAGCGGCCCGGATCAGCGTGAGGCCACGTAGGGGAAGAATTTTTTATCGTCCATCAACAGGTGGCGGGCGATGATTTCGTAGACCACGAAGCTGAACAACTCCCCGACATTTGCCTCCCCTCGGCGGCACTTGGCCGCGAGGTCCAGGGCCTTGTTCACTAATGCGGTATGGAGGGCCGCATGCTCCTCCGCGTAGGGGAATTTGATTTCCCTGAGGATCCCTTCCTCATCCTCGAAATGGCTGACGATATCCTCGAGGAGGGACTCGAGGAGGGGGAGGTAGAACTCGCTGGCCCCGCCTCGCACGATGGCGTCGACCAGCATGTTGGAGGTTTCGAAGAGCTGTCTATGTTCCCGATCGATCGTGGCGTTGCCGCTCTCGTCGTAGGAACTCCATACCAGTTTCACGAGGTTCTCGCGGGGGTGGTGCTCGGCGCCGTTCCCGTCTTTGGCGACGGGGGACCTGGATTGCTCGATCCTGTTCCTGCCCGCCTTTTTCGCCTCGTACAGGGCGGCATCGGCACGTTGGATGATCTCGTCCTGAGAGACTATTTCCGCGGTGTCGACGGTCGCGACGCCGATGCTGACGGTGACGAAGGGCGAGACCTTCGAGGCGGAGTGGGGAATGGCATGACTCTCCACCGCCTTCCTGATCCTTTCGGCCAGGGCCAGGGCTCCGAAAATGTCGGTCTCCGGCATGATGACGGCGAATTCCTCGCCGCCGTAGCGGGCGACCGTGTCATGGGCCCGACCCACGGCCTTCCTGAGTATGGCCGCTATGTGCTTGAGACAGTCGTCTCCCGCTATATGACCGTAGCTGTCATTGTACTTCTTGAAATAGTCGACATCGAGCATGATCATCGACAGCTGGGCCTTGGTGCGCTTGAGACGGAAGAAATCGCTGCGGAGCACCTCGTCGAAACGTCGCCGGTTGGCGAGGCCCGTCAGACCGTCGGTCATCGCGCTCGTCTGGGCATAATTTCTCTCGAGCTCGAGCTGCAACGCGAGGCGGGAAATCTCCCCCTCGGACCTCTTCCGCTCGCTGATGTCGGTGGTGACGCTGAGGATGTGGGGCTGGCCGTCCAGCGTAAACAGCCGGGCGGAGATGATGCCGATGAGGCTGCTGCCGTCCTTCTTGCCGAAAACGAATTCCCTGTTCAGGCAGCTGCCCTTCGCCCGAAGTTCCTGGAGGAAGCGCTCCCTGTCTTCGTCCTTCGCCCAAATGCGAAGATCGAGGACCGATCTTCCGAGAATCTCCTCCCGCGCGTAGCCGGTCAGGACGGAAAAGGCCTCGTTCATGTCGACCACGCGGCCGTCGTCCATGCGGGTGATGGCGACCGCACCGGGACTTATGTTGAACACGAACTCGAGCCTCTCCCTCGCCTCGGTGTTCTCGGAATTCAGGCGTTGGTTGACCATTATTACGAAGCCGAAGGTGGAAAGAGGCCCGAAGACGACGATCGAAAGCTGG
>DATKTD010000167.1:0-7696 GCA_035531315.1 Rectinemataceae bacterium
TTGCCGGCCATCATCTTCCGCAAGGATTCTGGAGCCGTCGCCCGGCATGTCAGCAGCCTCGGCCTCGAAGACCTCGTGGCTCCGGCCGAGGCCTTCGACAAGGTGCAAGGAAGTGGCTATTCGCGCATGGGCTTTTCGCCGCGCTGGAACAGCGATTTCCTCGTAATCGCCGCCAATGCCGCGGGCGCCGCCTTCCGCGAAGGCAAGCCCCTCAGCTGGTCGGAGCCCGGCCTGCGACAGGCCATCGAGCGCATCAGGAACTGGGGAGGGGCCACGGCCCCGACAGCCACGGCGGCCGACGACTTCCAGTTCAAGTATCTTTTTACGCCCGAATACAACTGGATCGCCGAAGGCCGGGCCCTTTTCGCCTCGATGGATTCCTCGAAACTCTTCCTGGTCCCCGAGGAGAAAAGCGCTGTCCTCGACTATCGATGGTATGCGGAGGGGGATTCCATTCCCGTGCTCTCGGACCTCGTCCTCGTCGGCATTCCCAAATCGAGGGGCTCTTCGCGGGGAGCCGAAGCCTTCATCGCCTGGCTCTTCAATCCGGCCAAGCAACAGGCCGTCCTGGAAGCGGCCCGAAGGACCCGGGCCCTCGAAGGTTCCTTCGGTATCGCCGGGGGCTTTTCGACCCTGCGCAGCGTCACCGAGAAGGTATTCCCCCTGTATTGGTCGAACATGACGGGCCACATCCCCCCCGAGGAGATGATCCGGATGCCCGAAACCCTGCCCCCCGAGTGGCCCGCCCTCAAGTCCGAAGTCCTCGGGCCCTGGCTCAAGGATGCCTTGAGCATGCCCCCCGGCCAGGCGAATCCCGCGAGCGGTCTTTCGGCCAAGCTGGCCGACTGGCTCAAGAACGGAAGAGGCGGCTGAGGGGACCGCACCAGCGGCTCGCAGCGCAGGATTGCCCTTTCCGGCCCGGGACTTGTCCAAGTCCTGGGCGCCGAAGCCTAACCCGAGGCCTCGGCCCAGCGTCCGAACAGCAGGTCGAAATCCGCGAGACTGGTGGCCCTGACGGCCTCGGAGCGGAGATTGGCCCCGCCCGCCTCGCCCTTCGTGTAGGCGCAGAACTGTTTGCGGAATTCGATGCAGGCCTGCCGTTCCCCGATGAAGCGCGAAGACAGGGCGAGGTGTTTTCGCGCCACCTCGATCTTCCGCTCCCTCGTGGGCTCAGGCGCCTCCCGGCCTTCCAGGACAGCCACGGCCTCCGAAAAGACGAAGGGATTGCCCATCGCTCCTCGGGCTATCATCACGCCCGCAACCCCGGTCTCCTCGATCATCCTCCTCGCGTCGGCCCCCGAATGCACGTCGCCCGAGCCGAAGACAGGCAGCGAGGTCGAGGCCGCAAGGCGGGCCATGGCCGACCAGTCGGCCTTGCCCGAATAACCCTGGGCCCTGGTGCGGGCATGGAGGGTAAGAGCCGCCGCCCCGGCCGCCGCCGCGATCGAGGCCACTTCGAGGTAATTGATGCTCGATTCATCCCAGCCAAGGCGGAACTTCACCGTGACGGGCACCTGGCCCATGCCGGCCCCATCGAGGGCCGCGCGCATCGCCTTCACTATTTCACCGATCCTGGAAGGCTCCCGCATCAAGGCGGAGCCCGCCCCCGCTTTCACGATCTTCGGCACGGGGCAACCGCAGTTGATGTCGATTATCGAAGGCTGCCATGGGGCGAGGGCCAGGGCGGCGCGGGCCATCACCTCCGGCGAGGAGCCGAAGAGCTGGATCGCGTAGTCCTTCTCGACGCCATCGCGCTCGAGGAGGGCTTCCGTCTTGCGATGGCCCCGAGTGAGGGCCTCGGAGCTCACCATCTCGGTATAGCAGAGATCCGCCCCCTCGCCGGCGCAGACCGCCCTGTAGGCCGCGTCCGAATAGCCCGCCACCGGCGCGAGGAAGACGTTTCCACGCGCGGTGAAGGGGCCAATTCGGACAGATCTATGAAGGTTGTCGGAACTCAGGCGGGGACCCGGAAAAATCTGCATGCGTTCTGGTAGAGCTGCTCGGACACCTCTTCGGGATCCATCTCGAGCATGTCGGCGAGGAAGACCGCGGTCGAGGGAAGGTACTCGGGCTTGTTCCGCTTGCCGCGGTAGTCGGCCGGCACCATGAAGGGAGCCTCGCTCTCTATGAGGATGCGATCGAGGGGGACGACGCGCACCGTGTCGTGGAGATTGCGGGCGTTGCGGTAGGTGAGATTCCCCGCGAAGGAGAAGAAGAGATTGAGTTCGAGGGCCTTCTCGGCGTAGACCGAATCCTCCGAATAGCAATGGAGGACGCCGCCGGCCGGCGGCAGTCGGTCGCGGAGGATGTCGAAGACGTCCTTGCCGGCCTCGCGGTTGTGGATGATGACCGGGAGGTTGAGGCGGGCAGCCATGTCCAGCTGATCGATGAAAAGTTCGATCTGGCTCTTTCGATCGCCATAACGATGGAAGTAATCGAGGCCTATTTCGCCTATCGCGATGACACGGGGGAGCTTGACCGCGTCCTCGATCGTCTTCTTCCAGTCCTTTCCGGGCGATTGGACCTCGGAGGGCGAGACGCCTACCGCGTGATAGACATGTTCCGCGGTCTTGAGATTCTCGTAGACTTGGCGGAAGTCGATGAGGCTATTGCATATGCTCACGATACGGGCCACCCCGGCCGCCTTCGCCTCTTGGCATACGAGAAGCTGTTCGATCGGGTCATCGAAGATGAGCCCGATGTGGGCATGAGTGTCGAAATGGCGCATGGCTTTTCCGTTGTCAGGAGAAGATGACGTGGCGATCCCGTACGGGGTTTTGCGAATGTAACATGGGCCCTAGCCCCAGTCAACTCGACCGGCGCGGGGAAATGCGGAGGGAAGCCCCCCGGGCTCGGGGAACCTTGGACGGAGTACAATACTGCCGAGGTCGCATCTTGGTCAATGCGCCGGGTCGGCCACTACATCCGGAAGGCCTCGCCGAGATAGATCTCACGGGCGAGTTCACTCGAGAGGATGGCCTCTCGGTCACCCGACACGAGGATCCTCCCGAGATTGATGATGTGGGCCTCGTGGGTAATATCGAGGGTGTCCCGGACATTGTGGTCGGTGATAAGGACGCCGATTCCCGCGGCGGAGAGTCGGCGCACGATTCCCTTGATCTCATGGACCGCGATGGGATCGATGCCGGCAAAGGGTTCGTCGAGGAGGAGGTACTTGGGATCGATGGCCAGGGCCCGCGCGATCTCGGTCCGTCGGCGCTCGCCGCCCGAAAGGGTGTAGGCGGGCTGCTTGGCTATCGATTCGATGCCGAATTCCGAAAGGAGTTCCGCCATCCTCCGCTTCCTGGCGGCCCTGTCGAGGTCTGCCCGCGTCTCGAGGACGGCAAGAATGTTCTCGGAGACGCTGAGCTTCCTGAACACCGAGGGCTCCTGGGGAAGGTAGGCCACGCCATGCCTGGCCCTACGGAACATGGGCATCTTGGAAATCTCATGCTCCTCGAGGAAGACCTTGCCGGCCGTCGGCTTCACGAAGCCAACGATCATGTAGAAAACCGTCGTCTTTCCCGCCCCATTGGGGCCGAGGAGGCCGGTCACCTGACCCGTCTTCATCGAAAACGAGACATCGGCCACGGCAACCTTGCGACCATAGGTCTTTCGCAGGCCCCTGACCTCGAGGATATGGTCGCTCATGGTGGGGATCCAGGCCCGGCCACGGGAGAGACATCGGTCAGGGTGGGAGCCCCGGCCGGGGCCTCGGCTGTCGCTGTGGGGCTAGCCGCGGTGGGGGAGTCCGCCGCGGGCGTTCCGGCTGTCGTTCCGGCGGCCCCACCCGAGGGACTTCCCCCCTGCGTCGTTCCCTGCGTGGAAGCGGTATGCACCGAGCCGCTAACCGAGCCTTCGAGACTTATCTGCTCGCTGTCCGTATCGATCACCATCCTCGTGGCCCTGTACTCGTCGCCGTTCTTCACGACCCTGGGCGCTCCGTTCAATTCCAGTCGGTGTTCTTTCCGGCGATAAATGGCGTATTCGGAGCGGCAGGCGAGGCCTTCCTTTAGTATGCGAACGTCCACCTGGGCTACCGTGACGCCCTGGTCGCCGTCGTCCTGGATCCAGTTGGCCTTGAGCACGACATGGTTCTCGCCGTCCTCGAGGACCGATGGCCCCTCGAGGATGGCCAGCGAGCGGTCCCGGTCATAGGTGAGACGGGGCGCCTCGAGATGGATGCCGTTCTTCTTGTCGTCGGCGACCACCGAACCCTCGCAGAAAAGGAGGGAATAGTTCGGGCCGCTGATCTCGATCCGGTCGGCGCTTACCGATATCTTGTCGCTCAAGACCTTCGCGTGGCCCATGAGAACGGTCTTTTCCTTGCCCGCGGCAAGGACGCTCTGCACCGAATCCGCCGAAAAACTGAAGCTGTCGGCGAAGAGGGCGGCCGAGAGGAGGGCGATCCAGAGCGCGATGATGAATCGCTTCATTTCGTCGGGCCGCCCGTCGTGGATTCGGTTGCGGAAGACGTGGTGACCATCCGGCCCTCCGAGGCTTCCTGGAAGGAAAAGGCCCGGCGCTTGAGGTCGGCGCGGAATCCGGCCCCGCTGACCCAGGAGCCGTCGTCGCGCTGCACCGAAACGATGCGCTCGAGACCTCCCTCGAGGACCTTGGTCGAATCGGTCCAGCTGAGGGACTCGGCCTTGAGGGTCGCCTTTTCGCGCTTGGACTCGAGCAGGACGTCGCCCCGGAACTCGGCGTTGTCGGTATCGGTCCAGACCGTGGCCGAGTCCGCCTTCCCCGAGGCCTCCAAGGCGCCCTTGGAATCGAATTGGCTGAAGGTAACCCCCTGGAGCTCCGTGCGATGGTCCTTGTCGTAGGATTCGGCCCGGTCGGCGCGAATCTCGAGGATTATCGTCCCTTGGTCGACGACCCGGTGGACGAAGCGCGTAAAGGTGGCCGTCGGCTCCTCCTCGGTCGAAGTCTGCTTGGCCGAGCCGTAATCGAAGCTGCAGGAGAGGAGGAGGCCGGCGAAAAGGGCCAAGAAGGCGAATCCCACCGACCGGTACCTAGGAGCGGGCGCCATGCTCCTCCCCGGCGTCCGGCGCCGCGCCGCCCTTGCTGCCCGACCCGCGCGCCTGCGCCTCGCGACGCTGCGCGGAGGCGACACAGGCCCCGATAAAGCCCTTGAAGATGGGAGAGGAGGCCGTCGGCCTCGATTTGAATTCGGGGTGGAACTGGACGCCGAGACCCCAGGGATGACCCGGCCATTCGCAGGATTCGACGAGGCTGCCGTCGGGCGTCAGGCCGGAAATGCGCAGTCCGCTCTTCTCGATTTCTCCGCGGTAGCTGTTCGAGAATTCGTAGCGATGCCTGTGCCGCTCCCAGATATGCTCGCTGCCGTAGACCTCGCGGATGAGGGATCCTTCGCGCAGCACCGACTCGCTCTTTCCGAGCCGCATCGTACCGCCGTAGTTGCGCACGTCCACCTGGTCCTCGAGGAGGCCCACGACGGGACAGGCGGTGTCGGGATCGAACTCGGTCGAATGGGCATTGGCCCAGCCGAGAACGTCGCGAGCGTGCTCGATCACCATGATCTGCATCCCGAGACAGATGCCGAAATAGGGCTTTCCATTTTCGCGCGCCCAGCGGGCAGCCCTGACCATGCCCTCGATTCCCCGCTCGCCGAAGCCGCCGGGCACGAGGATGCCGTCGACGGCGTCGAGGATTCCCTGCAGATCGGCATTGTCACCCTCGAGGCGGCCGGAGTCGATCTTGAGTATCTCGACGCCCGTGTCGTTCGCGATGCCACCGTGGTAGAGGGCCTCCCAGACCGACTTGTAGGAGTCGGTGAGCTCCATGTACTTGCCGACGACGCCGACCTTTACCCTGCGCTTGGGCTCGACGACCTTGCGCACGACCTCTTTCCAGGGGCGGAGGTCGGCATGGCGGCTCTCGATGTTCATCTTCTTGAGGAGGAAGGTGTCGAGACCCTGCTCGTTATAGATGAGGGGGACCTGGTAGATCGTCGCCGACACGTCGTAGCCGGAGATCACGCCTTCGAACTCGACATTGGTGAAGCCGGCTATCTTCCTTCGCATGCCCTCGTCGAGTGGCTCGGAGGCCCTGAGGATGAGGGCGTCCGGCTGGATGCCCACCTCTTGGAGCTCCTTCACCGCGTGTTGGGTGGGCTTGGTCTTGAGCTCGCCCCCGGAAAGGGCCGGAACCAGGGTGACGTGCACCGAGACGGCGTTCTGCCGGCCGTACTCGTGGATGAGCTGCCGAGCCGCCTCGAGGAAGGGTATGGACTCCATGTCGCCGACCGTTCCACCGATCTCGATGATCGTGATGTCGACATCGGCGTCCTTGCCCACCGCGAGGATCCGGGACTTGATCTCGTCGGTGATGTGGGGGATCACCTGCACGGTCCGCCCCAGGAAGCGCCCCTCGCGTTCCTTGTTGATCACCGCCTGATAGACCTGGCCCGTGGTGATGGAGTTGGCTCTGGAGAGTGGGGAATTGGTGAAACGGCCATAGTTTCCGAGATCGAGGTCGGTTTCGGCCCCGTCGTCGGTCACATAGACCTCTCCGTGCTGATAGGGACTCATGGTCCCCGCATCGACATTGAGGTAGGGGTCTACCTTGACCATGCGCACATTCAAACCGCGCGCTTCCATGAGAGCGCCGATCGAAGAGGCTGCTATGCCCTTGCCAAGGCTAGAGCACACGCCTCCCGTCACGAAGATAAGCTTCTTCATGGGTTTTCAGTAAATAGGAGAGCGGCATCCAGTGTCAATCACGCGAGAGCCCCAAGCGAGAGAATGAGGGTATCTCGGTGGACCATCGAAGGGGCCGCAAGAAGGCCCGGGCCCGCTGGACCCGCCCCGACCCCGGTCCCCCGCTTCCCCCTCGGGCTTGAGCCGGGGGCCTCCGGGGTTTATCCTCGGCATCCATGGGTCTCTTCGCCCCCTTCAAGCGCACTCGCCGACGGCGCATCCTCCAGGAAAAGCCGATCCCGGACGAACTCTGGGACTGGGTCCTCAAGGAGCACCCGATCTTCCGTTGCCTGTCCCCGGAAGAGAGGGCGAAACTGAGGGAGCTGTCGACCATCTTTCTCGCGGAAAAGATCTTCGATCCCGTCGGCGACGCGAAGATCGACGACGAACTCCGGATTTCGGTGGCCGCCCAGGCCGTCCTCCCCCTCGTCGGCCTCGACATCGACTGGTACGACGACTGGTCCACCATCATCGTGACGCCCCGCGAATACCAGGTAAAACAGAAGAATTACGACGAGGCCGGGGTCGTGCACGAGTATGAGGACGAATTTTCGGGGGAGGCCTTCGACCTCGGCCCCGTCGCCCTGTCACGGGTCGATATTGAGGCCTCGGGTTGGGGGGACGGCTACAACGTCGTCATCCACGAGATGGCCCACAAGATCGACGGCCGCGACGGTCACTTCGCCGGGGTCCCTCCGCTTCCGCGCGACATGGACCCCGGCGAATGGCGGGGGGTCTTCGGCGCGGCCTTCCAGGATTTCCGCCGCCGCCTCGAGGCACCCTCGGCACGAAGACCCCGGCGCGGCAAGCTCCGCAGGCGGGACGGCCCGAGGATCGACTCCTACGCGGCCGAGAACCCCGAGGAATTCTTCGCGGTACTCTGCGAGTACTTCTTCGAGCGCCCCGAACTCCTCAAGGCCGAATATCCGGAGGTTTACGGCCTCCTCGCGCGCTTCTTCCGCCGCGATCCCCTG
>DATKTD010000168.1:0-2275 GCA_035531315.1 Rectinemataceae bacterium
AGCTTCGAGACCGTCATTTGGGCGACGGTCGACATCACCCACTGGGTGACGAACATGAAGAGCGAGGCGAGGACATACAGCGCGAGGAGGGTGAGGAGGATGCGGCCGATGCCCGCGTAGTCGACCTTGCCGCCCGTCTCACGTAGGGCGCGACGGGCGTCTGCCATTTGGGCCTCGGTCAATCCCGAGGGCCCTTGTCCCGCGGCGGGGGCCATCGTCGATCCGGCTGTCGGGGCGGCTCCGGCCGCGCCGCCGCCCATGACCATCCGCGCCACGAAGGCGTCCTTGAGCTTGTCCATCACGTGGCCTTGGATCTTCGGCGAGACGATATTGAAGGACATGGAGAGGATGGCGAGCAAGACGACGGCGACGAGCCTCCCCCTATGGGGCTTGAGATAGGCCAAGAGCCGCCGCATGGTCTTTCCGAAGTCTTTGGGCTTTTCGGTCGGCCTGCCCATGCCGCCCATCGGTCCCATGGCATGGCCGCCCCTGCCGCCTCCCGGCCCCGGACCGGGACTCTGTCCGCTGGCTCCGCCGCCCGAAGCTCCCTTGACCGCCTCCCCCCTCGGGGGTCGTGCCGTGTCGCTCATGCGATCCTCTCTTCCGAAAGCTGCGAAGCGGCGATTTCGCGATAGACGGGGCAGCTCTCGAGGAGCTCGCGATGCCGTCCCGCGCCGACCACGCGTCCCTCATCGAGGACGATAATGTGGTCGGCTTCCATGACCGTGCCCACGCGCTGCGCCACGACGATGACCGTCGCGCTTCCCGTAACTTCTTTGAGCCTCGCTCGGAGGCGGGCGTCGGTGCGGAAGTCCAGGGCCGAAAAACAATCGTCGAATACGTAGATGTCGGGCCTGCGCGCCAGGGCCCTCGCGATGGACAGGCGCTGTTTCTGACCGCCGGAGAGATTGAGGCCGCCCTGCGAAACCATGTGTCCATAGCCGCCATCGAGGGTGTCGATGAACTCGGTGGCCTGCGCGATGTCGGCGGAGGATCGCAGGAGCTCGTCTTCGGCCTTGGAGGCGCCCTCGCCCTCTCCGCCGCCGGCGATGCCGACGCGGATGTTGTCGCCTATCGACATCGAGAAGAGCACGGGTTTCTGCGGCACGTAACCGATCCGCGACCGCAGCTCCTCCTGTCGGAGCTCGCGGACATCGACGCCGTCGACGAGGATGCTGCCCCCATCGACGTCGTAGAAGCGGGGCACGAGCTTGGCGAGGGTCGACTTGCCGGAGCCGGTGGACCCGACTATGGCTGTCATCTCCCCCGCCTTCGCGACGAAGGAGACGCCCTCGATCGCCGCGGCCTCGGCGCCGTGGTAGCGGAAGGTCACGTCGCGAAACTCGACTATGCCCCGCGCCCCTTCGGGGATGGATGTCGGACTCTCCGGGTCGCGGATGGAGGGCTCGACGGCGAGGACCTCGCCGATGCGGATCGCCGCCGCCTGTGCCCGCGGCACCATGATCGACATCATCGCGAACATCATGAAGGAAAAGAGGATCATGAAGGCATACTGGATGAAGGCCATCAGCGAGCCGATCTGCATGTCGCCGCGATCGACGCGGATGATGCCGAACCAGAGGAGGGCCACGCTCGAGAGATTCATCACGAGCATCACCGAGGGAAACATGAAGGCCATCACGCGGTTCACCTTGATGTAGGTGGAGGTCAGGTCGTCGTTAGCCTCCTCGAAGCGCTCGCGCTCGCGATTCTCGCGGCCGAAGGCGCGCACGACGCGGACGCCCGTCAGCCCCTCGCGGAGCACGAGGTTGATCCGGTCGATCTTCTTCTGGATGGAGCGGAAGAGGGGCATGGCCTTGGAAAATATGGACAGCACTACGACGAGGAGGACGGGGATGGTGACGGCGAGGACCAGGGTCAGGGAGGGATCCTTCGACAGCGCCATCACGAGGCCGCCGACGGCCATGATCGGCGCGGTGACCATCATGCGCAGCGACATGAGGGTGACCATCTGGACCTGGGTGACGTCGTTCGTGCTGCGGGTGATGAGGGTCGATGGGCCGAAGCGGTCGAATTCCTCGAGTGAGAAGGATTCGACCTTGCCGAAGACCCGCTCGCGGAGGGCGGCGCCGAAACCCGAGCTCGCCCTCGAGCCCAGCCAGCTCGCGAGCACGGAACCGAGCACCGAGCCGGCCGTGACGAGGAGCATCCAGGCTCCCGTGCGGCCGATATAGGCCGCGTCGCCGCGCATGACGCCCTTGTCGATGATGTCGGACATCAGGGTGGGCAGATAGAGATCGGCCATCGTGGCGCC
>DATKTD010000169.1:0-2716 GCA_035531315.1 Rectinemataceae bacterium
CGGCTCTTCGAGCTTGACTGCAGTAGGGACTTTCTCCAGAATTAAATAGCCTCGGATTGCATTTGATCCCGCGCTTCGGCGGGTGCCGAGACGGAAGGTTCCGATGCCCCGAATTCTTGTCGTCGACGACTCATCCACCAGCCGCGCGATCGTCGCGCGCTTGCTCGAGACAAGGCACGAGACGGTGCCCTGCGCCGATGGCCCGACGGCCCTTGGCATGATCGAGCGCGAGACCTTCGATGCCGTCCTTCTCGATCTCCTCATGCCCGGCATGGACGGTTCGACGACGCTGCGGGAAATCGTAACCCGGCGTCCCGGCCTGGCCGTCATAGTCATCACCGCCGACATTCAGGAGACCACTCGCCTCCGGGTGATGGGCCTCGGGGCGGCGGCCATTGTCAACAAGCCTTTGCGGAGAGAGAACCTTCTCGCCATCATCGATTCCGTTCTCGGGGCCGGAACGTGAGCGGGAAGGAAATCGACCTCGAGCCGATCGCCGAGATCGTGGGCATCGGCATCGGCAGGGCGGCCGATGTCCTCAATACGATGCTCCACTCGCACGTCAGCCTGACCGCCCCCTCGCTCGCCATAGCCCGACCGGAGGAACTGGAGAAGTATTTCTCGCCGCGCGGATCGGAGAGCCTTTCGGCGGTCGAGATGGAATTCTCCGGGGACTTCGATGGGAACGCGCAACTTGTCTTCGCTTCGGAGGACGCCGGCCGGCTCGTCGACTGCATCACCGACGACGTCTCGGCGGCTCCGGAGGATCTCGATTCCATACGGGCGGGGACCCTCTGCGAGATCGGCAACATTGTCATCAACGCCTTGCTGGGCAGTATCGTCAACGTGCTTCGCTCGGAGCTCGAGTATACGGTACCGCTCTATACCGAAGGATCTATCGACGATGTGCTCCGCAACGTGAGGAACGAGGCGGAGGTCATCATCATCGTGCGTGCGCGTTTCGAGATCGAGAATCTCTCGATCGACGGCGATCTTCTCATCTTCCTGTCCCTCTCCGCCTTCACCAAGCTCGAGGTGGCGATCGAGCGTTTCGTCGATGGCTGACAAGTCGCCCCTTCTCATCACCGATATTCTCGAGCGGCTCCCCGTCGGCGTGTTCGCGGTGGACGCGGAATGGCGCATCGGCTATTGGAACTCCCGCATGGCGAGATGGACGGGTATCGAGGCCGTCGACGCCGGCGCTCGTCCCTTGGGCGAAATTCTTCCGAAGTTCATCGAACCGCATAACCTCTCACGGCTCGAGCTCGTCATGAAGGGTGGTCCTCCCGTCGTCTTTTCCTGGCAACTCCATCACGACCTGTATCCCGTCGCGACGCGCAGCCAGCATAGATCCACGGCTCGCTATACGGTCGCGAGCAAGCTGCCGGGCACGGGCGGCATACTCTTTTCCGTCGAGGATTACACGGAGATTTCGCGCCTCCTCCTCGAGGCGAGATCCGAAGTGGTTCGACGGCGCGCCGCGGAGGCTGCCTTGCAAAAGGCTCTCGCGGTCAAGGACGCCATCGTTCGCGAGTCGAATCATCGCATCAAGAATAATCTCGCCTTGGTGGCGAGTCTCGCATCCATCGAGGAAGAAAGGGCGCCGAACGAGGCGGCCGGCCGATTCCTGGCCGAGCTCGGGTCGCGCGTACGCTCCATCGCGCTCCTCCACGAACTCCTGTACAGTCGCCCTATCGAGGAGGAACCCCGCCTGGACGAGTATCTGTCGAGACTTTCCGGGACCATTGCGACGAGCTACCTCGGCGACGAAGGCCCTTCGCGGCTGTCCCTTCAACTCGAGGCCCTCAGCCTGCCGGCGAGCCTGGCGATCAAGGTGGGATTGACCCTCGTCGAGCTCCTCACCAACGCTTTCAAGTACGCGGGGAGCCCGGAAGCGCCGCCGAGCGTCGCGGTCAGCCTTTCGCGGAGCGGCGATGACATGGTGCTCCTCGTGTCCGACGACGGCCCGGGCTTTCCCCCTGGGTGGAGGGAACGTCGCGATTCGCTCGGGCTCGTGCTCATCGAATCCTTCGCCGCCGATCTCGGAGGGTCGGTGGAATTTCTCGGGGGGAGCGGCGGCAGGGTCCGCGTTCGCTTTCCCTTGCCGCCCGCCAAGGCGAACAAACCGCCCGCCTCCTAGTCTTCGCCGCCTCCCTCGCCATCCCTGGCGATCCGCGGCCAGCGACCGAGGGCCACGGAGAAGACCGCGGCGGCCAACCCGAAGGTGAGGACGCTCGTCACGAGCGGCAGACCGTGGTAATTGAGCAGGTCGAGCATGAAGACCTTGAGCGCCCCCGCGATCACGATGAGGAGGGCGACGTTACGAAGCTCGCGGTCCACCCGCGAGGCCGCGAAGATGACGACGGCGACGGCCGCCACGTTGATGAGGACCGACTGCCCGCAGACGAACCAGGCGATCTGCGATTCGGCGAGAAGCGGCGCGATGAGCCAGGCTATGCCGATCCTCCCTGCCATGAAAAGCGACGACAGTCCCCCGACGAGAACGGCCACGGCGACGCGGTCGCCGCCCCCTTCGATGGCGAGGCGCGCCGATCTCGGTCGGATGATGCCGCGGCACCACAGGAACTGGAAGACGCCCGAGCCCGCGAGGAGGAGGGCGGGAATCATTTCCCATAATCTAAACGTTCCGTGGTTCCGCGCGAGGATGTCGGCCGCCAGCACGGTCGACGCGGTGATCTGCCCGAAGTAACTCGCT
>DATKTD010000170.1:0-5035 GCA_035531315.1 Rectinemataceae bacterium
ATTGGTATAATAATAAACGAATCAAGATGTCGCTGGGCGGAATGAGCCCCGTTCAGTACCGGTTGAGTCTTGGGATGGTAGTATAGTTATCCAAGAAAATGTCCGCACCCCCAAACCGGCAAAATCAAATCGGCGTTGACATTCGCTCCTGCTCGAGCTCGGCCGCGATCCTCGTGGAGAAAAGCGCTTGCGCCTCGTCATCGGCGGCCCGCTCGCCGAGCCCCGGAACCGAATACTTCAACCCAAAGGAGCCGGTAAGCACGAGGGGGGCCGTGGTCCCCACCAACCCAGTCCATGAATCCGACCAACGCGAATTGAAGTAATGCGCGTTCGCGTCCGGAGCCAGGGACAACGACAGCGATAATTGAGGAGCTTTTCCCATTCGCGCGAGACGCCGATCGGCCGCCTCTACCGCGGACTCCTCTTCGATAAGGCGCAGCTCGACGGAGTCCTGGGAATCGCGAGACGCGCCCCAGACCTTGAGGAGGGCTTCGCGGTCGCCTTCATCAATTGCGCGAGGCTCCGAGCCGAAAAACGTCTTCCAGTCATCGGCCGCCGTGGCCAGGTCGAGGTCCGCCTTCTCGGCCCGACGCTCGGCGCTCGCCTCGTCGGCCTCGGCCTTCCACAGATCCGCGCGAGTGATCGCGCCCTGGGCCGACCTCTTCCCCGCGACATCACGACGGAATTGCGCCGCCTCGCGCTCGACAGCGGCGATCTGGGAGGCCATGCCAGCCTCGTCCATCGCCTCCATGACCGAAAGGGCCTTCATCACGATGTCGTCACCCGATTTCGTCCTGGCGAGGCGCGCCTTTTCAAGCAGGACCCGAGTCCGCGCCGCCTGCGGATCCGGGCCGACACCGAAGGCCCCAGGCCCGAGGGCTTGGGACAGCGAAAGCTCCATGGAGGGGCTCTGTCGCCACGCGCCATAATCGGAGGCGTATTCCGTCTCCTGACTCGCCGTCAATCGGGCCGTGCCCGAGCCCGGCAGGCGCTGCTCGACCCCCATCGACGCGTCGACAGCGAAGATATTCTTGTCGCCTTCCCGCGGATCGGCGTCGATGACGACGACGTTCTCGGCTCCCGTGCGCGTAAATGACGCGAGAGAGGGTGAATCGATCGAGAACCGAGGCCACCAGCTTTCTCTTTCCTTGATCAAGTTCAGTCGTGCGGCATCGAGATCCACTCCTGCCTCGATCGCGAGACTGGAGTGACCGAGGGCCGCAGATATGAGCCCGACGAGATAGGGCGGCTCGGCGAAGGCTCCGGCGATCACGAGGCTGACGATAACGAAAGCGGAGGCGCGTCTCATGTCAGAAAATCGAGCTTCTCGAGGATGAGGCGGAGTATACGTTCCCGCTTCACGACGATCCTCGCCTCGGCGACCATGCCGGGAATGAGCTCGACGCGCTCCCCGCGCCTGTTCTCCACGAAGGCTCGGTCGAGCGTGGCTTCCACGTCGAAAAAGGCCGTTCCGGCGCTCGATGTGTTCGCGTCAGCGGGCACCCTCGTCACCCGCGCCCCCACCGTTCCGTACTGCGAGGGGGGAAGGCCGGGGAATTTGAGCACGATGGCCATGCCCTGGCGCAACTCGGCGATGTCGCGGGGATCGACCCGCAGCTGAAGGTCGAGACCCCCGCTCCGTTCCGGGACGACGCGAAGCACTTCCTCGCCGGCGAAAAGATTGTCGCCAGCGTCGAGACGCCGGAGCTCCTCGACGCGACCGGCGATGGGGGAGCGGACCACGCAGGCCTCCCTCGCCGCGCCGAGCTCAGCGGCGCTCTTTTCGAGTTTGTCCATCTCGTTCCTCGTCGCCTCGAGGTCGGCGTCCAGCTTGAGGCGGGCCTGGGCCTTGTAGGCATCGAGTTCCATGCTGGCCTTTTTTTCGGCGTTCTCCAGATCCTTCCTTCTTTGAGGCAGGCTCATGGTCGGGGGAAGGGCCAACTCGCGCGCGGAGGCCTCGTTCGCCTGGGTGAGGGCGAGATCGAGACGCTCGACATCGGAAAAATAGACGAGGGCCATGGCATAGGCACTTTCATCCGAAGGAGGAACCGAGTCCTGGCCGGCCGCGATTGCACGCGAAAATACCTCGAGTTCACGCATCCTCTCGCGATCCCGAGCCAGGCGCGACTCCGTATTCACACTGTCGGCGGCAAGCGCTGTACTCTCGATTTCCCAGAGCACCGCGCCCTTCGCCACGAGGGCCCCATTCACGAAGCTCTTGCGCAGGACCCTTCCGCTCGACGCGTTCTTCACCACGGAAACGTCGCCGACCGGCCTGATGACCGCGGCCGCCTCCACGATCACGTCCATCTGCCCGAGCCAGGCCCAGGCCGCGGCCACACCGACCACGAGGATGAGGAAGGCGAGATAGCTGACGAAGAGCGAGCTCGTCTTGAGCTCGAAGAACTCCCGGCTCCACCTAAAGCCGGAAAGATCGGCGGTCCGCCCCGTCATGCGTTGGCGCTCCGCCACAGGGACGAGTAGGCGCCTTCCCGCGCGAGAAGCTCGACGTGTCTCCCCGACTCGACGACGCGGCCGGCCTCCATCAGGAATATCCTGTCGCGGCGGACGACCGTGGAAAGCCGGTGCGCGATGACGAGAATCGTCATCCCCTCGCCATTGAGGGAGGCGAGGGTCTCTTCGATCCGGCGCTCCGAGATCGTATCGAGATTGCTCGTCGCCTCGTCGAGGACGAGGATCTCGGGCTTGCCAAGGAGGGCGCGCGCCAGGGCGATGCGCTGCCGCTCGCCGCCCGACAGGGAGGCTCCGCGCTCGGCGAGGACCGTGTCGTAACGCTGCGGCAGCTCGACGATGAAATCGTGGGCTCCCGCCTTCTTCGCCGCCTCGACGATCTCCTCGAAGGGCGCCTCGTCGGAGTGCAGGGCGATGTTCTCGCGGATCGTTCCGGAAAAGAGAAAGGTTTCCTGCGGTACGTAGCCGACGCGCGAGCGGAGGTGGAGGGTGTCGATATCCTTCAAGTTGTCCCCGTCGAGGAGGATTTCGCCCTCCTCGGCTTCGTAGAACTTGAGGATGAGTTTGGCGAGGCTCGTCTTGCCGCAGCCGGAAGGTCCCACGAGAGCTACGCTCTGTCCCGCCTCGATATGCAGGCTCAGGCCCTGGAGAACAGGGCGTCGCGTGCCGTAGCGAAAGACGAGGTCGCGCAACTCGATTTCGCCCCTAAAGCTCACGGGCTTGAGGAGGGTTCGCCCCTCGTCGATCTCCTCCGGCAAATCGAGAATCTCGCCGAGCCTGTCGGCGGCGACGAAGGCCTCTTGCAGGCTCGGCTGAAGGGTGACGAGACGCTGCAGGGGCCCGATAAAGTAACCCAGGAGGGCGTTGAAGGAGATGAGCTGTCCAAGGCTCAGGCTGCCTTTCAGGATGAACCACGATCCGACCCAGAAGAGGACATTGGAGCCCCAGCCCTCGACGAGGCCCACGAGGATGCCCTGGACGTTGCGGAAAATGCCCAGACGATAGCCCGTCCAGATCGCCTTCATCTGGCGCTTCTCGAAGTCTTCGAAGGCCTGCGTTTGAGCGTTCATCGCCTTTATCGCCGCGATGCCGCCCACCGCCTCAACGAGGCCCGACTGCACATCGGCCGCCTCGCCGCGAAGCCTGCGGTAACGCCGCGCGAAAGGCTTAGAAAAGGCCCACACGATTCCCGTCGACAAAGGCACCGTCGCTATGGCGACGATAAAAAGCGTCGAGGATTGGAAGAAGAGTACGAAGCCCACAACGATCACCATCACGAGGTCCATCAGCACCGAGATCGAGGCCTCGGAGAGGGCTGCGCGAATCTTTTGAGCGTCCTCCAGGCGCGAGAGGATCTCGCCCGTCTTGCGTGAGTCGAAGAAGGCCATCGGCAGGCCAAGCACATGGCGGAAATAGCCGAAGATGAGGGAGAGGTCTGCCTTCGTCGAAAAGAGAAGGAGGAGCTGCCCTCGCATCGCCGCCAGCAGGGTCTGGAAGAGGGTAAGCAGCACGATTCCGATGGACAGGGCATGGAGGCTGAACTCCGCGCGGGCGACGAGGACATCGTCGATGAGATAGCGAAAATAGAGCGACGATAGAATACCGAAAAGGATGAGGATGGCGGAGGCGACGATCACCTGGGCGAGGGTCTTCCAATGCGGCTTGAGGATGGGGAGAAAGCGCTCGAAAAGACCCTTCGTCTCATCTCCCGCCTTAAAGTCGGAACGAGGTGAGAGAAAGACCACGTAGCCGCTCCATTGCGAGAGGAACTCCTCTCTCGACCAGCGTCGCTTGCCTTCGGCGGGGTCGAAGACGAGAATGCGCTTCTTTCCGATTTTGGCGACGACGACATAGTGGAGGATGGTCTTCCCGTCATCGATCTTCTTGATGTGGGCGATGAAGGGAAGGGGGAGGTCATCGTCGAGGGAGGCCGCGTCGCCCTTCATTGCCTTTGCGCTGAAGCCGAGGGCCTCGCCGGCCTTGACCATGCCGGCGAGGTTGGTGCCTTCGCGATCGGTGCCGGCGAAGGCGCGAATTCTGCCTATGCTTATTTTTTTTCCGTTAACCTGGGCGATCATCGCAAGACAAGCGGCACCGCAATCAGTGATATCATATTGGAAAGATAGCTTCATTGCGGTTTCGCTTTTTCTTTATTCGAAGATAATATGCAATTATTGGTTTATATAATATAATTGCCAACATTCCAATAACTGAAACAATAGTTTTCAAGATATCATATTCATCCAATAATGGTTTCGCGTCCCAAACCAAAGCCAATTCACCTATATATGCAACGTTGGAGAATACAGCTAAAGCGACCAAAATATTTCCAAATAATCCAAATATTAAAAATATATAACTAGTCAACAATATTTTCATGTAATCGAAATTACATTTTCTTAATCGACTGCCGGGAATGAATGGAATTCCGAAAAACGCCAGGAAACTTGAGATCTTACTAATGGAATCAAATTTCACTTTGCCATTCGACTTGGGGATATCGCGCTCGAGGAATTGGATTCTTTTGATGACGTGCACTGATATGAAGTCAAACAAGAGCAAT
>DATKTD010000171.1:0-4734 GCA_035531315.1 Rectinemataceae bacterium
CCGACGGAAAGCATTACATCCTCAACGGCACCAAGCAGTTCATCACGAACGGTTCCATCGCCAACCTCTATACGGTCTTCGCGAAGATCGACAAGGAGCACTTCACCGCCTTCCTCGTCGAGCGGACCTACGAGGGCCTCACCGTGGGGCCTGAGGAGAAGAAGCTCGGCATCCGCGGCTCCTCGACCACCCAGATCATCCTCGACAACGTGAAGGTGCCGGTCGAGAACCTCCTTGGCGAGAAGGGCAAGGGCCACAAGATCGCCTTCAACGTCCTCAATGTAGGCCGCTTCAAGCTCGGGGCCATGGTCACGGGGGCCGCCAAGTACGCCTTCGGGACCGGGGTGAAATACTCCAACCTGCGCAAGCAGTTCGGCACGGAGATTTCGAATTTCGGCGCCATCCGCGAGAAGATCGCCGACATGAGCGCCGATCTCTTCGCCTCCGAATCCCTCGTCTACAGGCTCGCCGGTCTCCTCGACGACCGCATCGGCATGATCCCGAAGGATACGCCCAACTATTACGAAGTGTACCAGCAGGCCATCGAGGAATTCTCGATCGAGTGCGCCATCTCCAAGGTCTTTTGCTCCGACGTGCTTTCGCGGGTGGTCGACGAGACCCTGCAGATCCACGGCGGCTACGGCTTCATCGAGGACTATCCGGCCGAGCGCTTCTATCGCGACGAGCGCATCAACCGCATCTTCGAGGGCACGAACGAGATCAATCGCCTTCTCATCCCCGGCACGATCCTCCGCCGGGCGATGAAGGGCGAGATCCCCCTCCAGAAGGAGGCCACGAAGGCCTTTGAGGCCCTCATGTCTCCCTCCTTAGACCAGGTCGACGATTCGCTGCCCTTCGCCAAGGAAAAGGCCCTCGTCGCCAACCTCAAGCAGGCCTTCCTCGTCGTCGCCGGCACCGGGGCGATGAAGTTCATGGACGCCATCAAGGACGAGCAGGAGATCCTCATCGCGGCGGCCAACGTGGCCATCGAGATCTTCGCCCTCGAGAGCGCCGTGCTCCGCGCCGAAAAGATGCTCCCCGACGTCAGCCAGGCGAAGAAGGAGGCGGTGACCGCGGCCGTCAAGTGCTTCGCCTTCGAGTCCTCCGAGCGCATCGCCACCGCGGCTCGTAAGGCCGCGTACTACATCGAGGAGGGCGACAACCTCCAGATGCTGCTCTCCGGCATCAAGCGCCTCACGAAATACGACGCCTCGGACCTCCTCAAGGCCAAGCGGACCCTCGCAGCGGCCAGCATCGACGCGGAGAAATACATATTCTGATTCTCGGCCTCGCCCGGGGGCCTATCCCCTCGGGCGGGGTCGCCGGTTCTGGAGGCATGGCGAGCGCCGTGGCCGCATGCGTGCGACTCAGGCCTCCAGCCTGGGTTAAGCGCCGTTTTCGTGAGGTCGTCGAGTCGCCATGGTCCAGCACAGCGTTCCCACTCCCTACATGGTAGGCGATGTCCATTTCTATACCTCGGATCTCGATGGCGGGCCGGTCTTCTTCGATTGCGGACCCCCGCTCAAGGAGGGCCGCGAGGCCCTCGCGAAGGCGGCGGAGCTCCGAGAGCTGCGCCACGTCTTCCTGACCCACTGCCACATCGACCATTACGGCCTCTGCCCCTGGATTGAGCGCAACAGCGGAGCGACGATCTGGATGCCCACGAAGGAGCTGAAGAAGTTCGAGAGGCGAGACGAGCACGAAAGAAAGGCGGCCGAGCTCCTCGACGGCCTCGGCTTCGGGCCGGCCTTTCTGGACGCGATGCGCGAATCCTTCAGGCGCACGACGGTGATGCCCGAGGATTTTTCGCGCTATCGCCCCATCGAGGAATCGGCGCTGCCCCCCGTTTGGGGCCTCGACTGGATCGCCTGCCCGGGTCATTCCCAAAGCGACATCGTCTGGCTCCAGGGCGACGAGGCCGTAACGGGCGACGTGCTTCTCCGCGGCATCTTCCAGGTCCCCCTCCTCGACCTCGATCTCGGGAGCTTCGAGGGGCGCTTCAGGAACTACGAGGCCTGGTGCGATTCGATACCGAGGATCGCCGCGCTGCGGGGCCGTCGCATACGGCCAGGCCACCGCCTGACGGCCGAGGTCGACGAGGCCCTCGTCGAGTACGTCACGACCCTTCTTCAGCGCGCCAGACTCGTCAAGCGATACCGTCACCTCCCCATGACCTCCATCGTCGACGAAATTTTCAAGGGCAGGTTGAGCGATCCCTTCTACGTCTATCTCAAGGTTTCCGAGATCGTCTTCATGATCGACTTCTTGGACGATCCGGACAGCCTTCGCGCCGCACTTGTGGCGGCCGGTCTCTTCGATGGCCTCGCGGAGCTCTTCGCGGAGGCGATTCGACCCGCCTAATGGCCGCTCGAGCCGCATTAAAGCCGCTCGAGCCGCGGCCGATGCGGCTCGACCCCCCGCGCCACCCCTGATAGACTCGACCCATGTCGGATTTTTTCGATAACGACGCTATCACCAAGGCTTGGGATTCGGGCGTCACCCGGAGAATCCTGGCCTATATAAAGCCCTGGAAGGCCCTTCTCGCGGCGACCGCCCTTACCCTCGTCCTCGCCACCGCAGGGGAACTCGTGACCCCCATCGTCGTTCGCGAGGTGGTCGATACCGCGCTGATGCCGACCTGGAGGCTCGCGACGACAGCCATCGTCTCGGCACCCGAGACCCAGGGCATCGTCATTGCCGGGAAGGCCACGCGCATCGGCGAAAAGCTGGCCCTTCCCTCGGGCATTCTCTCCGGCCTTACCCAGGCGCAAAGGAAGGAACTCGAAAGGAGGGGCATCCTCCTCCCCGGCGAATGGTATCTCGCCGATCTCGAGGCGGCGGGAAAAAAGGGCCGAGCCCTTGTCGCCGAAAAACCCGGTCTCTTCACCGTCGACGGCGATCGGGCCCTAATTGCCACCTCGGCTCTACGGGCCCTCCCGGAGGACGAGGCTCTCGCCCTTCGAGGCCGGGACCTCGCCACGGTCAGGCGCGATGTTTTCCTCCTCGTAATCGTCCTCGTCGTCGTCCTGGGGGCGACCTTCATCCAAACCACGACTTCGGCCTTGATCGGCCAACGTGTCATGAAGCAGCTGCGCATGGAACTCTTCCGTCACGTGACCAGCCGATCCCTGGCCTTTCTGTCGAGACAGCCGGTGGGCCGACTCGTGACTCGCATGACGAACGATGTCGAGACCATCAACCAGTTCTTCACCGACGTGATCGTCGCCTTCCTGAAGGACTCCTCCCTCATGGCGGGAGTCCTCGTAGTTCTTCTCGCGATGGATTTTCGCCTCGCCCTTGCCGCCCTCGTCACCCTGCCGCCGATAGCCGTGGCGACAGTCGTGTCGAGGCGCCGGGCGCGCGATGCCTTCCGAAGGCAGCGCCAATGGCTTTCCAGGGTAAACGCCTATATAGCCGAGAGGATCGCGGGCATAGCCGTGGTCCAGCTCTTCGCGGGCGAGGCTCGCGCCAGATCGGAGTTCGAGGCACAGGACCGCGAACTGCTCAAAGCGAGTCTCGGCGAGATGTACGTCTACGCCACCTTCCGCCCCCTCGTGGATCTTTTCGCGAGCATCACGATAGCCACCGTGCTCTGGCTCGGCTCCCGTCTCGTCGGCTCCGATTCCCTGTCTCTGGGCACCCTCATCGCCTTCGTCAACCTCGTGCGCATGTTCTATTCGCCGGTGATGGACATCTCCGACAAGTACACCATCCTCCAGAGCGCCATGGCCGGTGGGGAGCGCGTCTTCGCCCTCCTCGACGAGACCGAGTCGATACCCGACCGGGCCACCCTGCCGATGCCCGCCAGGATCGATGGCCGCATCGAGCTCGATCACGTCTGGTTCGGCTATCGCGAGGGCGAGTGGGTGCTGAAGGACCTGAGCCTCGTCGTGGAACCAGGCGAGATGGTGGCCATCGTCGGTCCCACCGGCGCCGGCAAGACCACCATCGCGAGCCTGGTAACGAGGCTGTGGGATGTCCAGCGCGGCTCGATAAGGATCGACGGCAGGGATGTCCGGGACCTCCCCCTTGGGGGGCTGCGCCGGGCCATCCAGCCGGTCCTACAGGAGGTCTTTCTCTTCACGGGCAGCGTGGAGGAGAACATCAGACTCGGCGAGGAGGTGACGAGGGAGAGAATGGAAGCCGCCGCCCGGGCCGTAAGGGCCGATGCCTTCGTCGCGGAACTGCCGGAAGCCTATGCGACGCAACTCTCGGAGGGCGGGGCCAACCTTTCGCAGGGCCAGCGCCAGCTCCTGTCCTTCGCCCGCGTCCTCGCCCACGATCCGGCAGTGGTCATCCTCGACGAGGCGACGAGCTCGATCGACACCGAGACCGAGCGCATGGTGCAGGACGGCCTCGAGGCCCTCCTGTCGGGCCGGACGAGCATCGTGATCGCGCACCGTCTGTCGACGATCAGGCACGCGGACCGCATCGTAGTGCTGGCCGAGGGGAAGGTCGCGGAAACGGGCAGTCATGAGGAGCTTCTCGCGAAGAGGGGCATCTACTGGAATCTCTACCGCCTGCAATTCGGAGGAGGCCTGGGCGAGGTGGCCTGAGGGCCGGGCTTCAGCGGACGATGGCGGCGTCGCGGCCCAAGGTCTCGCGTCCCCTCGATTCGCCGAACTCCACGCGGTTCCTGCCTCCATCCTTGGCGCGATAGAGGGCCTTGTCCGCCGCCCTGAACAGGGTCTCGAAGTCCCAGCCCTCGCGCAGGGCCGCCACCCCGACGCTGAT
>DATKTD010000172.1:0-3330 GCA_035531315.1 Rectinemataceae bacterium
GGAGAGGACGGCCTGGGCTACCTTGCTCGAACCCTCTTCGGCGCGCCCGAGTTCCGAGCCGATGGCGTCCGCCACGGCCTTGGTCTCGGCCACGGAACTGCCGATGCGCGCCACCAGGCTATGGAAACGGGCCAAAACCCCGTTGACGAGCTCCACGAGCTCTCCCGTGTCGTCCATTCGCTGCAGATTGAAGCGTTCGCGAAGGTCGGCCGACCCGGCCGCGACTGCCTTAAGGCGACGACGGAGCTCCTCGAGGGGCCCGCCGAAATCCCTTGCATAGAGCCATTGTATGAAGAGGGAGACGAGGAGCATGAAGAGGCCTTCGAGCAAGAAGACCCCCTCCTCGATCTGGACTATGCCGAGCCTTCGCTCCCAGGGAAGCGGAAGGCTCGCGAAATCGAGGCCCTTCCGCCCGGAGACGAGGGGGGCGAGGGCTGCCGCCTCCTTCCTCCAGGCGGACTCCGCGTCGGCGGGGGCAATCTCGCCCTTCCTGATCCCGTCGAGCACCTTGGCTTCGCCCGTGCCGAAGGCCACGACATCCCGCAGATTGAATTGGACGAAGAGGAGAGAATAGAGGACGAGGGATACGAGGAGGCCGGCCTGCCTCAGCGTCGAGCTCACCTCGCGCTTCCTCGATCCTATCTCCCTGATGCCGAGCCGCTCGCGGAGGTCGGCGAAGGAGCGGTTGTTGAGGGAGGTCTGGGCCGCGGCCCAGCTGATGCCTCCCATGAGATTCGAGAAGAGGATGACAAGGCTGTGGAAGGATAGAAGGTCGGCGAGGGCGCCGGCGAGAGCCTGCTGAATGACGAATCCGGCGGCGAAGCCGACGAAGTTGAGGCCGAGTACCACCCCCTCGATCCGGAGAAGGCGGAGACGCGTACGTTCCGCCTCTTTCGGGTCCAGGCTACCTCCACCCTCGAGGAGGAGGGCGGCCCGCTCCAAGGGGAGGGCGACGAGCCATAGCGCGAAACCGAACACGATTCCCGGCGGGATGACATTTAGCGCGAGAAAGCCGAGCACCGTCTCCGGCCAGGCAGAAAGGTCGGCCGTACCGAAGAGGAGGCCGTCGCGCACATAGGTGACGCTCTGCATGACGAAATAGACGATGACGATCATCGCCACCGAGTGGAAGGCGACGCGTAGGGCAAGTCTCTTGTTTTTCACGGATTGGGATTCTAGCTTCCCTCGTTCACGGAAGGAAGCGGTGAACGCTCGATCGGCCCTTCTTCGCTCAGCCGCCCGTGAAACGCGAGTGGATGGCCCTGCGCCAATCCCGCTTTTCGCCTTCCTTCTCCCACTGGATGCGGCGCTTCACGATGAAGGCCCCCTCCTTGGCATCCTTGAATTCGACGACGGCGAAGGCGCCCGCGCCGAGATAGACGATCTTCTCATTCGGCCCGAGATTCTCGGCCGCCTTCACGCGGTCGTATACGCAGTCGAAATGCGCGGGAAGGCCCGTCTCGCGGTCAGCGCCGATGGCGCTCGAAAGGTCGAAAACCGGCTTGGAGCAGATTGGACACAAAGGCGCCTCGGAAGGCGGAATCGATAGAAGGGATTCGCGCCTTTCCTTGCCGCCTTCGCTTCCGCGGGCCGCGTCGTTGGCCTGCCCGTCTTCATTGCCTCGGCCGCCACGTCCGAAGCGTCGCCGCCCCGAGCGCCGACCGTCCTGGGCCTCGCGCGCGTTCTCGGGCTGGGGCCGCTCTCCCCGACCACCCTTGGCCTGCTCCGGCCTCCCCCGCTCGCCACCAGCCGCATCCCCGCGGCCCCGTTCATCGCGACGCTTCGGGTCGCGATTTCGCTGCTGATCCTGACGACCGTCGGAAGCGGCAGGGGGGCGGGGTCGACCATCACGTCCCTGGGGGAGTTGCCGCGGCCCATCTTCGCGTCGGGCCTCCTCCTGGGGCCGCCCCTGGCCACCCTGGCCACCCTGGCCACCCTGGCCGCCCTGGCCACCCTGGCCACCCCGGCCGCCTCGACGCCTGCGCCTGTCGCGCCCGCCCTCGGGGCGTCCGCCCTCCGGGCGCGGCCCCTTCCGGCCTTCAGGCTCCTTATCGCGTCCTTCGTCTGACATCGGCATATCCTTCCATGAGCCGCGCGGAGAGCACGGTCGCGATCCGGTAGATCGCGCCCTCCAAATAGGCCTCGTCGCGCAGCTTTTCCTTGAACTCGGCGATGCGGTCACCCCCATCGCCCGGTGCGACGCCGATCGCGGCGCGCCGTCTGGCCCTGCCCGTCATGTTTCTCCCGTGAATGCCGACTCGATTCGCCGGGCGACTCGGCCCTCCCGAATGAGGAGGACATCATAGCGCACCCGCGCGCTACTATATTCTCGATTCCGGAACAGGAAGATTTTAGACGTTTCGACGATCCGCCGCGCTTTCCCCGCCGAAATTGCCACGCCGAGCTCGGAGATGTCGTAGGCGGACCAATTCTTTACTTCGACGAAGGCGATCGTATCGCCCTGCCGCGCTATTATATCGATTTCGCCCCTCGGACCGCGATAGTTCCGCTCGAGAATCGACCAGCCTTCCGTCTGGAGGATGTGCGCGGCGATCGCCTCGCCCCCGCGACCTCGGTCAAAGGTATCGTGGTCGCGCCGACCTCGGTCAAAGGTATCGTGGTCGCGCCGACCTCGGTCAAAGGTATCGTGGTCGCGCCGACCTCGGTCAAAGGTATTGTGGTCGCGCCGACCTCGGTCAAAGGTATTGTGGTCGCGCCGACCTCGATCAAAGGTATTGTGGTCGCGCCGAGCAGGGGCGCCCTTGTCGCGTGGCCCTGGCGCAGCCGCCGGCCTTTCCGTTCGTCCTCCCACTCAGGAACCGGAGAACTCTCCGGGATCGATGGCCCGTGCGATGAAGAGGGCCTTCTCCGCGAGAAGATCGAGGAGTTCCCCGTTTTCGCCCTCGCTGCGCTGCCCGAACTCGTCCACCACGATGCGGAGCTTGGGTCTGAGCGGCGCCTCCGAATGGGTCTCGATGACTCGCCCGATCGCGGCATTGTTGAGGAGGACGAGGGAGCCGAGGGGGTAGATGCCCATGCTTTTTATGAAGGCCTTGAGGATGTCCGGGTCGAAGCGCCGCGAATTGTCCGAAAGGAGGTTCTTCATGGCCACATAGCCGATCATCGAGTTCCGGTAGGCCTTCGTGCTCACCATGGCCTCGAAGGCATCGGCCACCGAGACGATACGGGCCAGGATATCGATGTCGGCCGCCGCGTTGCGCCTCGGGTAGCCTTCACCATCCCAGCGCTCATGATGCTGGAGGCCGATGAGGCCGATATCGTCTGGATACATGAGTTCCTTGGTGATGACACGGTAGGAAAGGAGGGGAT
>DATKTD010000173.1:0-11605 GCA_035531315.1 Rectinemataceae bacterium
GAGATGGAAGGGACGGTGGGATGATGGTCTCAAAAGAAATGGCTAATTGGTATGACAAGATCCGGCTCGAGGCCCGGGGCCGTTTCGCCGCCGGGCGCTGGCCCGACGCGGCCGAGGAGGAATGGAGGCGGAGCGACGTATCGAAGCTCGGTCTCGACGCCTATATCGGCGCGGCCCGGCCCTCTTCCGTCGCCTTCACGATCGAGCTTCCCGCCGAGGCCGTGGCCGCGGGAGTCAGGCTCCTGCCGGTGGCGAGCTCACTCCAGGTCTCCACGCGCGCGGCCTTGAACCTCGCCCGGGAGGAGGGCGACCGCTTCGCGGCCTGGAATCTCGCCGAGGGCGAGGCCTGGGCCCTCGAGCTGCCTCCCGGCCTCGTCCTGTCCTCGCCCATCTCCGTCGAGGGAAGGCTTACGGGCCGGGCGGCCCATCCCCGCCTCGTCGTCATCGCGGGGGAGGGCTCCTCCGCCGATGTCGTCTACCGCGTCGTCGCCGAGGGGGAGACGGGGCTCGTCAACGCCGCCCTCGATCTCGAGCTGGACGAGGCCGCCTCGCTCCGTCTCTTCGAGACCCATGACTCCGGCGACGCCGCCCTCTGGTTCGTCGACACGAGGGCGCGGCTCGGGCGCGACGCCCGTCTCCTCCACCTCGCCGTGGAGACCTCGGGCAGCTTCGTGAAGTCCCGCGTCGACTGTTCCCTCGCCGGGATCGGGGCCGAGGCCGTCCTCGACGGCGTCTTCTTCGCGGAGAAGGGCCGTCACCTCGATCTTCGCACCGTGCAACGCCACCTTGCTCCCCGCGCGACGAGTCGTTCCCTCTATAAGGGCGCCCTCGGCGAGGGCGGCCGCTCCATCGTCCAGGGTCTCATCGAGGTGGCCAAGGAGGCCGCTGGCACGGACGCCTTCCTCGCCAACCGCAACATCCTTTTGGGGCGGGGGGCAAGGGCCGATTCGATCCCGACGCTCCGCATCGGCAACAACGACGTCCGCTGCAGCCACGGATCGACGACGGGCAAGTTGTCCGAATCCGAACTCTTCTATCTCGAGTCGAGGGGCTTCGATCGCGCTTCGGCTCGCGCCCTCCTCGTCCTCGGTTTCTTCAACGAGATCTTCGACAAGTCCCCCGAGTCCTTCTCGAGGCCCCTCATCGAGCGCATAAGCTCGAGGCTCGACGCCGCCTCCACTACCCGGGACATCGCGCCCGGCGCGGCGGCCGCCTGACATGGGCCGCTGGGTGGCGCTCGGCGCCGAAACGGAACTGCGCAGGTCGAAGGCCTACGAGGTGGAGGGCCGGCGCATCGCCGTCTTTCGCAGCAAGGAGGGCCTCAGCGCCCTCGACGACGTCTGTTCCCACGAGTATTCCCTCCTGTCCGAGGGCGAGGTCTGGGATGGCCAGGTCTACTGCCCCAAGCACGGTTCCGCCTTCGATCTCGGCACGGGAGCCGCCTTGGGCCTGCCCGCCACCGATCCCGTCCGTCGCTGGAATCTCAAGGTGGAGGGAGGGACCCTATGGGTGGAGATGCCATGAGCGCCTTTCCGACCGTCGTGCCGGCGGAACCCGACATCGTGACCCTCCGCTCCGAGTTCCCCATCCTGTCGCGCGAGATCAACGGCCATCCGCTGGCCTACCTCGACAACGCGGCGACCTCTCAGAAGCCCCGCTCCGTCATCGAGGCCGTCGACGCCTTCTACACGTCGCACAACGCGAACATCCATCGTTCCCTCCACAGTCTCGGCGAGGAGGCGACGGCCGACTGGGAAGGCGCGCGGAAGAAGGTGGCCCGTTTCATCGGCGCCGCCACGACCGAGGAGATCGTCTTCACCCGCGGCACCACCGAGTCCATCAACCTCGTCGCCTCGAGCTGGGGCGACGCCTTTCTCCGCGAGGGCGACCTCATCCTCCTCACCCTCATGGAGCACCACTCCAACATCGTGCCCTGGCAGCTCGCCGCGGCGCGGCGCGGCGCCAGGCTGGCCTACATCGCCATCGAGGAGGACGGAAGCCTCGATCTCGAGGCGGTGGAGAGGGGCTGGGATCCGCGTACGCGCATCGTCTGCGCGACCCACATGTCGAACGTCCTCGGCACCATTAACGACCTCCGGAGGCTCGCGGACATCGCGCACTCCCATGGCGCCCTTCTGCTCGCGGACGCGGCCCAGTCCGTACCGCACATGGGCATCGACGTCGGCGCCCTCGGCTGCGATTTCCTGGCCTTCTCCGGCCACAAGATGTACGCCCCCATGGGCATAGGCGTCCTGTGGGGGCGCGAAGCCCTCCTCGAGGCCATGCCGCCCTATATGGGCGGCGGCGACATGATCCGCTCGGTAGGGCTCGAGAGCTCCACCTGGAACGAGCTCCCCTGGAAATTCGAGGCGGGCACCCCCGACGTTGGCGGGGCCGTCGGTCTCTCCGCGGCCATCGACTTCATCGAGACAATTGGTTGGGATTATATCGGGCGCAGGGAATCCGCGCTCGGAAGGCTCGCCCTCGAGACGCTCGAGGCCGTGCCGGGTCTCAGGGTGCACGGTCGCGCCCAGGGGCGCGGGGCCGTCTTTTCCTTCAGCTTCGAGGACATCCACCCCCACGACATAGCCCAGTTCCTCGACAGGGAGGGCATCGCGGTCCGGGCCGGTCACCATTGTGCCCAGCCCTTGATGCGCCATCTGGGCGTGCCGGCGACCGCGCGGGCCAGCCTCGCCTTCTGGAACGAGGAGGCGGAGGTCCGCCGTCTCGGCGAGGCCCTCGAGGGCGCGAGGAGATTCTACCTATGAGCGGCTTCGACGAACTCTACCAGGACATAATCATGGACCACTACCGCAGGCCCAGGGGAAGGGCGGATCTCTCGCACATCCCCGAGGACAGGGTGATGGAGAATCCCACCTGCGGCGATTCGATCAAGCTCGAGGTCCAGAAGGACGGGGAGGGGCGGATAGTCGAGATCCGCCATCAGGGACAGGGTTGCGCGATCAGCACGGCCTCGGCCTCACTCATGACCGAATTCGCGCGCGGCATGAGCGGCGAGGAAGCCCGCGCCGCGGCCGCCCGCTTCGTGGCGGCCCTGAGGGGCGACTCAAGTCTCGACGAGCTCGACGCGATGGGAGACCTCGCCGCCCTCAGGGGCGTCGCGGGCCTTCCCGTGCGGGTGAAGTGCGCGACCCTCCCCTGGCATGCCCTCATCAGGGCCCTCGAGGCCGAAGCCTGAGTCCTGGATCGATCAGCGCCCCGAGCTTTGCGTGAAATCGATGACCATCGTCCTCGTCCCCTCGCTACCCGCTATCGCGTAGACAAGCCTCAGGCTGATGCTCCCCCCTCGCATCGGCTCGGGGCTCAAAACGCCGCTCATGACATCGAAGGCTACCTTGTCGGCGCCCACGATGTATTCGACCAGCCTCTCCCCCCCGCCGATCTTCGTCGTCCCGATGGCGGCATTGACTCCCGCGAAGGCGGCCGTGGCGGGCCAGGCCTTCGAGCCGTCGGCCCCCTGTCTTATCGTCGACCGGTTCCAGTCGACGCTGACATCGGCCTCGCCTTGATTTGATAGGACGACGAGGAGACCCGCGGGGCCGCTCGCGCTTCCGGAACGGCCCATCACCACCGAGGCCGCGACGAGGGCGAGCGGGGCCGAAGGCGTCTCGAGGGCGGCGGTATAGACCATGGCCCCGCCGGGACGGCCCATTCCTCTGACCGAGGAATCTTGCCCTGGACCTCCGCCCGAAGCGCCTCCTCCGGGGGGCATCCCCCCGGGCCCTCCCTGGGATGGCTGGCCATCCCAGGAGTCTCCTCCCCGCGCCGCCATCGAAGGGCCCTGCGAGGTCGAGGCATCCCGCTCCGGCAGTGAGGAACAGGCGGCGAGGATGCCGATCGCCCCGAGGCTCGCGAAAATTACCAGACTTCGTTTCATCGGATTCCTTCCGTCGTCCGCGTGGCGGGCGAGCTCGCGAGAGACTGCCGCCAATCGATGTGGATTCCGTGAAGTCGCGGCGTCTTCGGAGTGGAGGAGGGCTTTGAGGGGGAGCATCTCCTTCATGCTCCGGCCCGAGGGGGCTATACTGGGCTTCCGATGATCGACGATCGACAGCTGATACTCGTCGCGGACGACGAGGCGCGGATGCGGCGCCTCGTGGGCGACTATCTCAGACGCGACGGCTATGCCGTCCTCGAGGCCGCGGACGGCATCGAGGCGCTTTCCATCTTCTCCTCGAAGCCGGGCATCGACCTCGTCGTCCTCGATGTCATGATGCCGGGAATGGACGGCTGGGTGACTTTGCGCGAGCTCAAGGGGCGGAGCCAGGTACCCGTCATCCTCCTCACCGCCCGCTCCCAGGAGGAGGACGAGGTCTTCGGTCTCGGCCTCGGATCCGACGACTATATCCGCAAGCCGGTGAGCCCGAGGATTCTCGTGGCGCGGATAGCGGCCCTTCTCCGTCGTTCGGGCCCTCCGGGGGACAAGGATGGGCTCGGGCGCAAGCTCGAGGGAACGGGGATAGACCTCGATGTCGGCAGCCACAGGCTCAGGGTCGAGGGCCGGGACATCGAGGCGAGCCCCATGGAATTCAGGCTCCTCGTCCTCCTCGTCTCCCGCGCGGGCATGGTGCTGAGCCGCGACAGGATCCTCGACGAGCTGTGGGGCCCCGGTTACGCCGGCGATCCGCGCACCGTCGACACCCACGTGAAGAACCTCCGCATTAAACTCGGAGAGGCCGCCCGGACCATCGGCACAGTTAGAGGTTTCGGCTATCGTTTCGAGTCGGTGGGCGGGCGATGAGACTTGGCTCCCGGATTTATCTCGGCATGGCCGGCCTTTCGCTTGGCATCGTGCTGTCGAGCCTCCTCCTTTCGGCCCTGTTCCTCGGTCCCTTCTACCTCGCGCGAAAGAAGGCCGAGCTCGGGACGATCGCGGAGAGGATCGGGCCCCTTCCCGAGGAGATATCGGCCCTTTCCTCGATACTCCTCGGCCTCGAGCGCTCGAGCTCCGTCCATATCAGCATCATAGGGAAGGATGGCCGTCTCCTCTATGACAGCCACGCCCCGCTACCAGGCGGGGCGACCCCGCTACCAGGCGGGGCGACCCCGCTGGATGCAGCGCCGCCGCCGGCTCCGACGGAACTCCCCGATAGAGGCCTTCCCTTCCCGTCCTTCCGAGAGGCTGCCCCGCCTCCCGGCCTCTTCCAAGCGGCCGGGCCGCCAGGCGGCGAGGGCTTCCGGGAGACGATGGACCCCAGGACTGGCGTTCGCCTCCTTTCGTTCGCGAGGCGCGCAACAGGCGGCCGCGAACTCATCCTGAGCTTCCCCCTCGCCGAGATAGAAGAGAGTGCCCGAGCCGCCGCCTTCTTCGTCGCCGTCTCGGGGCTCGCGGCCCTCATCCTCGCCGCCGGCCTGGCCCTCCTCGTCTCTCGAGGGGTCACGAAGCCCTTCGGCGAGCTCGTCGCCGTGTCGAGGTCCCTCGCGGCCTTCGATTTTTCCGCGCGCTTCCGCGGAAGGGGAGACGAGGAGACTGTGGCCTTGGGAGGGACGATGAACGAACTCGCCGCGAGTCTCGAGAAGGCCCTGACCGAGCTCGAGGCCCGCAACGCGAAGCTCGAGGAGGACATCGAGAAGGAAAGGCGGATCGACGCGATGCGCCGCGAATTCGTCGCGAGCGTCTCCCACGAGCTCAAGACGCCCATCGCCCTCATCCAGGGCTACGCCGAGGGCCTCGTCGAGGAGGTACCGACGGGTCCGGAGGATCGCCTGGCCTATCTCGAGGTCATAGTGGACGAGGCCCGGAAGATGGATCGGCAAGTGAGGGACCTTCTCGAACTTTCCCAGCTCGACTCGGGCACCATGCCCCTGCGTCCGGCGAGCATCGATCTCGCCATCCTCGCGGCCGAAAGCCTCACTTCCTTCGCTCGCCCCCTCGCCGAAAGGGGCGTCCGCCTCGAAAGAGCCTTGCGCCCGGCCCTCGCGATGGCCGACCGGGATCTCGTGGAAAGGGCCTTCGTCAATTACCTTACCAATGCCATCGAACATGTCCTGCCTGGCGGCATCATCCTCGTCGAGTCGGGGCTGGAGGGGGAGGGGGCCTTCGTCTCGGTCTTCAACGAGGGAAAGCACATTCCCGAAGAGGCCCTCGACCGGCTTTGGGACAGCTATTACAAGGTCGACCCCTCGCGGAATCGCTGCTTCGGCGGCACCGGTCTCGGCCTCGCCATCGTGCGCGGCATCGCCCTGCGGCTGGGCGGGAGCTGCGGGGTTGAGAACCTCGCCGCCGCGGAAGGACGAGCGCAGGGCCTGCGCTTCGTCCTCCGCCTCCCTGCGGCCCCGGCCTAAAGGGAACTCGCGTCTTTCACCAATATCCCGACCATCCCTGACCGCCCTGTGCCGACCCTGGCGTCGGACCCATCGAGGAGGGGTCGTCAGGCAAGCCAGGCTTGCCTGAGGCTCCGGTCATGGCAGAGCCACCGAAGGGAGAATCGGGGCCGCCCGGCATCGAAGCCCGCTCCTGGCCGACGATCACGTAGGTCTTCCCATTTATGCTGAGTTCTTCGGGGATGAATATCAGGATTACCGGGGCCGATCCGGGGGCACCGACCGAGGCTTTTGCCAGGTCGGGGGCGCGGAGTACCCTGCCCCTCGCGCTTACGGCCATACCGGCCTTGAATCCCTCCACATAGGCATAATAGTAGAAGCGGGGCATGACGATGAGGTAGGAGGTCTCGCCGACCTTGATCACGGGCGCCTCGTCGACGAAGGCGAGGGTCCCTGACAGGCTGGCGGGGAGGAGTCTCTGAACGACGCCCGCTTGCGGCAGGGGGCCGGCCGGCATGGCCTGCTGCGTCGTCCCCTGCGTCCCTGTCTGGGGCAGGGCGGACTGGGCCGAGACGACGAGGACCCCAGCGAGGGCCACCGCCAACGAAAACACGATGAGACGTTTCATGGACACTCCTTGTCGGACCTGCGGCCCTGACAACATGAAGTTAGTCGCCTGAAGTGAAGATGGGGTGAAGTGGCCGCGATGAAGGAGGTGAAGTTCGATTCCGCGTCTTTGCGGGTCGGGCGCCGCGCCTCAGTCTTCGGCCCTGTCCTCGAGTTCGTAGCGCCTGATCTTGTTGATGATAGTCCGGCGGCTGATGCCCAGCTCGGCGGCCGCCCTGCTGCGATTGCCATCCCATTTCTCGAGGGCCTCGAGGATGGCGGCCTTCTCGAGAACATCGAGGGCGGAGCTTCCTCCGTTCGTCGGCTCGCCGACGGCCCGCGATGGATCCGGGGCCCCTCCGCGTCGCGACGAGGCGAGGCCGAGCTCGGCTGCCTCGATGGTCCTTCCGCTTCCGAGAATCGAGGCCCTCTCGAGAATATTTTCGAGCTCCCTCACATTGCCGGGAAAGTCATAATGCCCGAGGGTGGCGAGGGCATCGGGGGAAAGAGTCCTCTCGGCCCCACCCGACCTGGCCATGATTCTTTCGAGGATGGCGCCGGCGAGGAGGGGAATGTCCTCCCGTCTCTCGCGGAGGGGCGGCACGCGGATCCGGACGACATCGAGGCGGTAGTAGAGGTCCTCGCGGAAGCGGCCGGCGCGGAGTTCGGCCTCGAGGTCGCGGTTGGTGGCGGCGATGATCCTCGCCTCGACGGGAATGTCCCTGCTGCCGCCGAGCCTGCGAATTCTCCGCTCCTGGAGAACCCTGAGAAGTTTTACCTGGAGTCCCGCCCTCATCTCGCCAATCTCGTCGAGGAAGAGGCTCCCCGCACCGGCGAGTTCGAAGAGTCCAGCGCGCCGGGCATCGGCCCCGGTGAAGGCTCCCTTCTCATGGCCGAAGAGCTCGCTCTCCGCGAGGCTTTCGGGAAGGGCCCCGAGGTTCACCGCGACGAAGGCCTCGGCCGATCGGGGGGAGAGGGCGTGGATTTCCCGGGCGACGAGCTCCTTGCCCGTGCCGCTCTCGCCGGTGATGAGGACGGTGGCGCTTCCCGGTGCCGCCCTTTCGATGAGGGCCACGAGCCCGCGCATCGCGGGACCATCGCCGAGGAGGCCTCCGCCTATCGCGCTTGTCCGCCTTCCGGCCTCGACGAGATCCTCGCTCCTCCTGGCCTCGACGACGGCCCTCAGTCTTAGTACGAGTTCCGCCGGGTCGAAGGGCTTGATGAGGTAGTCGCTGGCCCCCGACTTGAGGGCGCGCACCGCGTCCTCCACCTCGCCGTGGGCCGAGATCATCACGACGGGAGTTCTCAGGCCCTCTCTCCGCATCCATTCGAGGAGGGACTGGCCGTCCATCCGGGGCATGCGGAGATCGAGGACGAGGGCGTCGAAGGCCTCCTCGCCGAGGAGGGCCATCGCCTCATTCCCGTCGGCGGCGGTCGAGGCCTTCATGCCCTCGAGGGAAAGGAGGCGGGCGAGGGACTCGCGGATCGTCCTCTCGTCATCCACGACGAGGATCCTCATGCCGATCCCTCCTCCGCAGGTCGGCGCGGCCCTGAGCTCACGGGCAGGAGGAGGACGGACCGCACCCCACCTCCCTCGCGCGTTTCGAGTCTCACCTCGCCATCCGCCGCCCTCGCGAAGCGCCGCGAGATCGCCAGTCCGATGCCCGAGCCCGAGCTCTTCGTCGTGTAGAAGGGATCGAAGAGACGTTCTGCCTCGACTCCCCCGAGCCCCCTGCCCCGGTCGAGGATCTCGAGGACGAGCCTGTCCCCCTCGCGACCGAGGGAAATGCCGATCTCCGCCTCGGGGCCGCCGGATTCCAGCGCGTTACGAAGGAGGTTTTCGAGGATGGAGCGGAGACGCTCGGGATCGACAACGACCAATTGGTCTTTTATTTTTGTCGCGATTCCGGGATCCCTGCCGAGAAGGCGCCGCGCCGTTTCGCCGGCCGCCTCGGCGAGGGAGAGGGGGACGGGCCGGCCCCGCGGATCGCGGAGGAAGTCCCCCACGCGGCGGCTCAGGGCTCCGAGTCGCTCGACCTCGGCGTCGATGACATCGAGTTCGGGCGGTTTTTCGCCGGGAAACGACCTCGCGAGGAGGCTCGTCTGGAGCCTGATGGCGAGGAGGGGATTCTTGATCTCGTGGGCCAGGGTGCTGGCCGCGGTGCCGAGAACGACGAGGTTGCGCTGGGCTTCGAGGTCTGCCCGGTATTCCGCGTTCCTGGCGATAAGGCGTCGGATGCCGAGGACGAGGGCGGCGATGCCCGCGAGACTGGCCGGAAAGAGAAAGGAGCGAAGCCGCTTGCCGCGGAACCAGTCGGGCTGTCGCAGCTCGAGGTGGATGAACTCGCTGCGCTTGAGGATCTCGAAGAAGCCGCCGCGGTCGGGGGGGGGCTCGGGGCCCCGCCTCGCCGACTTGGGCGGGGGAGGGGGCCAGAGCCGCGAGGTCCTGATGAGGAGGACGACCGTGCCCTCCCTGTCCCTTTCGATGTAGCGACGTCCCCGATTGTCCTCTGTCTCCGTCCCAGCCGCCGCGGTCTCCGAGAGAGAGGAGGGCGGAACCCTTCCCCATGAATCGAGGAGGCTTCCGTCCGCCGCGTAGACGCCGAGGCCCGCGATCTTCGCCTGGAGCTCCTTGGACGCCTCGATGATCGAGGCGAAGCTCTCGTGGTCGCGGAGGCCGCCGAGAAGGGCGTTGAGGACGCCCTCCATATCGTTCCGGCTCTCGATGCGCCCGAGTTTGTCCGCCCCGTGAAAGATGAGGGTGGCCAGGGCTCCGGCGATCGCGATGACGAGGAGGGCGAGGAGGAGGGAGAGGCGCGAGGCTCCCTTCTTCGTCGGCTTATTTCCGCCTTCCCGGTCCTTCGCCATTGCCCATCCTATCACGGGAGAAGGTCCTGTAGGAGGAGCTTCCCCCCGGGGCCGAGCTCCTCGCCCAGGCTGCCGGCGAATGTGGCTCCTTCGTCGCCCACCAAGGCGCTCAGGCTCGAGAGTTCCTGAAGGAGGCCGTAGTGCGCCTCGATGAGCGCCTTCCGCGACGCGCCTACGGAGGCTGCCGCGTCCGAAAGCGAGGACACGGAGGCCGCGGAACGCTTGTAGGACTCGAGGACGGCCGAATAACTCTCCTCCGCGTAGTCGAGGGCGAGCTTGTCGGAGCCAACTGCCTCCGCGTCGGCGATGAGGTTGAAGAGGGACTCGCGCAGGTCGAGTTCCACGGTCCTGGCCGATTGTTCTGAGGCGAGCGAGGCCTTCTGGGCCTCGATGGCGGCGCTCTTTATGGACGAAGCCACGGTCCAGGGCGCGATGGCGAGACTCGCCTGGAGGCCCACCGATGGTGTCGACGAAAGGTTGCCCGTCGCCGGATTCCAGTCGAGGGACTGACTCGCCTGGGCGGAGAGACTCGGCAGGCCATCACTCTTGGCGAGATCGACCTGCCTGGCCGCCGCCTCGCTGGCGAATCTCGCCGCGGCCATGTCGGGATTGGAGGCTTGGGAAAGGCCGACAAGGCGGTCGGCCAAGGCCTGGATCGCGGCCGCGTCGAGGGCGGCTAGCCTGGTCGCGAGACTCTCCACCTTCGCCCCATCCAGCTCGGAGAGGCTGGCGCCCGGATCGATGCCCGTGAGGGAGGCGAGCCTCGCCCTCGCTATGGAGCTGTCCCTTCTGGCTTGGACCAGGGAGGTCTGGGCCGTGGCGGCTTCCGATTGGGCCGAGAGGAGGTCGACGCGTGAGGCGATGCCCGCGTCGGTCCTGGCCTGGGCGAGGGCGAGGCGATCCTTGGCCGCGGCCAGATCCTGGCTTGCGGCCTCGATGCCGGCCTCGGCCTCGAGGACGGCATAGTAGGCCGAGTCGACATCGGCCTCCGCAGCGAGGAGGGCCGAGCGTGCCGAGGCGCGGGCGCCCTTCGTCGTGAGGGCGTCTATAGCCGCCTCGACGCCGTACCTTCCGCCGTCCCATATGAGCTGGGAGGCCGAGATGCTCGCGCTCACGCTCGGCAGCAGGCTACCCCCCTGCGCAAGACTGGCTCCCGATGCGGCCGATGCCTCGAAGCTCGGTAAGAGTTCCTGCGATAGGCGCTTTTCGGCCAGGGCGGCCTCGTCAGTGGAAAGGAGGGCCGTGTGCAAGGCACTGGAGCGCGAGAGGGCGAGGTCGCGGAGCTGGGCCAGGGAGAGGCTCCCCTCGGCCCAGGCCCTCCCCGCGAGGAGGAGCTTGGCGACGAGGAGGCTGGCAAGACCGACTTTCGATATGCGGTTCATGGTCTAATTCCTTTCATTCGTAGCGGAGGGCGTCGATGGGGTAGAGTCGAGCCGCTTTTCTCGCGGGATAATAGCCGAAGAATACGCCGACGGCCGCGGCGAAGAGGGCGGAGGCCGCGACGATGTCCGGCCTCACGACGGTCGGTGTGGAGGCGAAGGCGCCCAGTCCCCAGGTGACGAGGAAGGCGAGGGCGATGCCGATGGCCCCCCCGCCGAGGGAGAGGATGACCGACTCCGCGAGGAACTGGAGGAGGATGTCGCTCCGCCTCGCGCCGACGGCCAGCCTGATGCCGATCTCCCTCGTGCGTTCCGTCACCGACACGAGCATTATGTTCATGATGCCGATGCCGCCGACAATGAGGGACACGCCGGCGATGGCGGCCAGCAATGATGTGAGGGTCTTCGCGGTGGCCGACATCGTGGAGAGGATCTCCGCTTGGTTCATGATGTCGTAGTCGGCCGTG
>DATKTD010000174.1:0-18698 GCA_035531315.1 Rectinemataceae bacterium
ATGCGGCATGTCTTCCTTGACGGAGCGCTTGAGGTAGAAGGTCGTGCCGGGGTTGATGACAATCGATCCGGAAAAGCCGCTCGAGGGGTCCATGGCGATCGTAGCCGTCGAGGAGGAACTGGTTCTCACGAGGTCGCCGTCGTACAGGGGATCGCCGGGGCCGGGGGAGGGCACTTCCTCGCCCTTTCGGACGAGGGAGACCTGCCCCCTAATGTAGTCGAGGGCCCCGATCGGCCTTTCGGCCTGGGTGGGATGGAGAAGGGCGGCCGCGGCGGAGGGGTTGGCCTGGACAGCGGCGACCACGAGGGCCGCGAGGCTCGCCGCGACGATCCGGCGCCTGGTCAGGGGTGCTGTTTTCATTCCCCAATCATATCCTGAAACCGAAGAACCATTTCGAGTAGACATGGAAATTTTCGCCGAAAAGCGAGAGGGGGCCGGAATCCATTCCCCTTCTGAAGGCCTCGGGCATGGCGGGCCAGGAGGAGAGATCCACATCGGAACGAAAGCCGACCAGGGCTTCGAGGCGCCAGAATACCGGGATGCCGAGGCTGAGGCTGAGGCTCGGCCAGGGCTGGGCGGGAAGGAGGGAGGTCGCCCTCGCGAAGGCCGCCGAGACCGCGGGGTCGGAGCCAGGGCAGGTGGCCGGGCCCGTGCTGTGGATGCTTGCTATATCGTCGTGCAGGGACTTGGCCGCGGGCCCGAGATACCAGTCGGCTCCCAGCTCGATTTCGAGCCATGAACTTCGGGCATAGCGGGGGCCGAGATAGGTCCGGCTGCCCAGGGATGCTTGGGTCACAAGGCCCGAGGGATTGTCCCAGGCGTCGTAGGCGGGCCTCGCCGCCGCCAGGCGGGTGAATAGATAGGGCGTGCCAGACTGCCAGAACAGCCAGCCGTATTCGGATTCCGGGTCGTAGAGAAGACCCGCGCCGCCGATGCCGTTCCCGGCGATGTTGACGAGGCCTATCTGGATACCCTCCATCCTTCCCGCGATGTTGACGAGGCCTATCTGCGTGCCCCTGACGCTATCGGCGATGTTGACGATGGAGGCGACCTGAACCCCGCGCAGGTCGGCGGCCTGGTTGGCCACGCCGGCGATCTGGGAACCCCTGAGGTCGGCGGCGACATTGAAGACCCCCGCGGCCTGGATGGGGCCGCGGTAGTTCCCCGAGATGTTGAAGACACCTGCCAATTGGGCCCCGTCGACATCGCCGCCCACATTGAAGACGCCGGCCAGCTGGGCCCCGTCAACCCTTCCCCCGGCGATATCGAAGACGCCTGCCATCTGCGCCCCCTCGACATTGCCGGCAGCCAGGGAAAAGACTCCGGAAGTCTGGAGCCCCTCGACATGGCCGGTCGCCAGACCATAGACACCGTTAGCCTGGAGCCCGTGGATCGAACGGGAGATCGTGAAGACTCCCGAAGCTGCGGCTCCCTGGACATCGCGGGTGAGGGCCCCGATGAGGCCCAGCTCCAGGCCCACGTCTCCGTAGCCGAAGGGCACGGCGAGCATGGGGGTGAAGGAGATCTGGATGGGGATGAAGTCCTCTTCCTGCGCCGCCGCCTGGGTGAGGGCGAACAGGGAAAGGATCGAGGTCAGGGCGAGACATCGAGTCGACTTCTTCATAATCTTCTCCCGGAAGGCGAGAAACTACCGGCCCGGGCGATGCCCATAAAGGCCGGCGTGCCCCCTATCGGGGCGCACGCCTTCGACAATAGCGCTTCGTTTATCGAATTCCAATGAAAGTTGGGCTTTGTGTCGAAGGAGGCTCCGGCAAGATAGCCGAGCGGCGGGCGGGCCAAGGCGGGTCGTCGGCCCTTCGCGGCGCCTTACCCATCGGAGAGGAGCTCCGCTCCGCAGTAGATGAGGGCTTCTCGGGAGGCAATGCGCCCGACGAGGGCGAGGCCATAGGTACTGGCCAGCTCGAAGGCCGCGGTCGTGGGGATGCTGCGCGAGGCGAGGAGGGGTACTCCCGCATGGATGGCCTTGGCGACCATGTCGGCCGCGATCCTCCCGCTCGTAAGTATGGCGGAGCGGGAGAAGTCCCTGCCTTCGAGGAGGCCCCTTCCAAGCACCTTGTCGATGGCGTTGTGGCGGCCGACATCCTCGCGCACGATCGTGGGGATATCCCTCTCACAGGAGGCGAGGGCGGCGCAGTGCATGCCGCCGCTGTCCCGATGCATCGACGCTGCGGCGAACATCTCGTGAGCTCGGGCCGCGAGCTCCCGCAGGCTGAAAAGAGGTGTGCTTGGGTGGGCGGCCGTGGCCCTAGGGTCGGTCCCGGGGGATAGGGGCTCCCTCGCGACTAGGCCGAAGAGCTCTGCCGGCAGGAGGCCGGAGCCGCAGGCCGAGCCGATGAGGGCAGGGTCGCCTTCGGGCAAAGGAGGGCCACCCGCCCTTTCGATATCGACTCGACTCCTGTCCTCGCAGATATGGAGGGAAAGAAGGCTCTCGCGGTCTTTGAGGAGCCCTTTTCCGACGAGGTGACCCAGGGCCAAGTCCTCGAGGGAGAGGGCTGTGCAGAGGAGGAGGCTGAGGTCGCGGCCGTCGACCCTGATGAGGACTGGCGCCTCCAGGGCGAGGGGAAGACGGGGCGGAGCCATGGCCCGAGCCTAGTCGCGGAAGGAAGGAGGGTCAAGGAAGGGGGGCGGAGGAAGGGCAGCCTCGACCGACTTGCCTTCGAGGCGAAGATCCGGCTTTACTGGGAAGCTAGAGGCTGGGGGGGTGAGGGCCTTCCCGACTGAGGCTCCCGGCCGAGACAATGCACACAAGCCCTCGCCGAATCGGCGCAAGGAGAGATCGATGAAATTCAAGATGCCTGACTCTGCCAGCCTATTCGAACGTTTCCTCCGCTACGCGGTCAACATACTCATCCTGTATATAATCTTCATCCTGGCCATCGGCCTCGTGAAGACCATCATCGCCGGAAGGATCCTCCTGGGATCCGAGAGTTTCACCGTGGGCTTCCCCCTGGTAGTCTCGGACATCCTGTCCTTCCTCGTCATCATCGAACTCTTCAAGGGCTTCGTCGATTATTTCAAGTCGAAGCGCTTCAGTCTCCATGGCCTCCTCGATCCGGCCATCCTCTTCGTCATCAGGGAGATGATCGTCTCCCTCTATGGCGAGCATCCGGACTGGATGACCCTCTTCGGCTTTTCGGCCCTCATCCTCGTGCTGGCCGTCTCGCGGACCCTCGCTGTCAAATACAGCCCTTCGGAGGAGAAGACAGAGGTGGAACACCGGATCTGATCGCCCCCGCGCGGCGCCAGGGCAGGCGATTTTTCAATGCCGCCGTCCCGATCTTCCCCGTGCTACACTGAGGCATGAGTCAGACGAAGCACCAGGGTCCGGTCATCGAATCGGACATCGTCGACGAGGCCGTGCAGGCCATCCTCGATCTCTGCCGCATACCGAGCCCGACGGGTTTCGCCGAGGCGGCGACCGACCATGTCGCGACCAAGCTCGAGGCCCTCGGCTTCCATCCGACGCGGAACGCGAAGGGCACCGTGCTCTGCGAGCTTGGCGGCGAGGGGAAGCCCCTCGTCCTCGCCTCCCATGTCGATACCCTCGGGGCCATGGTTCGCTCGATAAAGCCGAACGGCAGGATCCGCTACTCGAAGATCGGCGGTTTTCCCGACCTCTACCTCGTCGGGGAGACCTGCCTCGTCCACCTTCGCGACGGCAGGACCCTGAGCGGCACCTTCCAACCCGTCGAGGCCTCGGTTCACGTCAACACCAAGCTCAAGGATCTCGCCCCGACCGAGGAGACGATGGAGCTCCTCCTCGACGAGGCGGTGTCGAGCGCGGCCGAGACGAAGAAGCTCGGGGTGGCCGCAGGAGACTTCGTCAGCATAGACGCGCGGCCCGTCCTCACGGCCTCGGGCTTCATCAAGAGCCGGCATCTCGACGACAAGGCTTCAAGCGGCATCCTTATCGCCCTCGCCGCGCTGGTCGCCCGCAAGAAGCTCGTCCCCTCGCGGCGCCTCGTCCTCCTTTTTTCGACCTGGGAGGAAGTCGGCCACGGTGGCTCGGTCCTGCCGAGCGGCGTCGAGGAATTCATCGCCGTCGACATGGGTTCCGTGGGCGAAGACCTCGGCTGCAGCGACAGGATGGTCTCGATCTGCGCAAAGGACTCGAACGGACCCTACGACAGGAGCGTCGTCCTTGCCCTTCAGGAGGCCGCGGGGCGGGCCAACTGCTCCTTCGCCGTGGACATCTATCCGGCCTACGGATCCGATGCCGGTGCCGCCCTTAGGGCAGGTCACGACCTGCGCCACGGCTGCGTCGGGCCGGGCGTCTACGCCAGCCATGGCTATGAGCGGAGCCATCGCGAGGCCGTCGCCAACACCCTTGCCCTGCTGGCCTCCTATGTCGGAAGCTGAGGCGCGCGAAGTCCCGTTCCGGAGGAGGGAGGCTCGTGCCCATGGAGGATATGACGTGAAACGAAACATGATCGCGATCGCGATCGTCGCCCTAATAGCCACGGGTTGTCAGAAGTCCCCCGTGGCGAAGCAGGATCTCGTAAGCCCCGCGGCTCCGGCTCAGGACCTGTCGCAGTCCCTCGCCATCCCCCCGGTCCAAGCGCCGGCCCCTTCCCAGGCCGTCGCCCCGACGACCAAGGAGGGGTGGATCTCCCTCGGCAACAGCCAGATGGATGCGGGCAGCTACGCCGAGGCGATCATCGCCTACCAGCGAGCCCTCGAACTTGACCCCTCGAATGTCGACGTGCGCGTCGACATGGGAACCTGCTATCGGAATTTGGGCCAAGCAGAAAAGGCCCTCGAGATCTACGACAAGGCCTTGCAGATCAATCCGCTTCACGCCTACGCGAACCGCAATCGCGGTGTCGTATTGGCTTTTGACCTCCATCGCAATGCCGAGGCGGTCGCCGCCTTCACGAAGTACCTGCAAATCTGGCCCGATGCCCCCGACGCGGCCTCGATCCGGAAGACCATCGCGGAGCTAGGGGTCACGAAGTAGCCCGGGGCGGCATCAGCCGATCCCGAAGTAGGCCTTTATCCAGGCGAGCAGATACTGCGCGAACTGGATGATGAGACCGAAGCTCAGGCCGGAGACGATCGAGGCGAGGAGTTCCGTCCTCGTGTCCGATTCGGCCTCCCGGTTGCCGATGCGGGAGACGAACTCGACGAGGACTATGGTGGCGGCGAGGAATAGCAGGATGGTCGCGCTGAAGTAGAGGACGCCCTTCCCCTTTACGAATTGGTACATACCGTCCGAGGCCAGGAAGATTGCCGACGACAGGAGGCCCCGCCAATAGGAGAGGGCGTACTGCCTCTTTCTGACCCCCCTTCCCACGAGGGGCACCGCGGCCACGACGAGGACCATCACGAAGGAGCCGAGGGAGATACCCCCCAGGGCGTTCTGCGAGAGGGCCGAGTCGACCTGTTCGAGGTCGATGGTGACCTGTCCGAGGATGGGGTCGAAGGGGTGCCAGGTGGCCTGAACGAAGAAGAGGGCGCCGGCCAGCAATGCGATCGCCGCGACAGTCCAGCCGAGGAAGCGAAGGAAGGCGACGAGCCTCTCCGCCTTCGAGCGCTGAACCCGGACCGTTCCGATAGGATATTTCTTGCGCATGATGGGCGAGTATTCGCCTACGCGGCCCGGAGGGTCAAGCGCGGCTCGAGCCGTCTCGGGCCGAGGATCCGGCTTCCATCCGGGGCAGCCCCCGCGAATCCAATGTCAGCGCCTCCTCCTCGGTGACGTCGATGCGCTTGTCCCTCGTCCCTCGTCGGCAGGTCGGCGGGATACTCCAGGCTGCGCTGTTTTTCGGGCTCCTTTTCGGCAAGAAGGGCCATGAGGCCGATGAGTATCCTGGCCTCTCCCGGCCTTCGCCTGAGCTGGAAGCGATGGATTCCTGATCCCCGATTCCGACTTCCCTCCCATATCCAGAGCTATTTCCCTGTCGCCCTCCTGGCTTGTCGGCTAGAGCCGGCCGAGGAGGCCGAGAATGCCGGTGGAAAGCCAGGGCACGTAGGTGATCACGAGGAGGACGATGGCCTGAACGCCGAGGAAGGGGAGGGTCTCCTTGACGATGGTCATCACCGGCTTTCTGAAGGCATAGCTCGCGAGGAAGATGTTCATGCCCACCGTCGGCGTGAGGAAGCCTATACAGAGGTTCATGATGAAGATGACGCCGAGGTGGACTGGATTGACGCCGAAGGCAATGCCGAGGGGGATGACAAAGGGCGACACCACGAGGATGGCGGAGTAGAGATCCATGATGCAGCCGACGAGGAGGAGAAATACGTTGAGGGCGAGGAGGAAGACGATGGGCGAGGTTACCCTCGCCTGGATCCAGGCGGCGAAGGTCGTGGTTATGTCCGAGTCGATCACGTAGTAGGAAAGGCCTCGCGCCGCGGCGATGACGATGAGGGTGCCGCCGATGACCGGCATGGCCTTGCGGAGGACGCCGATGAGGGTCTTGAGGTCGAACTCGCGCTTTACGAGGGCCTCGACGATCACGATGTAGAGGACGGAGAAGGCGGCGATCTCGCGAAGGCTCGCGAGGCCGGTAAAGAAAAGGAGCACGGCGAAGAGGGGCACGAGAAGTTCGAGGAAGGCCGGTTTCAAGGCGCCGAAGGCCCGCTTCGCGTTGAAGGTCTTTCGTTCATAGCCCGATTTTCTCCCCGGCGAGAGGAGGATGCCGGCGGCCGCCATGCCCGCGACGAGGAGGAGGCCCGGCAAGATGGCGCCGATGAAGAGCTGGGTGACGTCGAAGCCCTGACCGTCCTTATAGGAAAACTGGGCGTTGACGGCATAGACGATGATCGCCGCGCTCGGCGGAAGGAGGAGGCCGATATCGCCGCTGGAGGTGATGAGGCCCCTGGCCCGGCCCTCGTTCATCCCCGACTGCGAGAGGATGGTGAGGAGGAGGCCGCCGAGGGCGAGGATGGTGACGCCGTTCACCCCGGTGAAGGTGCTGAAGAAGGCGCAGGCAAGGACCGTCGCGATGGCTTCGCCGCCGCGAACCCAGCCGAAAAACTCCCGGAAGACGGCGACGAGGCGGTTGCCGGCGCCGGAGCCGGCGAGGATGAGGCCCGCCAGTCCGAAGAGGGGGAGGGCGGAGATGGAACCGCCGAGGAGGAGGCGATAGGCCTCGCTCGGGGCGTTTTCGATGACCCCCCCGGAGGCGATGTAGAGGAGGGTGGCGACTCCCCCCAAGATGGTGAAGATGGGGGCGCCGAAGGCGGCCGCGACGAGGTAGAGGAGGAGGAGGGGCAGGATCCAGGCGTGAACCAGGGGACCGACCGAGGCAGCAAGGCTTGAGATGAGGGCGGGGCTTGTCGCGAAGACGGCGTTGCTGAAGTTGGCGATGCTCGACGAGGCGAGGATGGAGCCGAAAAGGAGGCCGAGGATGGCTGCCGTTCGAGAGAGGACGACATGCCGCCCGCTTCCCGCCCTCGCGACGGAAAAGGCGGACATGAGGAGGAATCCGAGGGGAATGACGGCCGCGTAGACGCGGATCGGTATGCCCCAGATCGAGTTGCCCGGGTCGAAACCGATGAAGACGAGGGAGAGGGAGGCCCAGAAAAGGGCGGCCTGGGTCGTGGTCGAAAGGGTCTCGGCGATGGATTCGAGGATGAGGCGAAAAGTGCCCTCATCCTTCGTCCTTCCCTCGCCCTCGACTCGACCGAGGGCGAGATGGCGCTTGTCCAGGGAGGCGAGGGCGGCGGCGACGAAGGCGAGGACCAGGATGGCATGGTCGACGAAGGTTCCGGCCTGGGGTATCGGCTTGTAGAAAAGCCTTGCGGAAATGAGGTCGGCGAAGGGGAGGATGACCACCACGGCCGCCGCGAGGATGGCAATGAAATCGAGGGGGGCCCTGACGATCCGATCGAGGGAGGGGCGGTGGCGGCTTGCGGCATCGCTTTTAGGGTTGCTATCCATGGACAGGATACTGGCGGAAATTCCGGCCGGAAGCAACGACGAAGTCCCGTCTACTCCCCGATTATCTTGACGAGGACCCGCTTGCGGCGCCGGCCATCGAATTCGCCGTAGAAGATCCGCTCCCAGGGTCCGAAATGAAGCGTGCCCTTCGTGATGGCCACGACGACCTCGCGCCCGAAGATCTGGCGCTTGATGTGGGCATCGGCGTTGTCCTCCCCGACATTATGGCGGTAGGAGGAGACCGGCTCGTGGGGGGCGATCGTTTCGAGCCATTCGGCGAAATCGGCGTGGAGCCCCGATTCGGCGTCGTTGACGAAGACGCTCGCCGTGATGTGCATGGCGTTGACGAGGCAGAGCCCCTCCTCGACGCCGGACTCCCCGAGGGCCTCTTCGACCCGGTCGGTTATATCGATGAACTCGAGACGCTTCCTCGTCTCGAACCAGAGTTCCTGGGTATACGACTTCACTTCATCCCCTCCCCGGAAGACGGGACCGACCCGGCCCCATTTCGGCCCCCTATGCCGCGCGAGCGGCGGGCTCCGCTTCTTTCCTCCCCATCATATCCAATATGCTGCCTTTCGCCTTGAGGCGGCATGGACACATGAGCCGCGCAGCCTTATCGAGGCGGAGGCCTTCCCGGAGCTTCAGGCCGCCTTGAGTTTGTAGCTCCGCATCGCGATCGAATAGGCGAGGACCAGAATCCCGAGGCACCAGGTCAGGGCCAGCGTGAAGAGCGCGAGGATGCCGGCGACGGCCAGCCAAGCCTGCGGTCCCGCCGAGGGGCGGAAGCCCAGGATCAGTGCCACGAGGAGCCTCGAGGTGCCGCAATTTGGCGATCAGCAGCAGATTTTCCCGTCCGGTCAGGATCTCGTCCACGGCGGCAAACTGCCCGCGATCAGACTGATCGACCGCCGCACGGCATCAGGCTGGGCCACGACGTCGAAGCCGTTGACGATGGCGGATCCGCCCTCCGGCTTCAGCAATGTCGCGAGTATCTTGATGATCGTCGTCTTGCCCGCCCCGTTGGAACCGAGCAGGGCGAAGACGCTGCCTCGTTCGACCTCGAGATCGACTCCTTTCAGGACCTGGAGCCTCTTGTAGGACTTTTGCAGTCCCCGTACTTGGATGGCCTGGTCTTCCATTTTTGATTTCTCCGCCATCTAGATGATGGTGACCTTGGACAGGTCGAAATCGAGCATCTGTCCCTTGAGCGAGGCATGGGTCAATTTGTCCATGATCGCGCCGTCGAAGTTGATGGTCTTCATGGCGCGGGCCTTCTTGTTGGTCAATGAGAAGGCCGGGCGGAAGGCCACATTCCTCAGGGTCGCGCCCTTGAAGGTGGCATCGTCCAAGGCCGCCCCGTCGAACCTGACCCCGACGAAGCTCAGGCCGTCCAGACGCATGCCCCTCATGTCGCAGTTTTTGAAGTCCACTCCGGAGAATGCGCACTTCTCGAAGACCGTCTTCCTGAGGTCGCTTGCCGCAAGTTTCGCGTCGACGAATTTCACCTCGGCGAACTTTGTCCCGCCAAGCCCCGACGCGTAGAATTCGGTCCTTACGAGGGTCGTCTTCATGAAGCTCGCGTCCGAGAGATCCAGGGTGTAGAAGCTGCAGTCCGTCAGATTTGCGCCGTCGAATTTCGCTTCCCGAAGATCGCTGGCTTTGAAGCCGCTTCCTGTCAGATCGGCGCGGGAGAAGTCGGAGCCGCGCAGGGCCGCGGCGTGGAACTTCGCGTTGTGGGCTACGACACCCGCGAAATCGGTGCCCGGCAGGTTGTTGGCGCTGAAGTTGATCAGGACCTGCCTTTCCAGGGAGCGGGAGGAATTGGCCAGCTCCAATACCGTCTGTTCGATGTCGCCGACGCCGGCTATGGTCAATTCGAAGGCCGTCGCGTCGTCCTTGCCCTCGGTCTTGAGTTCCTGGAAGCGTTCCTGCAGATCGGCCCCCAGGTCGGCCTTGAGTTCGGCGACGCTCTTGACCCCGTCGTAGGGCGCGAAAACGCCGTTCACATAAGCCTCTAGTCTATCGTTCATACCGATTCCCCTTTTCACAGAAGTTTGTCGAGTACGCGTTTCGCATACTCCCAATTGCCCTTGTTCGCCCCGTAGGTCGCCTTGCCCTTTTCGGTTATCCGGAAATACTTGCGTCGCCCGCCCTGGGATTCGTCGCCCCAATACCACTCGATGTCGCCGTCCATCTCGAGCCGCCGCACGCTGGAGTACATGGTCGCTTCCTTGAGTTCGTACTCCCCGCCCGAGCGCTCCGCAATAAGCTTCACGATCTCGTAGCCGTAGCGATCTGCCTCCGACAGGAGACGCAGGACCATGGTGTCGGTATGCCCACGCAGCAGGTCGGATGTAATCATGTTCTCGCTCACCTCAGTACCTCGTGTGCTCACAATACGACGAAGTACTACGATAGTCAAGGTAGTATGGTTGCAAATGTAATTGGTCGGTCAATGGATGCCCGTTTCGTCAGGTCATGCCGAGACAGGGCCCGCCTTGAGAGCGGAGCCTCGGGGGGGCTGCGGCGCCTGGACCCTCGCCCAGGCCGCCCTCCCGTCTATTGCTTGATTGAAAGCCTGGCGAAGTCTGTTATCGAGAAGGCTATGCCGGCCTCGGCAGCCTGTCTTCGAAGTGCCTCGGCGACCGAAATTGTCTCGTCCTTGACGAAATTCTGGTCCAGGAGGCTTATCGAGGCGAAATGCTTCCGCAGCTTTCCGGAGAGGATCCCCTCGAGCATCTTTTCGGGCTTTCCCCGCAGCCTTTGGTCTTCGGCCATCTCCTCCCTGAAGGCGGCCTCCCTTTCCTGCCGGTAGGATTCCGGGATCTTCGACTCTTCGACATACAGGGGGTCGAAGGCCGCGACATGGAGGGCCAGGTCATGGAGGAAGGGCGAGATCGTCCGGCTTCCCGGCTGCCCCCTAGCCCCGATGCTCGCTTTCACGACGACGCCGATGCCGCCCTCGCCATGCACGTAGGCGTCGAGGCTCTCATCGGGGCCGGCCTCGAAAAAGGCCATCCCCTTTACGGCGATGTTCTCCTTGATGAGTCCGGCCAGCTCGGAGACGAGGGCCTCGATCGCGGAGTCCGGGCCTCGAAGGGCCCCGGCGCAGGCCAGGGCGGCCATCCGCGCTCCCGCCGCGACGAAAAGCTCGTTGCGCGCGACGAAGTCGGTCTCGCAGGCGAGGGCCAGGAGGGCGGCCTTCCCCTCATCCTGATGGACGAAGACGCGCCCTTCGAGGGTCGCGCGATCCGCCCGCTTTTCGACCTCGACGAGTCCCCTTTCCTTGAGCAGGGCCTCGGCCCCTCCCTCGTCACCGCCGCTCTCCTCGAGGGCTCGCTTGCAGGCCATCATGCCCGCGCCGGTCTTCTGCCTCAGTGCCTTGATGTCCTTCGCCGTGATTGCCATGATTTTCCCCCTTCCCGCGCCTTTGGCGCCTTCATGCCCCGCCGTCCGTTCCGTCCCCAGCCACGCCCCCCACCCCATCAACGGCTGTCGGAAGGGCGGCCAGGGCGTCGCGCAGGCCCTCGACCCAGGCCAGCTCCCCTTCGTAGTAGGCGACAGCCCCCTCATCGAGGCTCCTCCAGATCAGCTCCTCACGCGGGCTCCGAGCGGGGCCGCGAGGTTTTCGCCTGAGAGTCTCGCGATACATGAGGATCTGGTCCTCGAGCTTGCGCCTGTAAGTTACGAGAAGCTCACCGAGCTCCTTGGGCGAAAGACACTCCGCCCAGGCCAACTGCGTTCGCGCCATGACACGGGGAACGGGCAATTCGGGTTCGGAGAGCACCCAGGCGCGAAGCTCTTCGCGCCCCTGGTCGGTGATCGTATAGACCTTGCGCGCGGGCAGTTTTTCCTGTTGCAGGATCTCGATGGTGACCGCGCCGGAACCATGCAGGTCGATGAGTGCCCCGTAGATCTGGTTGTTATTTCCCGACCAGTGGAATGACAGGGCGTCGGCGAAGAGTTTCTTGAGCTCATAGCCGGTGTAGGGCTGCCTGGAGAGGAATCCTAAAATTGCGTGACGTATGGACATAGGGGTCCCCTTGGTTTGCATGTTCCTATCTAACATAGGTTAGATGTAACCTATGTTAGATAGGGAAGAGTGTCAAGTTAGGGGAGAATCCTTTTATTAAATCCGCGTCCCCCGATTAGGACTTCAAGACGAGGAGGCCTCGCGCGACAGCTCGATGAGACCCTCTTCCTCGAGGGATCGAACCACGGCGACGATGCGCTGGCCGGCGGCATCGCATTCCGAGAGGCGCACCCGCCCCATGGCCTCGACCTTTGCGAGCAGGCGAGCCCCCGCGGCCTTGGCGAAGCGTCCGAGCACCTTCGCGCGAATGGAGGGGTCGAGGGGCTTGAGGGCGAGGACGAGGTCTTCTTCCGAGACCCGCTCGAGAAGGCAGACGATAGACTCCGCGTCGAGGAGGGAGATGTCCTCGAAGACGAACATGTTCTTTTTGATCTCCTCCGCGAGGGCTGGAGACCACGCCTGAAGGCTCTCTATCACTCTTCGTTCCGTGGCCCTCCGCGAAAGGTTGAGAAGGCCGACGATTTTGGACAATCCACCTGGCGTCTGCCTCTCTTTGCCGATGGTGGAGAGCTTTGTAGCGAGAACCCTCTCGACGGCGGATAAGACGAGCGGCTGCGAGGCTTCCATTGTCGAGAGGCGGCGGATCGTCTCGGCCTGTCCCGATTCGGGCAGGTTGTCGAGGACCGCCGAGGCCTGCTGGTCGTCGAGCCAGGCAAGGACGAGGGCGGCGACCTGGGGCCGCTCGCTTCCGAGAAAAAGGGCGAGGGCCTCGGCGGGGAGGGAAGCCAGGGACGAGAAGGGCCTCCCGTCTCCCCTGGCCTCGTCGCGATGAAGATCCGACTGCCCGAAGAGGAGTCTGTCGGCGAGGGCCTCCTGTCTGCCCTCAAGGGTTCCAATGCGTTCGCCCAGACCCGAGAAGCCGGCCTTTAGCCCGGCGCCGATCGACGCGAGACTGGCTTCGAGGCCGGCAAGGCTCAGCCTCAAAGCGGTTGTTGCCCCGGCCGCATCGGAGCCGGGCTCGGAGACCTCCCCTGGTCCCGCTTCGGCATCGCTCGGGAGCATTTCGAGGCGGTAGGGACCGGCAGGCTTCGATTCCAAAAGGCGGAGCCGCGCCACCAATCTGTCTCCCGCGCGCAGACGGCCCAGGCCCTCGTCGAGGCCGGGAATCGCGACGAGGCTTCCCCTTCGAAGGGAGCGAAGCTCGCCGATGGAGAGGGGCCTCCCTTCGAAGAGGAGGGAAGCCGGCGCCTCCATCCGGTAGGCGAAGGAGGAGCTCGGAACCGAGGCGAGACTCTGTCCCTTCGCCGAGTCGTACCAATATTGGGCGGAGAGTCTATTGATGATCGCCTCGATGGCGATAAAGGGGTATACGAGGTCGATATGACCCTTCAGCTGGCCGATGTCGACCTCGAGGCCGACGAGGATGATCATCTCGGTGGGGGGGACTATCTGACAGAATGCCGGGTCGGTCTCGATGGCCACGAGCGAGGGATCGAGAATTTCGACCTCCTCCCAGCCCCGGGTCAGGTCAGGCAGGAGGCTTCGGACAGCCTCCTCGAGGGCGGTGCATTCGATGTCGGTGAGGTCTTCGGGATAGGGAGCCGCGCCCGCCGCCTCGGCGTCTCCCAGCCCAGCCCCGAAAAGCCTTTCGAGGATGAAACCGCTCAGGGCCGCATCGAGGTGGAGGAGGCCGTTCCCGACGAGGGGCTTGAGCGCGATAGTGGCCAGGCTAGCCTTCGAGGGAAGGCCCTGCATGAACTCGCCGTAGGTCATCTGATCGACCAGGGAGAGGGAAACCTCGCAGCCTACGCGAAGCAGGGAAGACAGTCGGAGCTTGGCGAGGCGCGCGAAGGTATCGTGCATGATGCGAATGCTGACTATCTGTTCTTTGGAAACCTTGTCGGGGCGCTTGAAGTCATAGCGGAGGACGCGGCAGTCCCTGTCGGCAAAGATATGCCTGCCGAGGATTTCCCTTCCGGGAACAAGGGACTCTTGCTGCGCATCACTCATGATGAGCCCCCGTTCCGGCGAGTTCCGTAACCCTGATCCCGAATTTTTCGTCGAGCACCACCACTTCGCCGCGAGCGACGAGTTGGCCCGAGGCACGGAGTTCCACGGGCTCGCCGCAGATCGATTCTAGTTCAACGATGCGGCCGCTCCGGAGCGAGGCAAGTTCTTTTACGCTCAGGCTCGCCTCGCCGAGTACGACCTCGAGCCTCACCTGGACATCGTCTATCGTTCCCGTCTTCATCTTCTCGCCTCCTCCGCCTTGTCGAAGAGTCCTTGCACTTTGAAGAAGTGCCGACCGCCGCGCTTGACGATCCTTCCCGTCGCGATGGCCCTGCCTCCGACCTCGAGGCTGAGATCTCCATCGGGGGGGCCGGCGAGTTCGATCCGACCTGCCCGCCTTGCCCGCGCGATCTCGAGGGGGGAAATATCCCTTTCCGCCATGACCAGATCGGTCTTCAGGATGAGGAAGTCCCCAAAGTCGCCCGCTCCGCCGCCATCCCTTCCGCCCATATCGACCTCCTTGTCTTACCAAGGATAGGGACCTTCGGCGCATGGCTCTTGCACGATTTTGAATTTCCTCGTCCGGGGCGTGGCACTATTTTGCGGAAGGCCTGGGCTCAGCGGTGGAGGCGTCGATATTCGCCGGGGCTTCGGCCCATTAGCCGAAGGAAATAGCGGTTGAAAAAGGAGAGGTTGTTGTAGCCGACCGAATAGGCTACCTCGATGATCGGGAGCTCCCCGTTTTTGAGAAGGAGGGCGGCGCGCGACACGCGACGTCGATTGAGGTACTCGAAGAGGGGGAAGCCGGCGAATTCCTTGAAGCGGCGGGAAAAGTCGCTCGTGTTCATGGCGCAGCGCCTCACCATCTCGTCGAGGGAGAAACTCTCCTCATAATGCTCGTCGATCCAGGCGACGACATCGGCGACGGTCCATGCTTCGCCGGAGGCCGGAGCCTGGTCCTGGGCCGCCGCCGAGGCGAAGAGGCCGAGGATCTGGGTGAGGGCGGCCGCCGCTATGAGGTCGAGGGTGGGGCGAGGCGGCCGACGCGCCTCTTCGGCGGAGGAGGCCGCTAGGGAGCCGAGGATGGCCAAGGCTCCTTCGAGGATGCCGCGACCGCTCTCGGAAAGAGTGAGGAGGCGTGGTGGCCCGCTCCACAGGGTTTCGCCCTCGTCCAATGTGCCATCGGCGGCAAGGCTTGCTCCGGCCCCCGCTCCGGCGCCGAAGCGGGCCAAGAATTGTGGCCGGGGCTGGCCTGGGAAGCTGAGGCTGTCGATTTCGGAGCCTTGCCTGGCAACGAAGGAGACCAGGGCGGAGAGGGGGCGGGCAAGGACCTGGCCCTGCCTCCAGACATCATGGCCGGGAATGCCTCCTTGGGCGGGGCCTAGAAGGCCGGAACGGAGGTAGACTAGGGAAGGGGCGGGAGGAAGGGAAAGGGAAGACCCCCGTTCGAGGCCATTGCGCTCGAGGGCGAAGGCGAGGCCCGCGGCGGATCCGGGCGAAACGATTTGGTATTCCATCGCTTTATCGCCACAGAATAGGCCGGCTCGGGCCCCGGCGCTATACTTCACGGATGCGCGCCCTCCTCATCCAATCCCCCTTCGTCCAACTCAACGCTCCCTATCCGGCCGTCCACTACCTCGGCGCGTGGCTGCGAAGTCGCGGCCACGAGGTCGAGGTCGAAGACCATTCGATCGAGCTCTACCGCCTCCTTTTTTCGCGAGAGGGGCTCTCGTCTCTTTTCGATGAAATAGGGTCCCGCCGCGAGCTGGGCCGGATACCCGAGGGGAGCGAGGACGAGGTCGATCGCTATCTCTCCTATCGCGGGCTGTACGAGGCCTGGATAGGACCGGTGGTCGCCTGGCTGTCGGGGGCCGATCCCGCCTTCGCGCACAGGCTTTCGGCCGCCGCCGAATTTCCCCGTGGTGCTCGCGTCGAGTCCCTCCTCGAATCGAGGGGGGGGAGGCCGGGGCCGGAGGACGCTTCACTTTTAGCCTCCCTCATCCTCGAGGACCTGGGCGACCTCCTGAGCCAGGTTGTCGACCAGGACTTCGGCACGATCCAATACGGCGAGCGCCTCGGGCGGAGTCGCGACGACTTCGGCGAGGTCGCCTCCTCCCTCGATTCGTCCTGGATCATGAAGGAGCTGTATCGGCCCTGGTTGAGGGAGCGTTTCCTGGGCCGCCTCGAGGAGGGGCGGACCGGCCTCCCCCGGCCGGATCTCGTCCTTCTCAGCATCCCCTTTCCCGGCAGTTTGGTCGGGGCCCTTGTCGCCGCCTCGGAAGCCCGCGCCGCCTTCGGCCCCGCCGCGACGATTGTCCTGGGCGGTGGCTATGTCTCGACCGAGCTCCGCGGCCTCAGGGACCCGGCCATCTTCAATTTCTGCGATTTCCTCTGCTTCGACGCGGGCTATGGGGCCCTCGCCTCCATCATCGTAGGTCTCGAGGAAGGTGGGCGGGCCGAGGGGCTGCCGGCCTCCTCCCTCTACAGGACCATGGCGCTCCGCGGGGGTCGCATCGTCGCCGCGGGTTTTCCCGAGGGGGACCTGGCCGCCACGGAATGGGGCTGCGCCGGAGAGGCGGCCGCCTTTCATCCCCGTGTGGTCGTCGCCGCCGATGCCCGGACCGCGGCAAAGGCCAAGGAGCTCGATGCCCTGGCCCTGCGCGTCGCCCATCCCGATTATCGTGGCCTCGATCCCTCGCGCTACCTCCGTCCCCTCGATTCGACCAATCCCATGCACCGTCTCTGGTCGGAGAGTCCCTGGCTCAAGTATCGCCTTGCCCAGGGCTGCTATTGGAAACGCTGTTCCTTCTGCGACACGGAGCTCGACTATGTGCGCGAGTACCGAGGCGCCGACCTCGCCCCCCTCGTCGCCGCCATGGCCGCCGCCTCGGCCGGGACGGGGCTTTATGGGATCCACTTCGTCGACGAGGCCCTGCCCGTCGCCCGCCTCCTCGCCTTCGCCGAGGAGAACCGCCGCCGGGCAGCCGGCGGCCTTTCGCCCTGGCATTTTTGGGGCAATGTCCGTTTCGACGCCTCCTGGACCCCAGAGCGCATCGAGCTCCTGGCGGCCTCGGGTCTCGTCGCGGTATCGGGCGGCATCGAGGTGGCCACGGAGGGTGGCCTGGCGATGACCGACAAGGGCTTCGACCTCGCCGGTCTCGTGCGCTGTCTCGTCGCTTTCAGGCGGGCCGGCGTCCTCGTCCATTCCTACCTCATCTATGGCTTTCCGGGGCAGGACGAGGCGGACATCGTCGAGAGCGCCGACTTTGTGCGCGGCCTCTTTGCCGCCGGCCTCGTCGATTCGGCCTTCTGGCACCGTTTTGTCCTGACCCGGCATTCGCGAATGTATGCCGAATGGCGGGCGGGCATACGGCCAGGCCTCCATCCCATAGATCGAGGCGGAGCCTTCGCCGCCAATGACCTCGAGTTCGAGGGAGAGGGCGACTACGACGCTTATGGCGAGGCTCTCGATGCCGCCCTCGGCGCCTGGATGGAGGGCGAGGAACTCGATAGGCCGGCCCGGGAATGGCCCGGTCTCGGCTCGAAGAAAAGGAAGGGGGAGGGTAGCGAGAAGAGGGGGGGCGGCAATTCCCAGGCCGGGACAGGCCCGGACGGGGTAAGCCGCGTCGAGGCTCTTATCGCCGCCGCCGAGAAGGAGATCGACTCGAGGGCCCTTCCTTCCGAGGGGCGCGTCTACTGGATAGCCGGACTGCCCCTTGCGGCCCAGGCTCCCGGGAAGGGGGGCGAAGCGACGGCCCTGCGCTGGGCCTTCCGGGGGGAGCTCGAAAACCTCAAGGTTGGCGATATGGACCAGGTCCAGCGGGCGATCGGGGAACTTGCCGCCCATCCGGAGGGCCTCGATTTTCAGTATTTCGTCGAGGGATCCGGCCTGGATCCCAAGACCCTGTCGCGGCTCCGCGATGCCGGTCTCATCATCCTCGCGGGGACCGGAAGCCGCTGAAGTGCGGTGTCGATGGGAGTTTTAACTATCTATAATAATATAATGATACATTTTCTTCGAGTGGTGGTTTTTCGCTTGCGAACATAGCCCTTCCGTGATACTCCGATTATTACCCCAATCAAGCCGGCGTTTGCCAATCTGGCGCGCCGGGAAAAAGGCCACAGGATGTTAGGAGCTCTTCGATTCCTCTCTTCCTCCGTAGGCAAGAAACTGCTCATGGCCCTGACGGGCTTCTTCCTTGTCAGTTTCTTGATGTTCCACCTCACGATGAATCTCTTCCTTTTTGAAGGATCGCGAGGCAGCTTTTCCAGTTTCGCCGAATTCCTCGGCACCTTCCCGATCGTCAGGCCGATCGAGTTGGTCCTCTTCGGCGGATTCCTGCTACATCTCCTTCTCGGCGGCCTCGTGTGGCTGCTGAACCGTCGTGTCCGCCCCAAGGCCTACTACGTGAAGGGCACCTCGAAGACGATCAAGCTTTCGTCGCGCCTTTCCATCTACACCGGCGTGGCCATTCTCGCCTTCCTCGTCTGGCACCTCATCCAGTTCTTCATCGCCAGCCGCTTCGCGGGGCACCCGGTGGACATGTTCGTCCTCGTGGCCCAGGCCTTCGGCAATCCCGTCACGATCGTCCTCTACGAGATACTCTTCGTGATCCTCGGCTTTCACCTCAATCACGGATTTCAGGCTCTCTTCCAGAGCCTCGGCCTCCGCACGGCGAGATATCGCGGCTTTATCGACGCCGTGGGCGTCATTGTCTGGCTCCTGATCCCCCTCGGATTCGCCTC
>DATKTD010000175.1:0-5752 GCA_035531315.1 Rectinemataceae bacterium
ACGTCTAGAATCGCAACACGATAGCCGAGAGAGAAAGCCGCCTCCAGGTCGCGGACAGCCTCTTCCCCCTTCGACCATTCCGATACGAAGTCGACGCCGACAGGCTCCGCCACTCCCATCTGCATAAATCGTTTCTGAAGCGTTTTCGGCCTAAGTTCCAATTCGATGAAAATAACCTTTGATTGCATCGTATTGCGGCCCAGCCACGGCTTGCCGGAGCCGATAGCAAGAGCGCCTTGCATCCATAAGAGGGTCTTTCCATTCGCCTTGCCTGCCGTAAGTGTCACGAGACCGGACTCAGGCAAGAGGCCTTCAACAGTATCGCGCGTCGGCCCATAGTCGGCGGCCATGAGGTCACGCCCAGTAATGATCTTGGGAAGCCTTAAGGCGCGAGCGTGCAGCGCTTCCCCTGCCTTCAATGTCGCTATCGCCTCGCCAACCTCAGCGGCACCAAACTTGTGCCCTGGGTCCGGGCCGAGGCTATGCGAGCTCCCCTCGGACAACGCGCGAGCCATCACCGTGGCCATCGTGGCCGGGTTGACTCCGGCTTCCACGTAGCCAGCGACCTTTTCGTGGTAATCGCTTGCAACAGCCCGAACCTGCAACAGGTCGTGGCCTGAGAGCTTGCCTTCGCGGAGGCGGCGGGCAACTTCTTTGAGTTCGGGAGGCGCGTCTTCGGCGAGACCCTTCAAGATGAGGGCGAGTTCCTTGACGTTGGCCGCTAATTCAAAATCAATCTGTGTGGTACTCACGTTCTGGCCGCCTTTGGAGGCAGCTTCCGGCTAATCGTGGCACCTTGTTCGATTCGCACGACCTCACCCTCGTAAAAGCAGGCAGTGAAGGTGAGTTCTCCGAATTGCGGAATGTCTTTGAAAAGTTTGCGGAGTTCCGGAAGGAGAGAGTCCAGGATGGCGGCTCCGCGATCGGTAGCGCCGTTCACCTTAGACCCCTTCGGGTAAGGCCGAAGCGACGATCTTGGCAACCGTCTCCTCGGCGATCAGGCGACGCGATCCAAGTTTGACGCTTGGAATCCTCCCATCCTCGGCCATCCTGTAGACCGTGATGCGCGCCAGGCCCAGCCGTTCGGCTACCTGCGCAATTGAAATCAATTTTCCCATGAAATGCTCCTCGGCGATCCTTCGCCCTTCCTCCGCGCGTCATCGCGACGCTCGATTCCACGCCCGAATCCGTTCAGGCGAGCCTAGAACCTCCAAACACGAAAAAGGACGCCCCTCTCGCCACGGTTTCCCATGGCGGTAAGATGCGTCCTCTCGGTACGATTCGGGATTGCTCCCTACGAATTGTAGAAACTAGGTTCATGCCGTGCTCCGGACGTCATCACGACGTTCCGGAAGAGAAGATATTCCTTCACAAGGCAGATGTCAAGACGCAATTGCGATAATCCCTGATATAAGCTTAATCCACCTACATAGTCAAACGACGGTATCACGGGAAGGCTCGTGCCTTACGCTACAATGAATTACAACGCAGATTCACTAGCCGTGAATGCTAGTGGTTGTACGTTGTGGTACAACCTCGAAGGTACTTTCGAGCGGCATTTCGTTGACGACGGGGGCGGGGGCTCGGGCCTTGCCGATGTTGGCGGTGTTGATGGTGCGACCGTCGCGGCCCTGAGTCTTGGTTGACTGCGGAATATCCGCAGTGGACTCGCCTTTAACATTGCGAACTGTTTTTTCGTCCACTGTCCCGGCGGGATAGTCGCCTTTTAGCGACTCCAGAAACTCGCCCATAAAAAGCCGCCTGTCCGGGGAGGTGGCAGGCGGCGGAGGTGGGCGAGGAAATCTATTCTAGCGAAGTATCGCAGAGTCGCCGGACGTTGGCCATCTCCGCCCGGAGCCGCGCCAATTCGGCGGCCTCGTCGCTGATCATGGCGAGAGCGAAACGCAAGGCGGAGGCCCTGCCCTGCGCGAAGGCGCAAGGATCGGCCTCGGCTTCGGCGAGGGCACGCTTCAATGTTTCGATCATGACGCGCCCCCAATCTTCGCGGGCTTAGGCGCTAAGGCGGTGGCCATGCGCTCGCGGGCATCGGCGAAGTCGACGACGTTGTCGGAGTGCGAATAGTGCTCCATCATGGCGGCGCTCTTGTGACCGGCCAGCCTCATTACCGCGAAATCGGGAAGGCCTGTCGCGCGGGAAAGCGAAACGAAGAGGTGCCGCAAACCGTGGAAAACGAGATTCCTGTCGACCTGCGCCTGGTCGTCTATGCCGATGCGGCGTAGGACTCGGGCGAGGCCCCCCTCGATAGCCTTCTTCGAGAAAGGCAGATTGACCTTCGCTTCGTTCCATAGGGCGAAAGTCGGCGTGTACGGGGCTTCCCTCACGCATAGGTCGAGAGCTTCGAGGACGGGGTCGGGAAGCGGAACGTCGCGGCGGCTCCCGCACTTCGGCCCCTTTAGCGCCGACTCCCCTTCAACCCAATTGCTTTGGACATGGACGGTCTTCGCGTCGCGGTCGATGTCGGCCCACTGGAGGCCGCGCGCCTCGCCCAGCCTGAGCCCGCACAGGGCACCGAGGAGGACGGCAGCCACAACGCGCGGGCTCTCGTCGTCGATGGCGATGATCTTCCTTATCTCGTCGAGGGACAGGGTCCCGCGAGCGCGGGGCGTGTCGGCCGACTTGCTCAGGTACTCCAGGGGGTCGGCTGCCCGATGCTGGCGCGCCCAATGGGTCACAGGCACGCGCAGGGCCGCGATGACGGCATTCTGTGTCCTGCCGCTTGACCCTCGCTCGGCCATGGCGTTCAGAATTTTCTCTATTTGGGGAACGCCGAGGCTAGAGAGCCTGGTCGTCTTTAGCGGCTCGGCAAGATGCTTCCCGACGAGATATGCGGATATCCTTATGTAACCGATCGACAAAGGCTTGCCGTTGCGCTTTTTCGTCAAAGCGTAGTCGCTGTCCGGGCTCCAGAATTGCTGGAGGTAGTCGACGACGTAAGGGTCGGCCGTCGCGGTCCCCGACTTCTCCAATAAGGCCTTCGCCTCCAGGACAGCCCTCGTCGCCGAGGTAGCATCGAGGGTCTTCGTCCGAAGAATTGACCCATCCTCGGCGAAAAACCGGGCATTGAACCGAATGACGGTTTTTCCCGTCGCTCGATCTTTCGATTCCCTCTTGTAAACACGAAACGGAGAACGCGCCATACAGACCCCCAGCCGCGCGGTAACACGGACGGTAAATCGGTGATAGGCGGTCTCCGTTTCTCGGTGGACCTCTCGTTCTAACTCTTTTTAGGAGTTGAACTTACTTTCGTGGAGGTGATCGGAATTGAACCGACGACCTCTTGAATGCCATTCAAGCGCTCTAGCCAACTGAGCTACACCCCCGAAGCGAGGGCACTATAGGAGAAAAAACGGCAACGTGTCAATATCGTAAATTGCGTGACACGTTCATCTTGATCGTCATGCTCCCTCTCTTTAGAATCGAGTATGCATCACGGAACCTTGTGGTTCCCCTGTAGCGCGCCCAAGGCCGGGAGGAGGAGCCGTGTCCGATGATATGGATCCCGAAATAGCCGCTCTCCTCGGAGGCGGAATCGGAAAAGTCAGTCCTGGGGCCAAGTCCGGCCCCGCCATGCAGATGGCCGGTCAGTCGGGCCCCTCGACTCCCGACTTCGACACCCTCTTCGGAGAGCTCGATGCGGGCGGCGAGTCCCACGGACGGGGCGAGTTCGGGGTCGACCTCAGCAAAAAGGGATTCCCGACCGTCGCGAAGTTCGAGTCCGACAAGCCCGTGGATTACTTCGCCGATCCGGAGTTCTACAAGAAGGCCCTCGCCAACGAAGGGGAGGAGGCGCAAAAGGTCCACGAACTCCTCGCGAAATTCCTCAAGACCGCCGACCCCAAGGATCGGGGCATCTATCGCCAGCAGTTGATATCCTCCTGGTGGTATCTGGCCGCGAAGGTGGCCCTCCACTCCATCCCCTCGACCGCCGCCCTTCCGAAAAAGCTTCTGGTGCGATTCGGGACCCTGCTGCCGACTGCCCTCACCCCCGAACAGAAGGAGATGATCGGCAAGATCGTCTTCGAAAAAGAATACGACGAGCCCATCTATTACGTCGACGAATGGATCAAGGCCGTCGCCACTGGGCAAATAAAGGCGAGCTCGACCGACGAGGTGAAGACGAGCCGCGGCGACGATAAATCGAAGATAAACGCCTCCCTCCAGAAGGCCCAGGGAAAACGCGACGCCATCGAGGGCATCCTCAAGACCAAGGCCGAGGAACGCAAGAACCTCGAATCGGCCCTCGTGTCGCGCATCGACCTCATCAGGACCCACAACAGCCAGCCCGGCCTCCTCCATGTCCCCGCGCCCTATACCGAGGAGCAGAAAAAGACCGCCTCGGAGGTCATGGACATACTCCGCAAGATGATGGCCGCGGACAAGGCGCTCGCCCAGAGCATCGGGGAATTCCAGGACGCCAGCGAGGAACTCGAGGCCGTCATGGACAAGGCCAAGGATCTCGGCGGCGACTCCAAGGCCGACCTCCAGACGGTCGCCCAGGAGTTCGAGACGGTCAAACAGATGCTCAAGATGAGCATCGGCCGCCAGGGGAACCACTTCCCCATGCTGATGAAGGAATACTTCCACGGCTCGATCCGCGACGTGGCGACGCGCGAGAACGTGATCAAGATCCTGGGCTGGATCGAGAGCGTCGACGTGCAGGCCTTCATGCGCCCCTACAAGAACGCCCTCAACAGGATCGTGCCCTTTATCATCCTCGTGCCCTGCTACGGGGACACGGGCGTCTGCTGGGAACCCTTCGACCGCTTCAACCGCGCCTCGAGCCGAGGCCGCGTCGCCATCCCCCTCTATCCGAAGAACCTCAACGAGGCCGTGCTCTACGCCGTCGCCGACCTTCGCTGGCAGGTAGCCAAGGAAAAGGCCTCGTATTATTGGATGGAAGAGGGACTCACCGGCAATTACTACCAGTGGTTCACGGCGAAGAAGATCAAGGGCGACGTGAAGGAGTTCTTCATCCAGGACTACATGATCTGGGTGACGAAGGAGAGCGAGGGCATACAGAAGCTGGACAAGGAGGTCCGGGCCTTCTTCTGGCGCCTCATGCCCTTCTCTCCCGCGATCAAGGAAAAGCTCAAGACGAGAAGCTACGTCTATCAGGAACTCTACCAAAAGGACGTCAATCGTTCGATGTCCGACGGATACTGAGACAGGACCAGCCGGGGCCGTGTGGCCCGCCGTCGGTCGCCGTCGAGGGGCCGAGGCACGAGGAGCAGAAATGGAAGCGATCAGCGCGAAGTACCGCGAACACCTCATGAAGATGATGGCCCATTCGAGGGCCCAGCTCGAGGTGGGGGAGCATAACGTCTATCAGGAGGGAAACGCGGAGATCCTGCCCTTCATCGACCAGATCATCGAGGCCTATCTCCTCCCCGGTTCGGGCGTACGGAATTTCGAGCATATCGAAAGCCTCTTCGAGGCGGCCAAGGCCGGGGAGCCATGCCTCCTCCTCCTCGAGCATTTCTCCAATTTCGACCTTCCCATACTCCATTACCTCCTCCGGAAGGAGGGCGAGAGGGGCCGCGCCATAGCCGACGCCCTGGTCGCGATAGCGGGGATAAAACTCAACGAGGCAAGCCCCGTCGTGGCCGCCTTTTCGGAGGCCTACACACGCCTCGTCATATATCCGAGCCGCTCCATCGAGGCCCTCAAGGCTGGCAAGCACCACGACCCCAAGGAGATCGTGGCCGAGCTCATGAAGAGCGTCACCATCAAC
>DATKTD010000176.1:0-8892 GCA_035531315.1 Rectinemataceae bacterium
GCGTACAAGAAAAAATACGGGACGAATGAGAACGCGGTGGTCCGATTCCGCGACGACTACGACGGCGTCGATATCTACGCGAAGAAAACCATCGTCGAGGAACTCGACGATCCCGTCCTCGAGATCAGTCTCGAGGAGGCCAAGGAGATCAACGAGGATGCCGAGGTCGGCGACGTCCTCGAGCTCGCGATCGATCCCCACGAATTCGACCTCCAGTCCGTCATGCTCGCCAAGCAGACGACCCGGACTTCTCTCCGCGAGATTTCCCGCGACACCCAGTTCGCCGAATACAAGTCGAAGGTGGGCGAGATAATCATCGGGTACTACCAGCGAGAGCGGAACGGTAACATTTTCGTCGACCTCGGCAAGGTCGAGGGTATCTTCCCCAAGAAGTACCAGTCTCCCCGCGAGATCTACCACATGGGCGACCGCATCAAGGCGATGATCGTGGAGGTGGAGAAGGGGAGGATGGGCGGTCCCCAGATAATCCTTTCCCGGACCCACGCCGAGTTCGTCCGCAAGATACTCGAACTCGAGGTCCCCGAGATCTACGACAAGACCGTCGAGGTCTTCAAGATCGTGCGCGAGCCCGGCTATCGCTCCAAGATCGCCGTCTATTCGCGTCGGGACGATATCGATCCGGTGGGTGCCTGCGTGGGTCTCAAGGGTATCCGTATCCAGGCCATCATCCGCGAACTCGAGGGCGAAAAGGTCGATATCCTCCGCTACGACGTCGACCCCAAGCGCTTTATCCACAACGCCTTGTCGCCCGCCGAGGTCCGTGACGTCTATATCCTCGACGAGTCGAAGCATCTGGCCCTCGCCGTAGTCCCCGATAGCCAGCTTTCCGTGGCCATCGGCAAGCAGGGACTCAATGTTCGTCTCGCGAACCGCCTCTGCGATTGGAATATCGACGTCAAGACGGAGGAGCAGTTCCGCGAGATGGATCGCTCCGGCGGTTACATGAAGGCGGTCTCGGCCCTCTTCGGCGAGGATGAGTCCCAGCCTTCCGCCCTTGCCGACCTTCCGGGCATGGAAGCCGAGTGGATCGAGGCCCTCGAGGTGGCTGGCATCGCGAGCATCGAGGATCTCCTCGCCCTCGAAGCGGGAGCCATCGCCTCGATCGAGGGTCTCGACGAGGCCGCGGCCAAGGCGATACAGTCGATCATCGATGAAAACGTGGAAGTCATCGAAGAAGGCGAATCCGGCGAGGACGAGGGCGAAGAGCTCGAGCCGGGCGAAGAGTACCAATGTCCGGACTGCGGAGCGCCGGTGACTCCCGAAATGAGTCACTGCCCCTCATGCGGTGTCGAGCTGAGCTTCGAGTACGAGGACGATCAGGAAGCGTAAAGGGAGTCTATGACGGATACCAGCGATAGCCCGCAGAAACAGAAGGCCAATCTCATCAAGCAGCCAAAGGTCGTCCCGGCGTCGGAGCCGGAGGCGCAGGCTTCCTCCCATCCGGTCGAAGACGCCCAATCGGAAAAGAAGAAGGTCGTCGTCGTCAAGAAGAAGGTCGTTGTCAAAAAGCCGGCGTCTGCGGCGCCGACGAAGGCCCGAGTCGTGGCCCATCACGAAGAGGTCGCGGCCGAGCCCGATGCGAAGGCGGCTCCTGTTTCCGCGTCTTCGTCGGCTCCCGCCGCGCAGGTCGAGGCTCCCGCCCCGGTCCAAGCCCAGGCTCCCGCTCCGGCTGCCCCGGCCGCGCCCCCTCATCAGAGCGCAGCGGCTGCCCCCGCCACCGGAGAGCGTCCAGCGGAGGCGACCCCCGCCGCCCCTCCTCGTCCAGCTCCCTCACCCGCCGCTCCCCGTCCCGTGCAGGGCCGGCCCGGCTATACCGGCGACTCTCGCTATCCGCCCGGAACGCCGCGTCCCACTCCGGGTGCTCGTCCTCCTTATGGCCAGGGCGGCCCCTCCGGGCCCAGGCCCGCAAGCGACAGGCCCGCAAGCGACAGACCCTCGGGTGACAGGCCCTCGGGTGACAGGCCGGCCTATCCCAGCCAGAGACCGGCAGGCGATCGCCCCTCGGGGGACAGGCCTGGTTATGGCCAGGGCGGCTACGGCTCCGGCCAGGGATCCTATGGTGGTCCCCGCCCCGGCTACGGCCAGGGCGGCGATCGGCCGAGCTATGGCTCGGGTGGTGGTTACGGCAATTCCCGTCCGGGTGGCTATCAGGGCCAGGGAGGCGGCTACGGCGGTCAGGGCGGCTATGGTTCAGGCCCCCGTTCCGGCGGTTACGGTCAGGGCAGTCAGGGAAGTCAGGGCAGCTACGGCAGCCAGGGCGCCCAGGGCAGCTATGGTGGCCAGGGCGGTCAGGGTGGCTATGGCGGTCAGGGTGGCTATGGCGGTCCGAGACCCGGTGGTTATCAGGGTCAGGGTGGCGGCTACGGCGGCCCCCGTCCCGGAGGCTATCAGGGTCAGGGTGGCGGCTACGGCGGTCAGGGCGGCAGCCCTCGTCCGGGCGGCTATCAGGGTCAGGGTGGCGGCTACGGCGGCCCCCGTCCCGGAGGCTATCAGGGTCAGGGTGGCGGCTACGGCGGGCCCCGTCCCGGCGGCTATCAGGGGCAGGGCGGCGGCTATGGTGGCCCCCGTCCCGGCGGTCCCGGTCGTCCCGGCGGCTTCGGCGGTCGTCCCGGCTATGGTCCTCGTCCCGGCGGTCCCGGTGGCGGTCCCGGCGGTCCCGGCTCTGGTGTCGGCAAGACCGCTGCGCGCAAGCCTATCCGAGGCAAAAAGCCGGCCTATTCGAAGCGAGAGGAAGAGGCCGAAAAGGCGCTAAGGCTCAAGAAAAAGGCCGAAGCCCAGGCCATGGCGATCCCCAAGGAGATCGACATCATGGAGACGATCTCCGTCTCCGAGCTTGCCCGCAAGATGAATCTCAAGCCGGCCGACCTCATCGGAAAGCTCATGGGTCTCGGCGTCATGGCCACCATGAACCAGAAGATCGACTCTGACACGGCGACCATCCTCGCCGGCGAATACGGCTGCCAGGTCCACCTCGTCTCCCTTTATGATGAGACGGTCATCGAGAAGGCGGACGACATGCCGGCCGACCTCGCCCACAGGGCGCCGATCGTCACCGTCATGGGCCACGTCGACCACGGCAAGACCAAGCTCCTCGACGCCATCCGAAAGACCGACGTCGTCGCCGGCGAGTTCGGCGGCATCACCCAGCACATCGGCGCCTACCAGGTCGAGACGCACAAGGGTCGCATAACCTTCCTCGATACTCCCGGCCACGCGGCCTTCACCAAGATGCGCGCCAGGGGCGCTGGCATCACCGATATCGTCGTCCTCGTCGTCGCGGCGAACGACGGTGTCATGCCCCAGACCCGCGAGGCCATCGACCACGCCAAGGCCGCCGAGGTTCCCATCATCGTCGCGATCAACAAGATCGACCTCCCCGAGGCCAATCCCGATCGCGTCAAGACCCAGCTCGCCGAGCTCGGCCTAACCCCCGAGGAATGGGGCGGCGACACGATTTTCTGCGAGATCTCCGCCCTCCAGAAGAAGGGCATCCTCGAGCTCCTCGATGCCATCCTCCTCCAGGCCGAACTCCTCAATCTTTCGGCCAACTACGATCGCCCGGCCGAGGGCAAGATCCTCGAGTCGAAGATCGACCACGGCCGCGGTATCGTCTCCACGGTCGTCGTGGAGAGGGGCACTCTCCGCATCGGCGACTCCTTCGTCGCCGGCATCTTCCCCGGCAAGGTCAGGGCCCTCTTTAACGACCGCGGCGAGAGGATCGACGAGGCAATTCCATCCACCCCGGTCGAGGTCATCGGCTTCGAGGGCATGCCCAACGCCGGAGACCCCTTCGAGGTGGTCGAGGACGAGAAGTTCGCCCGTTCGATCTCCGACAAGCGCCAGGAGCTCAAGAAGTACGAAGAGGGAAAGAACGTCAAGAAAGTCACCCTCGACAACCTCTACGACACCATCCATTCCGGCCAGGTGCAGGAGCTCAAGGTCATCATCAAGGGCGACGTCCAGGGCTCCGTCGAGGCGCTCAAGGGCCTGCTCGAGAAACTTTCGACCCCCGAGGTTAGGCTCAACGTCATCCGCGCCGCGGCCGGTGCGATCACCGAGGACGATGTCAACATGGCCTCGGCTTCTGAGGCCATCATCATCGCCTTCAACGTGCGACCGACTCCGGCGGCCAAGCTCCTCGCGGACCGCGAAAAGGTCGACATCCGTAAGTACAACATCATCTACCGCGCCCAGGAGGAGATCCAGAAGGCCATGGAGGGCATGCTCGCCCCCGAGCTCAAGGAATCCGAGATCGGCAAGGTGGAGGTTCGCGAGGTCTTCAAGGTGCCGAAGATCGGTCTCATCGCCGGCTCCTACGTCACCGAGGGCTCCGTGCGCCGAAATTGCAAGGTCCGCGTCATCCGCGACAGCATCGAGGTGCATACGGGCAAGATCGTTTCGCTCAAGCGCTTCAAGGACGACGCCAAGGAAGTGGTCGCCGGCTACGAGTGCGGCATCGGCATCGAGGATATCAGCGATCTCCAGGTCGGGGACGTTCTCGAGGTCTACGAAATGGTGGAGATCGCCCGGACGCTCTCGTCGTCCACCGAGGCTGGCAATGGACGAGATCAGGCAGCGAAAGCTTGAGGATCAGATCAGGGAGGAGCTTTCCTCCCTGATCCTCGCCGGCGAGGTAAAGGACCCCCGAGTGGGGCCCTTTGTCTCGCTCACGCGGGTCGAGGCGGCGCGTGACCTCTCCTTCGCCCGCGTCTTCGTTTCGAGTTTCGCCGCAGCCCTCGCTATGGGCCGCGGGGGCGATGAGGGGACGGGCGCCACGGAGGCCGAGGCCGAGAAGGCGAAGGCCGCCCTCGCGGCGGAGGACGAGGCCCTCAATCTCGCGGTGGCGGGTTTGAACCACGCGGCCGGTTTCATGCAGTCGAGGATAGGCAAGCGCCTCAGAACCAGGCTGACGCCCAAACTGGTGTTCGTGGCCGATCATGGCATCCGCGAAGGCTTCGAGATGAACGAGAGGATCAAGGGCCTGTTCCCGTGATCCGTCACGAGTTGACGGGGCAGGCCGCGATGGAGGGAAGCCCGGAGCCGGAGACGCTTCGCGGCGAGAGATCTCGCGATGTCGGCCAAGCCCCTGTGCTTCCCGGCGAAGGCATCGCCCTCCTGTCGAAGCCCGAGGGCATGACCTCATTTCAAGCCCTTTCTCCCCTCAAACGCTCGCTTCGAACGGGGAAGTTGGGTCATACCGGAACCCTCGACAAATTCGCCTCGGGCCTCCTCGTCGTCCTTGTCGGCGGTCTCACGAGGCTAGGTCCCTGGTTTACTTCCCTCGACAAGGTCTATGAGGCGAAAATTAGATTCGGCGAAGAGACCGATACCCTCGATCCCGAAGGCCTGGTTGTGGGCAGGGCCGAGCCTCCCCATATCGAGAGCCTATCAAGGGCCCTGGTGGCCTTTCGCGGCCCCCTAATGCAGAGCCCACCGGCTTATTCCGCCATCCATATCGATGGGGAGCGCGCCTCAGACCGGGCGCGGCGCGGAGAGCTCCCCGACATGAAGGCCCGGCCGGTGACCATCCATAAACTGGAACTTCTCGGCTATGACGGGCGAACGGCCGATATCCGCCTCCGCTGTTCTTCGGGTACCTATGTCCGGTCCCTGGCCCGGGACCTTGCCCTCGCCGTCGGAAGCCGGGCTCATTTGACGGGGCTCCGCCGCCTCGCCGTCGGCCCCTTCCTCCTCGAGGCCGCCCGCCCCGCCCTCGATTTCGGCGGAGCGGAAAGCCTCATGCCGCTCGAACCCGATCTTGCCGCCTCTCTCGGCCTCATGCCCATGAGCCTGGAAGAGGGCTGCCTGGGCGCCTTCGAAAACGGCCGTCCGATCCGCGCTGAAGATCTCAGGCCCTTGGCGCGAAATAGCCCCGAAGGCTGGGCTGTGGGAGGGCATGAGGGCGGGGCCGAAGGCCCTTCCCTGGCCATTTTTTCGACGCGAGGCCGCTTCCTCGGTATGATGGAGGAGGAGGGGGGGAGGCTCCGCTATCGTTTCGTGCTGCCGAGGGCCAGAGGGGAGGGAGCATGAGGCCCCTCGTCCTCGATTGGGCTTCCTTCGGCGCTTCCTTTATCCCCGAAAGGCCCCTGGCCGTCACCATCGGAGCCTTCGACGGCCTTCACCTCGGGCATAGGGAACTGATCAGGAGGGTGGTCGGCAAGGCCGGGTCGATGCAGCCCGCGGTCTTCACCTTCGAGGCGAATCCGAAGCGGATGCTCAGACCCGATAGTTATGAGGGCGACCTCCTCTCGCTCGAAAGGAAGCTCGAACTCATTGGATCCTATGGCGTGGAAGTCGTCATCCTGATTGACTTTTCCGGCGATTTCAGTAAAATGCCGGGAAGAAATTTCTTGTCCACCGTCGTGGAACGAGGTCGTGTCGCCTACATGGCGATCGGCTGGGACTTCCATTGCGGCAGGGGAAGGGACACCGACGCCCGCGGGCTTCAGGCCTTCTGCGCCTCCCGTTCGGTCGATGTCGAACTTCTCGATGCCGTGTCATTTCATGGAGATGCGGCGAGTTCGACGAGGATAAGGCGGGCGGTCAGGGCCGGTCGCCTCGTCGAGGCGGAAAGGCTTCTCGGACGGCCCTTCGAGTTGGAACTCGGGGACTTTCTGGGAGGCGAAGGCGAAACCTGGCGTTTCGCGGCCCGCGAGGGCATGGTCCTGCCTCCGGCCGGATTCTGGTCGATAGCGGGGAGGGAAGGGGAGGCCACGGTCCTGGTTGGGCCCGGGGGCCTCGAAGTGCGCGGGATGGGGAGATCGGAGCTGGATCGACGCATCCCCATTACGGTGCTTGGCAAGAACGAAGCGATAGACAAGGAGTAAGACGAATGGCTCTTACAAAAGACGACAAGGCCCGGGTCGTGGCCGAGTACGGCAAGACCGAAAAGAACACGGGCTCGAGCGAAACCCAGGTTGCCCTCCTCACGGAGCGCATCCTCTATCTCACGGAGCACTTCAAGGTTCACAAGAAGGACACCAATTCCCGCCGCGGGCTCCTCAAGCTCGTCGGTCAGCGCCGCAAGCTCCTCAAGTACATGCAGCGCACCGATCTCGCCGGGTATCGTACCCTCATCGAAAAGCTGAACATCCGCAAGTGATCCTCCATGGGAGGCGATCGAAAGGCCCGGCCGCAACGGCACGGGCCTTTCGGTCTTGATCCTCGCGACAGGTCGCAGCGCGACTCCGTCGAGGGAAAGAAGGTACTAATGCCGACTACAATGAAGATCAAGTTGGGCGCCGAGGAACTCTCCCTCGAGACCGGTCGCATGGCCAAACAGGCCAATGGCGCCGTCTTCGCCCAGTACGGCGGCTCCGCCGTCATAGCGACGGCCTGCTGCGCTTCGAGCGCCACCGAAGGCCTCGATTTCGTGCCGCTCACCGTCGAGTACAACGAGAAGTATTACGCCGCCGGCAAGATTCCCGGCGGCTTCATCAAGAGGGAGACGAGGCCCAAGGACCGCGAAATCCTCGTGTCGCGGCTCATCGACAGGCCCATGCGGCCCCTCTTCGACAAGGCCTTCGGCCGCGAAATCCAGGTCGTCCCGACCTGCATCTCCGCCGACGGGGTGAATCCTCCCGACATCATCGCCATCAACGCGGCGAGCGCCGCCGTCGCCATCTCCGACATTCCCTTCAACGGCCCCATCGCCGCCGTTCGCGTCTGCCTCCTCGGCGACGAGTACGTGATCAATCCCAGCTTCGACCAGTGGAAGAGCGCCCGACTCGAGATCGTGGTGGCCGGCACCAAGGACGGCATCACGATGGTCGAGGGCGATTCCGACGAGGTCTCGGAGGCCGAGATGATCGGCGCCATCGAGGCCGCCAAGGGACCCATCGCCGAGATCTGCCGCAAGATCGACGAACTCCGCGCGATGGTCGGCAAGCCCAAGCTTCCGCTCGCACCCCTCAAGATCAAGCTCAACCGCGAGGCCGAGATCCGAGAATACGCCCATGCCCTCCTTTCCAAGGCCCTCTTCACGAAGGTCAAGCAGGAGCGCTACGCGGCCGTCGCCTCGGCGATCGCCGAGGCCAAGGCCAAGTTCGCCGATGCCCTCGGCGACGAGACCCAAAAGAAACTCTTCGGGGCCCTCATGGAGGACCTCCAGTACGACATCCTCCGCAAGGGCATTCTCGATTCCGGGCTGCGCGTCGACGGCCGCGGTCTCGAGGACATCCGTCCCATAACCTGCGAGCTCGGCGTCCTCCCCCGGACCCATGGTTCCGCCCTCTTCACCCGCGGCGAGACCCAGGCCCTCGCGGTAACCACCCTGGGCACCGTCTTCGACGAGCAGATCCTCGACGACATCGAGGGCGATCGCCGCGAGCGTTTCATGCTCCATTACAACTTCCCCCCCTTCTCCGTCGGCGAGGTGGGCCGCCTCGGCACCGGCCGTCGCGAGATCGGCCACGGCAACCTGGCGCGCCGCTCCATCGAGAAGGTCCTCCCCTCCAAGGAGGTCTGGCCCTACACGATCCGCGTCGTCTCGGAGATCCTCGAATCCAACGGTTCCTCCTCGATGGCCTCGGTCTGCGGCGGCTCCCTGTCGCTCATGTACGCCGGCGTCCCCCTCAAGCGGCCCGTCGCCGGCATAGCGATGGGTCTCATCACCGAGGGCCAGCGCTGGGCCGTCCTCTCCGACATCCTCGGCGACGAGGACCATCTCGGCGACATGGACTTCAAGGTCGCGGGCACCCGCAACGGCATCACGGCGGTGCAGATGGACATCAAGATCGAGGCCGTGGATTGGGCGGTCATGGAACGCGCCCTCGAGCAGGCGCGTGCCGGACGCCTCCACATCCTCGATTGCATGGAGTCCGAGACCTCGGCCGAGCTGTCGAACCTGTCTGCACGGCCGGAGCTCTCGCG
>DATKTD010000177.1:0-2262 GCA_035531315.1 Rectinemataceae bacterium
TGTAGACCTCCGGGTCCTCGTCCTTGAGCTTGACGAGGGCCTGGCGGATTATCGAGACCGACTGGCGCACCTCTTCCTGCCGCACCATGAAACGGTCGTAGGCCGAACCCTCGACCCCCACGGGAATGTCGAAGTCGAACTCTTCGTAGGCGGAGTAGGGATGGGCGACCCGCACGTCGTAGTCGACACCGGCGGCGCGGAGATTTGGACCGGTGACGCCATAGGCGAGGGCACGCTCGGCCGAAATCTTGCCCACCCCCATCGTTCTGTCCATGAAGATCCGGTTGCGCGACAGGAGACCGTCGAATTCCTCGAAAGCCTTCGGGAAGCCCTTCATGAAGAAGTTGAGCTTTTCCCAGGTCTTGGGCGTGAAATTGCGCTCCATGCCGCCGATTCGGCCGATGTTGGTCGTAAGACGGGCTCCGCAGACGCTCTCGAAAATGTCGTAGATATGCTCGCGCCACTCCATGACATACATGAAGCCCGTCAGGGCCCCCGTGTCGGCGCCGATGATCGAATCGCAGATAAGATGGTCCTCGATGCGCGCGAGCTCCATGATGATGACGCGGAGGAGCTTGGCGCGTCGGGGCACGACGATGTCGAGGAGCTTCTCGACCGTCATGTGCCAGCCCATATTGTTGAGCGGCGAGGAACAGTAATTGAGGCGATCCGTAAGGGTCGTGATCTGGTAGAAGGGCCGCCGTTCGGCGATCTTCTCGAAGGCCCGGTGGATGTAGCCGATGGTCTGTTCGGCATCCCTCACGATCTCCCCGTCCATCTTGAGGATGTTCTGGAAGATGCCATGGGTCGCCGGGTGTGTCGGCCCGAGGTTCAGGGTGAAGAGTTCGCCTTCGCCCGACTGGGCGACCGACTCCGGCGTGACAATGCCTCTTGCGCCGGCCTGCGTTTCGGGCTTGGTCTGGAGGGGAGTGGTGCTTGCCATGCTTCAGCGTCCGAACATGCGGTCGTTCTTGTCGTCGCGGGACTGATCCTCGAGGGGGAAGTCCTTGCGCATCGGGAACACCGTCATCGTCTCGATGTTGAGAATCCGCTTCAAATTGGGGTGTCCAATGAAACGGATACCGAAGAAATCGTAGGCCTCGCGCTCCATCCAGTTGGCGGCGGGGAAGAGGGGCGTTAGGCTCTTTATTTCGGGGTTTTCGATGGGGAAGGAACAGGTGAGCCTCAGCCTCTGCCCCTTCCGCATATTGTAGAGAAGAACCTGGAGGCCGAGTTCATCGCCCTTGGCCTCCGCGCCCTTGGCGTCCGCGCCAAGATCCCTCCCCTCGGCCGGATAGTGCATGCCGAAGAGAGTGGTGAGGAAGGTGAAGGCCAGGCTCTCGTCGCGGTAGAGATCCTCCACGACGCCGTAGAGATCGGAGGGTGCGACGACGATGGTGGGCACGTCGTCGGCCTCGTGCGCGAGGATCCTATCGCCGAGGACGCGGCGCAGTTCCGCGAGAAGGGTTTCGTCCATGCTTACTCGATTCCGTACTTGGCGAGGAGGGCCTTGTACTCCGGGCTATCGCGGCGACGCAGCGATTCGTGCTTCGCGAGGTGATGCACCCTGAGAATCCCGTCGAGTATCTGCTCGGGGCGGGGGGGGCAACCGGGCACGAACACGTCCACGGGGATTATGCGATCGATGCCCTGGAGGACGCTGTAGGTGTCGAAGATGCCGCCGCTCGAGGCGCAGGCGCCGACCGCGAGAACCCAGCGGGGCTCGGCCATTTGCTCGTAGACCTGACGGAGTATCGGGCCGAGCTTCTTGGCGATGGTGCCCATCACCATGAGGAGGTCGGCCTGGCGCGGCGAGTACGCGAAGCGCTCCATGCCGAAGCGGCCTATGTCGTAATGCGCGCCGGCCGTCCCCATGAATTCTATGCCGCAGCACGAGGTGGCATAGGGCATGGGCCACATGCTCCCCTTGCGGGCGAGGCCGACGGCATCGCCGAGGGTTGTGGCGAAGAAGCCCTCGCCGCCATAGCCGGGGGGCATTTCGACGGGTGATAGAGTCTTGGCCTCTGATAGGGGCTGGAAGGGCTGAGAAGGGTCTAGCATTGGGTTTACTCCCATTTAAGGGCCCCGCGCTTGATGATATAGCGGAATCCGACCAGGACGAAGGCTATAAAAAGGCCCATTTCGGCAAGACCGAACCAGCCTAGATCTCGGAAGCTCACGGCCCAAGGATACATGAACACAAGTTCTACGTCGAAGATAACGAAGAGAATGGCGACAAGAAAGTATTTGACGCTGAATGGC
>DATKTD010000178.1:0-21503 GCA_035531315.1 Rectinemataceae bacterium
CTGCCCGGATGTCGCGATCACCGTGTTCAAGATCGATGGAGGAAAGAATGCCTGAGAAGGTTCTCATGAAAGGCAACGAGGCCATCGCGGAGGGAGCCCTCCTCGCCGGCTGCTCGGCCTATTTCGGCTATCCGATCACGCCCCAGAGCGAGCTGCCCGCCTACATGGCCAAACACATGCTGCCGCGTCACCTCACCTTCATCCAGGCTGAGAGCGAGGTATCGGCCATCAACATGGTCTACGGAGCCGCCGCCGCGGGGGTGCGCGCGATGACGAGTTCCTCCAGCCCCGGCGTCTCGCTCAAGCAGGAGGGCATCTCCTACCTCTGCGGGGCCGATCTTCCCTGCGTGATCGTCAATGTGCAGCGCTCCGGACCCGGCCTCGGCGGCATCTCGCCCGCCCAGGGCGACTATTTCCAGTCGACGCGCGGAGGCGGTCACGGCGACTACTACCACATCGTCCTCGCGCCGAGAGACGTGCAGGAATGCGCCGACTTCACCTTCGAGGCCTTCGACCTCGCGGACAAGTGGCGGATGCCGGTCATGATTCTCGCCGATGGCCTCATCGGCCAGATGATGGAGAGCATCGTCCTGCCCGAGCCCCGCGACGCCTCCAAGCTGCCGGCCAAGCCCTGGGCCGTCGGCCATCAGGGGCGGAGCGGCCGACCCTTCAATCATGTCTCGTCGATCAACCTGGTGCCCGACGAGCTCGAGGTCTCGGTGCGCCAGCGCTTCGAGCGCTACGCCGCGATCGCCGAAACGGAGACCCGTTCGGTTTCGATCAATTGCGACAAGGCCGATCTCATACTCGTCGGTTACGGGACCTCGAGTCGCGTCGCCCAGGGTGCCATCGAGCTTGCGAAATCGGAGGGCATCGAGCTCGGGCTTTTCAGGCCGAAGACCCTCTGGCCCTTCCCCTACGCCGAAATCGCCGCCCTCGCCGAGAAGGGGAAGAAATTCCTCTGTGTGGAGATGAGCATGGGGCAGATGATCGAGGATGTCCTCCTCGCGGTGGAAGGAAGGGCCCCGGTCCACTTCTTCGGGCGCCTCGGCGGCAACATACCCACCGACGACGAGGTCTTCGCCGCGGCCAAGGATGTCCTCGCGGGACGGTCGAAGCCCTTCTCGTTCGGCAGGACCTTCCGGGATCAGGGTCGCGTCGCCCAGACGAGCGGCTCGATCCGCTAGAGGAGAAAAGAATGGAAGCGACATATAAGCATCCCAAGAGCCTCGTGCCACTCCAGACGAAGTATTGCCCGGGCTGTGGCCACGGCGTGATCCATCGCCTGATCACCGAGGTGATAGACGAGCTCGGCGTACAGGGGAGTTCGGTCGTCCTCAATCCCGTCGGCTGCTCGATATGGGCCGACCTCTACTTCGGCACCGATTCCGTGCAGCCCGCCCACGGCCGCACGCCCGCGGCCGCGACCGGCGTCAAGCGCGTCCTTCCCGACCACCTCGTCGTCTGCTACCAGGGCGACGGCGATCTGGCGGCCATCGGCACCGCTGAGATCATTCACGCCGCCAACCGCGGCGAGAAGTTCACGACCATCTTCGTGAACAACGCGATCTACGGCATGACTGGAGGCCAGATGGCTCCGACGACCCTCGTCGGCCAGAAGGCGACCACCGCCCCCGAGGGCCGCGATCCCGGCGAGGCGGGAATGGGATACCCCATTCGCGTCTGCGAGATGCTCGCCACCCTCGAAGGCACGCGCTACCTCGCTCGCGGCTCGGTCGACAGCCCGGCCAACGTGCGCAAAACCAAGCAGTACATCAAGAAGGCCTTCGAGGCCCAGATGCGCGGAGAAGGCTTCAGCCTCGTCGAAATCCTCTCTCCCTGTCCCACGAACTGGTCGATGAAGCCCGTCGAAGCCATCGACTGGCTCGTCGAGTCCATGATTCCCGTCTTCCCCCTCGGGGAGATCAAGAACGAGTTGTCGGCAGGCGCGGTCGCGGGAGGGGCGAAATGATAGAAAAGACCTTCATGGCCGGTTTCGGCGGCCAGGGCATTATCTCCATGGGCCAGGCCTGGATCTACGCCGCGATGAAGGAAGGCCTCGAGGTCACCTTCTTCCCCTTCTATGGCGCCGAAAAACGGGGCGGAGTCGCCCGGGCCTCGGTCATCGTGTCGGATACCCAGATCGCCAGCCCCCTCGTCACCAAGGCTCATTCGGTCGTCGTGATGAGCGCGGATTCCCTCGCCATAGGCGAGGCGGTGGCGGCTCCCAAGTCCCTCCTCCTCGTCAACTCCGACCTGGTGAAGACCGAATCGGCGAGGAAGGACCTTCGAGTCCTCCGCATCCCCTGCAACAGCCTGGCCGAGGAAATAGGCGACGTGAAGATAGCGAACATGGTGATGATGGGGGCCCTCGCCGAGGCTACCGGCGCCCTCAAGCTCGCCACGATCGAAAAGGTATTTGAAAGCTTCTTCCCGCCCTCCAAGCGCTCCTTCATCCCGATGAACCTCAAGGCCATTGAGGCGGGCAGGCTCGCGGCACGCAAAGCGTGACGCGGGGCGCGGAGCGCTCGGCCGCGGGAGCGGCCGGAGTCGCACCGCCTGCGGGCAGGCTCGCGGCACGCAAAGCGTGAGCTCGCTTGGCGCCTCGGGTCGCCCTCGCGGTCCGCGGCGGCCAATCTCCAGGCGACGATCCAGAACCGGATGACCGCGGCCGCCTTCTCGAAGAAGGCGGCCTTTTCTTTAGGTCAGCCGCAGCCCTAGCAATTCGCGGGCGCCTGCAAGCCGCAGCCCTTGCAATTCGCGGGCGCCTGCAAGCCAAGCCTCGGGCCTCGTCCGACTGAGGCGTGGCGCGAATCAGGTTTCCCGCCTGTCTGTGTGGGGTCTTCGCCTCAGCTCGGCTTGTCGCGATTGAAGTGCGGCAGCTCGAAGGGGATCTCCGAAGAGATCTCGACGAGACCGGCTATCTCGCCGTTTTTCCGCCATGGCGCCTGATAGATGAATTTCTTCACGCCATTCTTCTCGATGGTGTAGGCGTTCGGAACCCCGGTGGTGAAGATGCGCTCAATTATCTCTATCGAGCGATGCTTGTGGCAGGCGAGAAGATTGCGGCCGACGAGGTCCTTGCCGCCCTCCTTTTCCATCGTCTTGGCCGCCTTCGCGTTAAGGTAGACGATGACATGATCGCGATCCGAGACGGTGATCGCGGCGGGGAATTCTTCCATCCAGTCTTCCATGCTCACTCTCCTTGATCCTTTATGGTAGCGGGCCGGGACGGGGATGGCAAGGAAGCTCCCCTCGGTCTAGCATCAGAGCGGACAAGGTTACCATGTTCAATGCGTCGAGGAGGGCGGGATGACGGAGGGTGGATGGAAGCGCGGTCGCGTCGTGGAGCGCTTCGATGGGAAGATACTCGATATCAAGCGGGTCGAATGCGAGTCGGCCTCGGGGAAGCGGGGCGTCTTCACGAGCGTCGCCTCGCGCGATTGGGCCATCGTGGTGCCGCTGATCCGCCGGGACGGCCACGTCTCCTGCGTGATGGTCCGACAATACCGTCACGGCGCCGAGGACTTCTTTCTGGAATTTCCCGGTGGCATCGTGGAGGAGGGGGAGGACCCCGCAAAAGGGGTGGGCCGCGAACTCGAGGAGGAGACGGGATGGAAGGCGGGATCGATCGTCCACGCGGGTACGGTGTCGCCCAACCCGGCCTTCCTCGAAAACCGCTTCCATGTCTTCGTCGCGACGGGGCTCGATTTCCACGGGCGAACCGATTTCGACGAACACGAGGAGATAGAGACGATCCTCGTTCCTTTCGAGGAGGTGAGGGCGCGGATGGGGGAGGGGGAGCTCGGCAACGCCATGATGGTGACGGGCCTGTTCCTCGCCGAGCGTGTCATCGGGCGGCTTCGGTTCTGACGCTCCCCTCGCGGACATCGAGCGTCTTTCGCGTGGCGAACCATATCGCGAGGCCGAGGATGGCCGGCACAATGGCCCAGCCGAAAAGGGCATCGTAGCCTCCTCTCTCGAGGATCATGCCGCCGAGGCTGGAACCGAGGAAGCTGGGGAATCCGACAGCCACACCCGTAAGTAGGGACATGCCCCAGACTCGGCGCTCGGGGGGGACGAGGGAGCTCACGAAGGCGATGGCAGAAGGCAGGAAGAGGCCGTAGCAAAAGAAGTGGAGAAGTTGGGCGGCGATGACCCCGGCGACGTTAGGCGCGACTATATAGAGCGACAGGCGGACGGCAATGGCGGCCGTGGAAACGGCCAGGACGCGCATGGGGCCGAAGCGATCGATGAAGCGCTTGGCGACGATGAGGGCGGGGACCTCCGCGGCGGCCGACAAGGCCCAATAGATGCCGGCCATATCGCCCTTGACGACGTCGGTGACGTAGAGGGTGAAAAACGAGTTGACCGGGGCCATTGCCAACCTGCCGAGTCCGATGATGACCAGGCCCAGGAAGAGGCGGAGATCGAGTCGGCCACGCGATTTCCGCTGTTCTGTCGGCTCCTTTCGCGCGAGGCGACCCGACTCAGGCACGATGACGAGGATCAGCATGAAAATCACCGCCGCGCCAGCCTCCCAGGAGGCGATCGCCAAGGGCTTGCCGTGCTGGAGATTGGCGGTCTGCGTGACGAGGAGCATGCAAATATAGCCGATCGATCCCACCGATCGTATGAGACCATAGTTGCCTCGCTTTGCCCTTGTCTCTCCCGGTCTTTCGCCCTCGACCCTATCGCCCCTTTCTTCGTTCCCCTGGGTGTGGGCGACGACGGAGGCGTCCATCACGGGAACCATGCCGCGTACGCCGAAGGCCATCGCGACGACGGCCATCGCCGTGATGAGCGGCGATGGGAAGAGGGCGAGGGGAAAGGCGGACAAGATCGTCAAGGCCGCTGTCAGGAGCAGCCAAGGCCTGTAGGCCCCGCTGCGATCGGCGACACGAGCGAGGAGGAGCTGGCCGCCGATCCCCGCGGCTTCGAAGAGCCCGAGATAGAAACCGATCTGCGCACTGTCGTAGCCCAGCCCTTTGATGAGGACCTGGAGGAAGGGCGTCGTGATGCCGTAGATCGAAAAGAGGAAAAAATAGCCGGTCATAAAGCGGGCATCGCCGGACGAGAGCCCCGTCGCCATGCCGGCCTTGTGCCTACCTAGGACCTTCTTCACAGGATTCCCCTCACGAGACGGATGGCATCTTCGGGACAGATTTCGTGGCAGCAATAGCAGCGAATACATTTTTCGTCGTCGATCTCGACGCGCTTCCCGCCCCCGTGGCGATCGCGAAGTTCGAGGGCCTTCGCGGGGCAAATTTTCACGCAGCCGCCGCAGCGCAGGCATGCGCGATGATCGAAGCGGGGCCTTGCCACGGCGAGGTTGCGCAGCATCCGATGGATGGGGCCCGGAATCCTGCCCTGGAGGACGTCGGTGTTGCCGGGAACGGGAATGAGCTCGAATGACTTGGGTCTGGCGTCTTGGGGATCGAGACCCGAGACGGTGACGGATCCGGGATCGGCGACGAAGGAACCCCTGCCTGCCAGGGCGGCGAGGTAGGGGATGCCGAGGGGCTCGTAGCCGATGAGGTCCGAGGCGACGAAGTCGAGGGCCAGGGCATCCTTAGAAGCGAGGACGAGGCCGAGCCGATACGGCCTTCCCGAATTCGGGCCGGGGCCCTCCATCGCGACGACGGCGTCCATGAGGGCGAAGTCGGGCTTGGCGGCGAGGGCGAGATCGGCGAGCATGGCCGCGAAATCGCGCCTTTCCGGAAAGCGCAGATGAAAGGCGCCCTTTTCGAAACCTGGGACGAGGCCGAAGAGGTTCTTGATCGCCCCAGTGTAATACATGAGTTGATGAGTCTTGAGCTTGGGCATGGTGACGAGGAGGTCGGTCTCCTCGAGGGCCCTGGCCAGTCTGAAGCGTTTGACCAGCGATCCTTCCGGGTTTTCGACCTCGACGGCATCGGAGAAATCCGCCCAATCGGCGCCTTCCGAGGCCGCGATCGCCCTGAGCCCCGTGCGAAGTCCGACGCTCTCCTGGGATTGCCAGCCCGGAGAATCGCCGACGACGATACGGTCGGCGCCGGCACGCCTGAGCCAGCGAAGAAAGGCCCGCAGAAATTCCGGGTGGGTCGTCACCGCCCGGTCGGGCGAGCTTGCGTTGAGCATGTTCGGCTTGACGAGGATCGAGGCGCCGGCACAGGCGAAGCCGCCTGCGAGATCGAGGGCCTCGCCGACGGCCCTGTCCATTTCGACGGCGGAATAGGAATCGGCCCTGACTAGAGAGACACTTGAACTCATTGCGCGAAATGATACCCGCGGCGACGAGGGAGCGAACAGGGGGCCGCCGATACGGAAGGCGATGGATCAGTAAAGCCAGAGGCCGAGGCCGAGTCGCGCCCAAGGACTGCCCATTCGCAGGTCGCCGGCTAGCGAATCTCCGACGGCGGCGGTCAGGACGAAGGGGCTGGAGGGAATAAGGAAGCGCCCTTCGATGGCCGCTTCGAGGCTCGCAAAGGAGAAGGCGGAAGCCAGCAGATCGCCGCTGCGAGCCCGTGTCGAAAGGCCGAGGACCCAGGCATCTCCTGCGAAGGCGAGACCGCCGCCCGCCTCGAGGCGGAGGATGGTGCCGGTGGCCGCCAGATTGCCTTCGATGGCGGCGCCGGGAGCAAGACCCAGAAATAACGCCGGCGTGCCGCTCCGCAGATCCTCGCCGAGCCCCGAGACGAGAGGCAGGGAGAGGCTCGCCCTTCCAGCGACCAGGCCGTCGCTTCCCGAGGCCAGGCCGAAGTCAAGGCCGAAGCCGGGCCCGAATCCGAGCGCGGGCGGAAGGGGGACAGCCAGCCCAAGGGCGAGCCTTCCCATCCCCGCGAAATCGCCGTAGGCGCCAAGTCCTAAATCGATGCTGCCGACCGAGACCCAGGTTTCCGCCGAGAGCTCCGGCGAAAATCCGGAGAGCGTCGAGAGATCGTTCGTTGCCGCGAAGTCGAAGCCGCCGAGACCCTTGGGGGCCGAGAGCGGGATGGGGAAATAGATGAGGCCCGGAAGGCCGCCCGTGGGACCGAAGGGCCGTGCGACGATGCTCGAATCGATGACGATATCGAGGTCCATGCTCTTCGCAAGCCCCGAAGGCGATGTGGTCTCGAGCCTCGCCGTGTAATCCCCATCGGGAAGAACCGACCCCGAGCCGTCCCTCCCATTCCATCCGAGCGACTGCTCCCATGTCGTGAAGGCGGCGAAGTCCCGCTCGAAGACCGTCGCTCCGGTTTCATCGACTATCAGGAGTCTCCCCGAACCAGGTCCGCTCACCTTGAAGCCAAGAATATCCTCTCCGATAGGCCCGGCATTCGCTGGATTGAAGACGTGATGGGCCGCCGCGAAATTCGACACCGTGAAGATGGCCGGCTTGAGGAAGAGGCTCAGGCTCGCGACGCCCCGCGTGGGGACGAATATCGTCGCCGATCGGGTCTCGAAGCCGAAGCGCCTCGCCGTTACGTCGCGAAACCCGGAGGGCAACTCGAGAAGCCCGGCATGACTTCGTTTTCCATCCACGAAGATCTCCGCCTCGGGCGGATCGACGGCGAGGGACAGTCTGCCTCTAGCCCGCTCGAGTCGGAAGATTACCTCGTAGGCTTTTCCGGCCACGATTTCCAATTGCAGTTCCCTGGGTTCATAACCAGGGGCGGAGACCCCCAGAAGCCAGGTACCCGCGGCGATCGGCGCGAGGCCGTAGGGTGCCGCGCCCGCGAGTCGGCGATCGAGATAGACCGAGGCCGAGCCGGTGGATCCGGAAAACTCGCGGGAATCCGCAAAGGCCCGCACAAGGAGGGTCGCCTGGGACCCGATCGCCAGGTCTCGGGTATTGACGACGATCGCTTCCTCGGCGAATGTCCTTTCGGACAGACCCGCTAGACAAAACACGACCAGCGCCGGAAGGATGGAATAGCGATGCTTCGACCTCATGGACCCATGGTACTTCCGCCGCGACTTTTCAACAACGCCGGATCGGGACCCGCCCGCTCGGCGAAGGGCTGAGCCGATGGGACGGATCGTGCCCATCGCTTCGGGAAAGGGTGGCGTCGGCAAGAGCCTTCTCTCCGCCAACCTTGGTCTCGCCCTCGCGAAAAGGGGCAAGACCGTGGTCCTCGTCGATCTCGACCTCGGCGCTTCGAATCTCCATACCTTCCTCGGAATCCGCAACCGCAACGCGGGAATCGGCTCCCTCTACTGGAAACAGGAAAGAAATCTCAAAGCCATCCTCGTCGAGACGGGAGAGGAGAGGCTCTGGCTCGTGCCGGGCGACAACCTCATGCCGGGCGTCGCCAACCTCGATTGGCAAACCAAGAAGCGGATCATAAAGGATCTCTCGCAATTGCCCGCCGACTTCGTCCTTCTCGATCTCGGGGCAGGCTCCTCCTGGAACATCGTCGATTTCTGGCTGGCAGGCCCTGGCGGTATAGTCCTCGTCGTGCCCGAGATAACCTCGGTGCTCAACGCCTATTCTTTCATCAAGTCGGCGGCATTTCGCCTCCTCTCTCGTTATTATCCCGACAGGAGTCCCGAGCGCCGGGAGCTCAACGCCTTCGCCGCCGACAAGAAAGAAGGCTCCGGGCGGAGTTTCCTCGATTTCGCGAAGGAGGAAGCCAAGCGCAACCCCGCGCGAGGAGAGGCGGCGATCCAGGCCCTTTCGTCCCTCTGTCCCTGTGTTGTCGTCAATCGCGCCGTGGAGGGAGGCGACGCCGATGTCGGCTATCGGCTCAAGGATATTTCCGCGAAGAATCTGGGTATTTCGCTGTCCTTCGGGGCATTCCTTCCGGAGGATTCCGCAGTATCGGCCAGTATCGCTACGCGGAGGCCCCTTGTCGCCAGCTCCCCCCTTTCGCCCTTTTCCATGGCGGTCGGAGCCTTCGCGGCTCGGCTCGCGGTGAGCCCCGAGCCCACCCCCCTCGAGGAATTCCAGCCCCTCGCGGACTTCGATCTCGAATTCCTCGCGGACGAGGCGCTTGGATTCGAGGCATGAGGTCTTCCCGTCGTCTCGCTGTCCTGCTTGTCTGCGGCATCGTCACCCTTCCTCTCTTTCCCTTCGATCGCGGAATCGAGGCGAGGGCCCGCCTTCTCGTGGTGAAAATGAGCCTCGAGGAGAAGGCGGGCCAGACCCTCCTCGTGGGAGTCGGAGGAAGCGGCAGCGCGCCTCGGGCGAGCCTGGCCATGGTTCGCGATACCGGGGTCGGCGGCATACTTCTTTTCGGATTCAATATTCCGGCCGATCCGCTTTCCCTTTGCCCCGCCCTCGTCCAATTCCAGGAGGCCGCGACGACTTCGGGGGCCACTCTCCCCCTCCTCGTGGCGATCGACCACGAGGGCGGTTCCGTCTTCCGCTTCAAGGGAGGTATAACCCGACCTCCTTCGCCGCTCGCGACGGCCGATAGAGGGGAGGCCTATGCGAGACTGCTCGGTCAAAGGGAAGGGCTCGAGCTCGGAGACCTGGGCATCAATATGGTGCTCGGGCCCATCGTCGAGGCCCTGACCGGTGCCAATAGTGCCTTTCTGGGGAATCGTTCCTTCGGCAGCGACCCGCACCGCGTCGACGCCATAGCCTCGGCCTATATAAAAGGCCTCGCGGCTGGCGGGGCCGTGGCGGTCGCCAAGCACTTTCCCGCCGACGGGCCGGCCGATCCCCACCGCAGCCTGCCTTGCTTGAGCGCCTCGAGGAAGGAGCTCGTGGACCTTTATCTGGCGCGCTTCGCCTCGGCAATCGGAGCCGGGGCCCCTGTCGTGATGGTGTCGCACATCGTGGTCGAGGCCATCGATCCCGACGAGCCGGCGACCCTTTCGGCGAGGGTGATAGGACTCTTAAGAACGGATCTCGGCTTCCACGGTGTCGTCCTTACCGACGACCTCTACATGAAGGCCCTCGGCATGTCGCCGCGGCGCTCCGCGCCGCGGGCCATCGCCGCCGGTGCCGACCTCCTCATGCTCTCATCGGAAGAGGCGGCCCTTCCCGTGCGCGGAGCCTTGGTCGAGGCAGTCCGCTCCGGCTTTTTGCCGGAATCTCGCCTCGACGAGGCAGTCGTGAGCGTCGTGGCCCTCAAGCTCTCCAAGGGCCTGGAGCCCGCGCGGATGCCGGCCGATCGCCGCGCCTCCTTCGCGGCACGGGTTGTCGAAAGCACCCGCCTCCTCGCCCCCTTCGGTGTCGCCTCCCCCTGATCGGCCGGGTTTTTCGCGGCGCATTCATGCATGATGTCCCTCGTGCCGATGTTTGAAAATGGCGTCCACTTGTCTGTCGGCGCCGATGGGTTTATGATTCCTCGATTTTCATTCCGACGGAGAAGCGCCGATGGGCCATTCTGCACATTTTCTTGCCGCCTTCGGGGGCATGATTTCGCGACGGCGCCACGCGGTGGCGCTGGGGTCTTCCGCCCTCCTCTTCATTGCCCTTTTCTCCGGTTCTTCGCCGAAGGAAGTGAGCGCCGCGGTGCCGGCCATCGGCGGTTCTTCCTTTCCCGCCTCGGCGCAAATACCCGGGCAGACGCAGGCCGGCGACCCGACGACCGAGGACCGGGGGCTCTATTACAGCGTCTATATGGTCGCTCGCGGCGACACCATCGGCGAAATCGCCGATAAGGCGGGCATAACGACCGATACTATCGTAAGCCTCAACGACATCCAGAATACGAGATCCATCCAGCCCGGAACCCTTCTGCGCATCCCGAGCCAGGCCGGCATTCTCTACCAGGTCAAGGCAGGCGACAGCATCGAATCCATCGCGACTTCCTATTCGATTTCGCCCGACGCCATCATCGACGCCAACGGCCTCCTCACGCCCGATCTCGCCGTCGGTACGCCCATCTTTCTTCCGGACGCCCGCCTGCCGAGCTTCAAACTCCGCGAGATAAACGGCGACCTCTTCCGTTGGCCCGTTCGGGGTGAGATTTCCAGCCGCTATGGTTGGAGGACGGATCCCTTTACGGGGGAGCGGGGCTTTCACAACGGCATCGACATCGCCTCCTGGATGGGGGTGCCGATCAGAGCCGCGATGGAGGGCAGGGTCACGGATACCGGCTATTCGCCATCCTTCGGAAACTACATCCTCATAGCCCATCACTCCGGCTACGCGAGTTTCTACGGACACCTGTCGGCGATAAAGGTCAGGCCGGGACAGAGCGTGGCCCTGGGCCAGATCATCGGCCTCGTCGGGAACACCGGCTATTCCACCGGTCCCCACCTCCATTTCACCGTGTTCAAGAACGGTCATACCGTGAACCCGGCGGTTCTCCTGCATTGATTTACTTAGCGGCCGGCATCTGCTATCCTGTCCGGGCATGAAAGAGTACCGCGGTTTTCCCGTGTCTCCCGGTATCGCCCGGGGGCCGGCCTTCCTCTTTTTCGATGACGAGGAGATACCCACCCCCAATTTCGCCCTTGCCCAGGAGGACCTCGACGGCGAATGGGCTCGGCTCCTCGTCGCCGTGGAGAAGGCCAAGGGCGAGATCCAGGTACTGCGCGAACGCGCCCTCTCCGTCGCCGGGGAGGAGCAGGCCGCCATTTTCGACGCCCACCTCCTCATGCTCTCCGACCCCGATCTCTTCGAAAGCGTCGAGCGACGCCTCCGCGCGACGCTTCGAAACATAGAGAGAGTCCTCCTCGATGTCGAGGCGGAATTCGTCGACCGCCTCTCGGGAGTGGAGGATGTAAATCTCCAGGCTCGCGTGGCGGACATCCAGGATGTCTCGCGACGCATACTCGGTCACCTCCTCCATGCCGAGCGAATCACCCTCGCCAAACTCGACCACGACGTCATTGTGATAGCGCGGGATCTCCTCCCCTCCGACATGATGAACATGGATCGCGAGCGCGTCCTGGCCCTCGTCACCGAGGCGGGAGGCAAGACGAGCCATGTGGCCATCCTCGCCCGGGCCTTCGAGCTGCCGGCCGTCCTCGGGGTCGGTTCGTCCCTCGACGGCATCAAGGCTGGCAGCCCCCTCATCGTGGACGGTACCGCCGGCCTGGTAATAGCCGATCCCGACGAGGCGGCCATGATCAGGGCGGAGGAGACGAAGAGACGGGACGCCGAGAGGATCAGCGAACTCGCGGGTCTCCGGGACCTCCCCGCGGAGACCAAGGATGGTCAGCGCGTCTTCGTAAAAGCCAACATCGAGGTGCCCGACGAGGCGGCCGCCGTCCTGCCCCATGGCGCGGACGGGGTCGGCCTCTTCCGTTCGGAATTCCTTTTCTTCAAACCCGGCCACATTCCAGGCGAGGACGAGCAGTACAGGGCCTACCGCAGCGTTCTCGAAGCCATGCCGGGCCATCCGGTGACGATCAGGACCCTCGACATCGGCGGGGACAAGGTCCTCCCCGATTTCGGCGCCGGCGGCGAGAAGAATCCCCTTCTCGGCTGGCGAGCCATTCGTTTCTGTCTCTCGAAGACGGAGGTCTTCCTCGCCCAGCTCCGGGCCATCCTTCGAGCCTCTGCCCACGGGGACGCTCGCATCATGTTCCCCATGATCTCGACCGTCGAGGAACTCGACCAGGCCCAGGAGCTCCTCTCCGTGGCCCGCGCGGAATGCGCGCGTCGAGGCCATGCCATGGCCGATCGGGTGCGGACGGGCATCATGATCGAGGTGCCCTCCGCGGCCATCGCCAGCGACATCCTCGCCCAACGCTGCGATTTCTTCTCGATCGGCACCAACGATCTCACCCAGTACACTTTGGCCGTCGATCGGGGTAACGAACGCGTCGCCTCCCTCCACGACCCCTTCCATCCTTCGGTGCTCAGGCTCATAAGGACTACCATCGAAAACGGGAGGAAGGCGGGTATCCCGGTCGGTCTCTGCGGCGAGATGGCCGCAGATCCCGCGGCCGCCCTTCTCCTCCTCGGCCTCGGCCTCGGGGAATTCTCGATGTCGAGCCAGTCGGTGCTCGCCGTCAAGAGACTCATCCGGTCGGTGACGATGGCCGAGGCACGCGAGGTCGCCGAGGAGGCGATGACGATGAGGACCTCGGCGGGCGTGCGCGGTTTTCTCGAGGATCGGGTCGCGGCCTTCGAGGACGCGTCCAGATCACATTGACCGGCCTGCCCCTGGCGGGCCGGCACGGTACTACTCTCCTACAGGAACAACATGAAGAACAGCACCGAGAATAAAGACGCTGCGGCGTCGCGGACCGCGCGGTCTTCTCCCCGCAGGGGAGCCGAAAGGCCTCGCCGCGCCCCTGTGGCGGCCGAGACGGACATGCCGCCGGAGACGGACCTGCCGCCCAAGAAGGGCATGCCGGCTGACGAGGCGAAGGCCGCCGAAGCCGAGGCGGAGCCCCGGCGCCTCCGCTACGAAGGTCTTCCCCTCGTCGTGATTGCGGGACGGCCGAACGTGGGCAAGTCCACCCTCTTCAATCGCCTCCTCCACAAGCGTCGCGCCATCACTGACCCGACCCCCGGCGTCACCCGCGATCCCATAGAGGCCGAGTGCCTCTTCCGCGATTCGGGAAAGCGCTTTCGCCTCGTCGACACGGGGGGCTTCAAGCTCGAGCGCGAGGGCCTCGACGGCCTCGTCGTCGAGAAGAGCCTGGCGAGCCTCGAGCGCGCGGACCTCGTGATCTTCCTGGTCGACGCGAAGGAGGCGACGCCGGAGGACGAGGAGTTCGCCCAACTTCTGCGCCGCTGGTCGGACAAGGTCCTCCTCGTCGTGAACAAGGCCGACAGTCCCGAGCGCGATGCCCTCGTGTGGGCCCACCTCCGTTGGGGCTTCGGCACGGGAGGGCGCGCCGCCAAGGCCTCGAAGGCCGCGGGCCCCTCCAGCGTCAAACGCGGCGATCGCGACGCGGAAGAGGACCCCGCCGCCGGAGGCATGATCTTCATCTCCGCCGAGCATGGCCGGAACATCGACGAGCTCGAGGAGGCCATAATCTCGCGCCTCGACTTCACCAAGATCGTCGCGGTCGACGTCGAGAGGGCGCCCATACGGTTGGCCATTCTCGGCAAGCCGAACACCGGAAAATCGACCCTCCTCAATCGCCTTCTCGGCGAGGACAAGAGCATCGTGAGCGATATGCCCGGCACGACCCGCGATCCGGTGGAGGGTCGCTTCAGCGCCAAGAAGCGCGAGTTCCGGGTTCTCGACACGGCGGGAATCCGGCGCAAGTCGAAGGTGCGCGAGAATGTGGAGTACTACTCCGTCACCCGCGCCATAAAGAGCGTCGAGGACTGCGACGTCGTCGTCCACATGATCGACGCGAGCGAGGGACTCACCGACCAGGACAAGAAGATCGCCGCCTTCGCCTCCGAGGCCGGCCGCGGGGTCGTCTTCGTCCTCAACAAGTGGGACGAGATGCCCGACATCAAGAATTCCTTCGAGGCCGCCCGCGACAAGCTCCGCTACTTCTTCGGCCAGATGGCCTGGGCGCCGGTCCTGCCCCTTTCGGCCCGCGACGGCATCGGAATCGACAAGTTGATCAGTACTATAATCACCGTCCATGCGCAGCTCACGAAGGAGATAGGCACCGGCCCCCTCATGCGCGCCGTCGAGGCTTGGATAGAGGCGACGCCTCCTCCCGTGGGGCCCAAGACGCGCTGGAAGCTGCGCTACGCCGTGCAGACGAGCTCCAACCCCCAGCGTTTCACCTTCTTCGTCACGAGACCCGAGGCCGTCGCCGAGGCCTATCGCTCCTTCCTGCGCAATCAGATCAGGGAGGGCCTCGGCCTCGACAAGGTCCCCGTCCTCCTCGAGCTCAAAGCCTCGCGTCAGGGTTGGGTCGAACGGAAGGAGAGCATGGCCGCGGCGACGGAAAAGGCGGCGACGCGGGCTGCCGGGCCGAAGGCTCCAATTACGAAGGCTCCAATTACGAAGGCGGAGGCAACCAAATCGACGGCCGCGAAAGTCCCGGGGTCGGCCGAGGGGGCGAAAAGAGCTCCGGCCAAGAGGGCCGGCGCAAAGAAACCCGTTTCGGGGCGCGCCGTCGCCAAGGCTCCGCCAAAATCGACGCGAGTGAAGCCGGCCCAGGCCAAGAAGGCGCAGAAACCCGAAAACAGAAGGGCGGCCGCCAAACAGGCCAAGGCGGGGAAGGGCCGGTGGCACGGCTGAGCATCGGGGAGGCGGAGGAGCTCCTCCGCGTTCCCGCCTCGACGCTCAGGCACTGGGAAAAGGTGCTTGCCGTCGTCGCGCCCGACAAAGACAATTTCGGCCGACGTCAGTACGGCGAGGCCGAGCTTAGGCTCCTGTTCAGGATCAGGCATCTTTCCCAGAGGGGAGGCCTCGGCCTTCGCGAGTCGCAGGAGCGGATTCTCCGCGAGATCGGCAGCCCCCTCGTGGAAGCGCGATCGCTCATCGCGGCGATCCGAGCCGACTTCATCGGACTCTGGTCGGCGAACAGGGACGCGAAGCGAAGGCTCGAGGCCGTCGTTTCCCGTGGACAGAGGCCCGAAAGGAATTGAGAAATGGATCAGAGCATCGATAAACTTCGCGATTTCATCGACGCCTCGCCGACAGCCTGGCAGGCCGTCGACTCGATAGCCGCGCGGCTCTCCGCGGCCGGCGGCACGAGGCTCGACGAACGAGAGCCCTGGAAGCTCGAACCTGGGCTTCTTTATTGGGTGGAACGCTCCGGCTCCGGGCTCATCGCCTTCAAGCCGGGGCTCAGGAGCCCCGCGGAAGAGGGCTTCGCCGTGGCGGGGGCCCATACCGACAGTCCCGGTCTCAAGCTGAGGCTGGAAAAGCGACTGGGCGCCAGGGGCATGGAACGTTGCGCGATCGAAGTCTACGGCAGCCCCATCCTCTCCACCTGGCTTGATCGGCCCCTCGCCGTCGCCGGGCGGCTAGTGCTCAAGGGGGAGGGCGGCCTATCGACACGGCTCGTCTCCATCGATCGGCCCGTCGGTATCGTGCCCAATCTGGCCATCCATCTCAACCGCGATGTGAACAAGGGCTATGAGTACAACGCCCAGACCCAACTTCCCGTCCTCATCGCCTCGGACCCGGGAAGGGGAGGCGGTGGTGTGGCGGTCCTGCCCGGCGCTTCGGGCAAGGCCTCGGGCGAAGCTATCGATGGCCTCGCCGGAGCGGGGTCCAGAGATCCTGAAAGCTTCGGAGACGAGTCCGCGTCGGCGATCGTAAAGATTCTCGGCTCCGAACTCGACGTCGAGCCGACGTCTATCGTCTCGGCCGACCTCTTCTTCGTCGACGCTCAGAAGACCAGCCTCATCGGATCCGACCTCATCAACGGCTACCGCCTCGACAACCTCCTGGGCTGCCACGCCGTCCTCGAGGCCCTCGTCGGCTCGAAGAACGCGGCCCATGGACAGGTGGCGGCCTTCTTCGACAGCGAGGAGATCGGCTCCCGGACGCGCATGGGTGCCGACTCTTCCTTCCTCCGCGACATCCTCGCGAGGATCACTTCGTTATCGGGATCGACGACCGAGGGCTTCCATCGGGCCCTGGCTTCGTCCTTTTCGGTCTCGGTCGACGTGGCCCAGGCCTGGCATCCGGGCTGGCCCGAGAAATTCGACGAGACCTTCTCCCCCCTGCTCAACGGGGGCCCGGCGGTGAAGGTCAACGCGAACCACCGCTACGCCACCGACGCCCTTTCGGAGGCCCGTTTCCGCGGCTTTTGCGAGACGGCGGGCGTGCCCTGCCAGAAATTCCAGACGAGGGCCGATATGAGCCCTGGTTCGACGATCGGTCCGATCTCGGCCGCGCTTTCGGGGATGGCGACGGTGGATGTCGGTTCACCCCTCCTTTCGATGCATTCGCTCCGCGAGACCGCGGGTACGAGGGACCAGGCGATGATGACGGCGGCCCTCGCCGTCCATTTCGCCGTCTCGCCCAAGGGAGGGGTCTGAGCATGGAAGCTTCGTCCAACCCGACCTTGGAATTGCTCCTTGCTCGTCGCTCCATCCGCGACTACGAGGACAGGCCTGTCCCCGACGATGTCAAGGACCACGTGATAGCCGCGACCATGCGAGCGCCCACTGCGGGCAACATGATGCTTTATCAGGTCATCGAGGTCGAGGACGCCGATAGGAGGGAATACCTCTCCCATAGCTGCGACGAGCAGCCCTTCATCGCCAAGGCGCCCTGGCTCCTCGTGTTCGTGGCTGATTACCAGCGTTGGTATGACTATTTCAGATGGTCGGGTGCCGTGGCGGACCGGGCGACAACAAGTGGTTCTCACGGTCCCGGGACCCATCCCGATGCGGCGTCATTGGCGCCGGCGCAGCCATCGGCGACGCAGCCATCGGCGACGCCGCTATCGGCGACGCCCGCCGAGGGCGACCTCATGCTCGCCGTCTCGGACGCCCTCATAGCCGCTCAGACGGCGGCCATCGCGGCGGAGGCCCTCGGCCTCGGCTCCTGCTACATCGGCGACATAATGGAGAACTACGAGAAGCTTCGCGATTTCTTCGCGCTTCCATCCTGGGCTTTCCCGGTGGCCATGCTCGCCATCGGCTGGCCGACCGGGCGCCAACTCGTCCGAGAACAGCCTCCGCGTTTCGATCGGAAATTCATCGTCGCCAAGGAACGCTACCGCCCCGTCGATCCTTCGGAGTACGGGGAGTTGTTCGGACCCGATCCGACGCGGGGGGCGCCCCTCCTCCCCGGAGCCGCGAACCACGGCCAGCATGTCTGGAAGAGGAAATTCGCCAATGCCTTCATGGACGAGCTGAGACGCTCGGTGCGCGCCGCCATGGAAATCTGGCGAGGAAGGCCCGAGGGAAGCTGAAGGCCGGGGCCCGGCGCGCGCGTCGGACGCCGCCCTCGGTGGACGGCGACGTCCCGCGGCAAATGCCGACTACCTTATTCGGCCCGGCTTATCCACCTCGAGCTTTTCCCTCATCGGGGTCTCCGGTCCCTCGGGCTCGACGTGGATGAGGACGCTCGTGTTGCTGAGCTTCGCCTCGAGCTCGCCTTCTATGGCGTCGCACAACTTGTGCGAGTCAAGGACGCTCATGTCCGGGGGCAAAGAAAGGTGGAAGTCGATGTGCTTCTTCCCTCCCGCCCTCCTCGTCCTCACCGAGTGCATGCCGAATCCTGCCCTGTCCTTTACCGTTTCCTCGATGATGCCGAGCTCTTCCGCGGAGATGCTCGCGTCGACGAGGGGGCCGAAGGCCCTGACGAGCATCTCCCATGCCTCGCGGAGTATGACGAAGGCGATGGCCATGGCGACGACCGGATCGAGGTAGTAGGCCCACTCGAAGGCGAAGATGCGTTCGAGGAGGACGATGATAAAAAGGCCGCCGGCGACGCCGAGCGACGAATAGACGTCGGTCTTGAGATGGAGGGCGTCGGCTTCGAGCGCGACGCTCGATTCCTCCCGGGCGACCTTGTAGAGTCTGCGCGACACTAGGATGTTTACGAGGCCGGACGCGAGCATCACGGCGATGCCGAGCTCGAGATTGTGCACCGGCTCGTGCGAGACGAGCTTCTTTACCGATTCCATGATGATCAGGCCGGCCGCGACGATGATGAGGGCCGCCTCGAGGACGCCCGAGACGTTCTCGACCTTTTCGTGGCCATAGGGATGATCTTCGTCCGCTGGTGCCTGGGCGATGCGGATGGAGAAGAATGCCATTATGGCCGCCGCGAGATCCATCAAAGAATGGATGGCCTCGGAGATGATGCTCACGGCGCCAGAAAGGACACCGACGACGAGCTTCATGACGATGAGGAGGCTGTTGGACAGGATGGAAAGACGCGCGTTCCGTGCGGCTCTGTTCATGCTGCGAAGTCCGTGGGCAAGACGAGGGATGCCCGGGTTCCGAACGGAACACGGCCATGTGCATCGACGAATTCGGAATGCATGACAAGGACTCCTGGGCGTCCCGAACGGAGGACTCGAGCCTCCCTGGGGGGTGCTGCCCGTCCCGCCTAGGCGGAACGAGCCAGAAGTCCCGCAGATATCCTGCTGCGCCAAGGTCGGCCTCACGGGCCTTCCCGGCGCCCGACTCGTCCGCTCGAGCGTTGCCCGGCGGCGGTCTGATCTTCCGGCTCATACCCTAATCGATGGCTATCGGGGCGTCAACACCCGCCCGGGGGCCGAGGCCTTCGCCAAGGCTCCCCTGGCCACCATCGGGGCCCCAGTTCGGGCGGCTAACGCGTCGTTGGGCCGGCCCTGCGAGTGCCGAGACGGACGAGGTTGACGAGGGATCCGGCCAGGGCCATCACCGCGGCGGAACCCACCACGAAGCGGAAACCCGTCATGAAGACGGTCGCGTCGAAGGTGCCGGTCAGCTGATTCATGTCGGTGCGGGTCGTGAAGGAGAAGATGGCGACGGCGAAGGTCGTGCCGGAGACCATGCCGAGATTGCGGAAGAGCGCGATCATGCTGCCCGCCACGCCGAGTCTTTCGCGCGGTACGGTGCCCATCATGCTCGAGTTGTTCGGCGAGCCGAAGGTGCCCGCTCCGAGGCCGAGGAGGGCGATGATGGCCCCGATCTCCAGGAGCGATGAGGTCGGACCCAGGGTCGTCAGCAGTACCAGGCCGATGGCCGTGAGCGCTAGGCCCCCCACGGTGAAGGGCAGGAAGCCGTAGCGGTCGGAGAGGGATCCGGAAAGCGGGGCGAGGACCGTGGTGATCACCGGGTTGATCGAGAGGAGGAGCCCCGCGTAAAGGGGGGAAAGACCGCGGATGCCCTGGAGGTAGAACGGCATGAAGAGGATGTAGGAGAACATCGCGACGAAGGAGAACCAGGCCGCGACGATTCCCAGGGTGAAGACGGGCGAGACGAAGATGCTCCCGTCGATGAGGGGATGCTTCCGCCTCTTCTCCACCATGAGGAAGAGGACGAAAAGGAGGATGGAGAGGGGCGGAACGCCGATCATCGCGAGGGTCGAAGCCTTGCCCTCTTGCCAGTCGAGAAGCCACACGAAGAACAGGATGACGAGAGCCGCGAAAACGCTCGCGCCCGGCCAGTCGAAGTCGCCTTCTTGCCGCTTCGATTCCGGCATCACCGCGAAAGTGAGGAATACGCCGATGATGCCGATCGGCACGTTGACGAAGAAGATCGAGGGCCAGCCGGCGAAGTGAACGAGGACGCCACCGAGACTCGGTCCGAGGAGGCTGCCGATCGAGACGACGGCACCGGTGTAGCCGAGGGCCTTGCCCCTTTCCTTCGGGGGGAAGATCGACGTGACGATGCCCTGCACGAGCCCCATCGCCATCGAGGCGCCGAGAGCCTGGAGGACGCGAGAAAGCACCAGGAAGGTCAGGTTGCCCGAAAGGCCGCTCAAGAGGGAGCCGAGGGTGAAGATGCCGAGACCCGCCGCGAAAAAGCGCCTGCGGCCTTTAAGGTCGGCGAGCCGGCCCCAGATGAGGAGGGTCGCGGCGATCGTGATGAGGTAGGAGCTGACCACCCATTGTACGGACTCGATGCCCACGCCGAGAGCACGGGAAATCTCGGGCAGGGCGATGTTGACGATGCTCCCGTCCAGGGTCGCCATGAAGGTGAGGATCAGGGTGTTCACGAGGATGATCGTTCTTCGAGCCCTGCTGATCTCCCCGTCCTTCGTGGGATCGGCCGCCTGTTCGTGTATCATATTTGTTCCTTTCGTTTAGGTCGTCGCCGCAGCCGGCAAGGCCCCGCGTGCCTCGCCTCCGGAAGCGCCGCCTCCGGAAGCGTCGTCGCTGGAAGCGACATCGCCGATGCTCCTCGTCACGAGGAAATTCAGCAGGGCTATGACGGCGCCGCCGAGGAAGACCCAGCGGTAGCCGTGGTTCCCGGCGCTCCTCCATACGAGTCCGCCGAGGGTCGGAATGCTCATCGATACGATGTGGTCGATGCTGATGCCGAGGGAGAGGGTAGGGGAGAGATCCTCCGGTCTCTTGACGATGCGCTTCGCGAAGATGGCTCGGGCCATGCTCACCGACGAGGAGCCTTGGTCGATCACGAAGCAGGTCGATACGACGACGAGGGCGGTCCCCCGCGGAAGGAGTTCGGGAGCGAGGGCGTAGACGACGCAAACGCCGATCATGAGGAGGGATTCGCCTCCGAGCACCGCGCGGGCGCCGAAGCGATCGGTCAACTTGCCCACGATGGGCTGGGCGCCTATGCCGACGAGGGAGACGATGAGAAAGAGGAAGGTCATCGTCTCGACCGGCTGGTGGAAGAAGTCGACTATCATCCAGGGTCCGAAGGTGATGAAGAGCTGCTTCCGACCGCCGTACAAAACCGAGAGCAGATAGTACTTGCCGTACTCCTTGCGCATCACGAAACGCCGCGGGGCGTGCGCGGCCTTGCGTGGGCTCATGGCCCACAGGGCGAGGGCGGCGCCGAGGTAGGCGATGGAACCGGCGGTGAAGGCGGCGCGGTACGAAAGACGGGCGAAGGCGAAGAGGAGGAGGAGGGCGAGGGTGCCAGCCACGAGGGCGGCGGTGTTCACCGCGGAGATGCGCCCGAGGATCGAACCTTCCTCGCCGTCCTTCGCGAAGCTCATGCCGATCGCCGAGCCCAGTGGCATATAGATGTGGGAGCCCGAGGAATACACGAAGACCGAGGCCACCATGAGGATGTAGCTCGAGGGTATCCAACCGAGCGCGAACATGCCCGCCGTGGCCGCGAGGTT
>DATKTD010000179.1:0-8689 GCA_035531315.1 Rectinemataceae bacterium
CCAGGGCGTCATCCTCGAACTCGCCCTCGTGCGCTACGCCCTCGACATCCTCATGAAGCGGGGCTTCACCCTCTTCACCACCCCCGACGTGGCCAAGACCGAAATACTCGAGGGAATTGGTTTCAATCCCCGGGGCGCCGAGTCCAACGTCTACACCGTCGAGGGCGAGGGCACCTGCCTCATCGGCACCGCCGAGATCACCCTGGGCGGCTACTACTCCGGCTCCGTCCTCGACCGCGCCGACCTCCCCCTCCGCCTGGCCGGCGTCTCCCACTGCTTCCGCCGCGAGGCCGGGGCCGCAGGGCAGTTCTCCAAGGGCCTCTACCGCGTCCACCAGTTCACCAAGGTGGAAATGTTCATGTACTCGCTTCCCGAGGACTCAGGCTTATACCACGAGGAGATCCGCGCCATCGAGGAGGAGATCTTCGCCGGCCTCGGCATCCCCTTCCGCGTCGTCGACACCTGCACCGGCGACCTCGGCGCCCCCGCCTATCGCAAGTGGGACCTCGAGGCCTGGATGCCCGGCCGCAACGGCGGCGAGTGGGGCGAGGTGACGAGCACCTCCAATTGCACCGACTTCCAGGCCCGTCGCCTCAACGTCAAGTACAAGGACGAGGATGGCAAGAACAAGTACGTGCACATGCTCAACGGCACCGCCATCGCCTGCTCCCGCGGCATCATCGCCGTCCTCGAGAACTTCCAGCGCGCCGACGGCTCCGTCGCCATCCCTCCGGCCCTCATCCCCTACTGCGGTTTCGACGAGATTCGCAGGAAGTAGACCGATGTTTCCGTGTCACCGGACTCGGCAGTAATTCCAACGGCGCCGCCCTCGCGACGCCGTATTCGGAGAAGAATATGTCGAATGCCCCCGACAGGCTACTCCTCCTCGTGGAGGACGAGGCGATCATCGCGCTCGCGGAAAAGCGGACACTGGAGCAGCATGGGTATCGCGTTCTCGTGGCCCACACGGGCGAGACCGCGGTAGAAGCCTTCCGGGCCGAGCCCTCCATCGACCTCGTGCTCATGGATATCGACCTCGGTCGGGGTATGGACGGCACCGAGGTCGCGGCGACGATGCTCGCCGAGCGTCGCCTCCCCATCGTCTTTCTCTCGAGCCATACCGAGCGAGAGCTCATCGAGCGAACCGAGGCGATCACCTCCTTCGGTTACGTGGTCAAAAACTCGAGCAGCACCATCCTCGACGCCTCGATCAAGATGGCCTTCAAGCTTTTCCAGGCCGAAGAGGCCCTGCGCCGGCAAAACACCCTGATGCGAGCGGTCATGGAGAATGCCCCCATCGGCTTCGCGGTCAATACCATCTCGGACGGCCAGGGCTTCCTCGTCTCCTCGCGCTTCGAGGAGATCTACGGCGTCGGGACAGGCGAGCTCTCGACGGTCGGCGATTTTTTCGAGAAAGTCTACGTCGACACGGCCCAGAGATCGGAAATCCGGACCCGCATCCTCGGGGACATGGCTTCGGGCGACCCGGCCCGCATGAAGTGGGAGAACATCGTCTTCAGGACCCGGAAGGGCGGCGATCTGCGGGTCGTCTCGGCCGCCAACATTCCGGTGATCGAGCACGATCTCATGGTCTCGACGGTGCAGGATGTCACGGAACGCTGGTTCTCGGAAAAGGCCCTCCGCGAGAGCGAAGAACGATTCCGCGGCTATGTCGAGAGCGCCACGGACATCGTATACGAACTGAGCCCCGAAGGACTCTTCCTCTACGTTTCCCCCAATTGGAAGGAATATTTTGGCGAAGACGGTTCGACTCCCATCGGCAAGAGCTTCGAGCCCTACGTGCATCCCGAGGACCTGGAAGCCTGCCGCGGCTTCCTTGCCCGGGTCCTCGGGGGCGACCCCAAGTCCGGCAGCGTCGATTATCGTGTCCGCCGCTCGGACGGGACCTGGCTGTGGATGTCATCCAAGGGAACGGCCCTTCGGGACAAGGATGGATCCATCATAGCCTATCTCGGCATCGGACGGGACATTTCGGAACAGCGAGGAGCGGAGCGGGGCTGAGGCTCGCCGGCCCGGCCCTTCGATGGATAATCCTCGGGTCGGCGCCATGGCGGTATCGAGCTAGATGGACAGGAGAAAGTAGAACGATGGAAGATTTCGCCGAGACCGTCTTCGAAGACCGGGTCTTCAACAACCAGAACTTCACCGACATCGATCTCCGGGACAAGGAATTCGCCAATTGCGAATTTTCCTATTGCGGCTTCGTCGACGCCCGGCTCGAAGGCATCCAGTTCGATTCCTGCAAATTCGTCGGCTGCAATTTCAGCAATCCGGCCATCGACAAGGCTCGGTTCATCGACGCCGACTTCAAGGGCTGCAAATTGACGGGCCTCAACTTCGGCCGGCTATCCCAGAGCGTCTTCGATCTCCGCTTCGCGGAGTGCCGGATTACGAGCTGCAATTTCACGGACCTCAAAATGAAACGTTGCTCCTTCAAGGCCTGCGAGATCAAAGAGTCCTTCTTCCAAAACACCTTCCTCGTGGAGGCCGACTTCTCACGCTCGAATTTCTCCCAAACCCTCTTCCACGACTGCGACCTCACCAAGGCCTCCTTCCTCGACGCCCACGGCTATTCCATCGACCCAAGGACCAACAAGCTCAAGAAGGCGATCTTTTCCGTGCCCGAGGTTCTCTCCCTCCTGGAGGGCTTCGAGATCGTGATCAGGAATGCCTGAAGTTGGTCCTGCCCCTCCTGCCCGGCGAAGAGACCGAGGCGCGGACGATGGATGCCTCCGATCCCGCGCCTCGGACCAGACCGTCCCTCCTCGCCGATCTTAGGGCCCTCGGAGCCGCCGAGGGCTCGATCATCCTCGTCCATTCCTCCCTGAGCTCCCTCGGTTGGGTCTGCGGCGCCGGCATAGCCGTCATCCAAGCCCTCCTTGACGCTGTGGGCGAATCGGGAACCCTCGTCATGCCCGCCCATTCGGGGGAGCTGTCCGACCCCGGCCGCTGGGCCTACCCACCGGTGCCAGAGGCCTGGTGGGCCCCAATTCGCGAGACCATGCCAGCCTTCGATCCCGCGATCACCCCCACCCGTGGTATCGGTAGGATTCCCGAACTCTTCCGGACCTGGCCCGGGACCCTCCGCAGCGCCCATCCCCAGGTCAGCTTTTCGGCGCGAGGCCCGCTCGCCGAGACGATTACCGCCGGCCATGGCCTCGAATTCGGCCTCGGTACCGAAAGCCCCCTCGCGAGGCTTCGAGAGGCGGGGGCCCTCGTCCTCCATCTCGGATCGGGATGGGATTGCACGACGGCCTTCCATCTCGCCGAGTACGAATGCGACTGGCCGGGCAAGGAGTCTGTCGTTCTCGGCGCCCCGGTTCTCGCGGAGGGCGGCCGCGCTTGGACCGAGTTTCGGGACATTAATTATAATTCCGATGATTTCGGCGCCCTCGGTTCCGATTTCGAGAAGTGCGGCAAGGTCAAGATGGGCAAGGCGGGCCGCGCCGACTGCCGCCTTTTCGATCTCGGAGAGGCCGTGGAGTTCGCGAAGGGCTGGCTCCCTCTCCACAGGAAGACGAAGGCAAGGAACGATGAGGGGGAGGGAGAGGGCTGAAATCCGCCGTCGCTCGGCGAAGGCCGCTGTGACGGGGCCACAGGCCGAGCCGCCTCGACTTCGCGCTCCAGGATGCTACAATGGCGGCGAGGGAAGGGTCGCGCCTCGAAGGGGCGGCTCGGGAGGGCCCATGCAACACGAAATCACGGAGGCCGGAGATCTTCTCGACACGGAGGGAAGGCTCGTCGAGCCCGGCTGGTGCCGTTCGCCGCTGCAGCGCTACAGACGCGGCGACATAAGGGCCCCGGGTTTCCGCGTCAAAGAGTGGGACTACTATCTCGTCACGAGTCAGGATTTCGGCCTCGCCCTCACCATCGCCGACAATTCCTACATGGGGCTGATTTCGGTGACCTTCTTCGACTTCAAGGTGGCCCGCCAAACGACCGAGAGCCTTATCGTCCCCCTCACCTTCGGAAAGATCGGCCTCCCTTCCGACTCCCGGAAGGGAGACGTCGCCTTCCGCAACGATCGCGTGGCCATCGCCTTCGCGAATGACGGCACGGGCCGCAAGCTCTCCGTCGGCATGAGGCGCTTCAAAGACCTTGGCCCCCTCGACGCGGAGATCGAACTTATCGACGAGCCGCCCGAGTCGATGGTCGTCGCCACGCCCTTCGCCGACCTGCCGCGACACTTCTATTTCAACCGCAAGATCGTCGGCATGCGCGCCAGGGGCATGGTCGGCGTCGGGGGTCGCCATGTCGCCTTCGAGCCGAACTCGGCCTTCGGCCTCCTCGACTGGGGCCGCGGCGTCTGGCCCTACTCGGGCACATGGTACTGGGGCGCGGGGATGGGCCTGGTCGAAGGGAAGAGCTTCGGCTGGAATGTCGGGTACGGCTTCGGCGACACGAAGGCGGCCACGGAAAACATGCTATTTTACGAAGGCCGCGCGCACAAACTCGAGGGGGTGGTCTTCAACATCCCGAAGGACGAGGAAGGCGGGGACGACTTCATGTCGCCCTGGACCTTCGCCTCCTCGGACGGCCGCTTCGAGATGGACTTCGCGCCGCGTCTCGATCGCGCGGCCCTGACTTCGGTCGGCCCCCTCATGAGCGACCAGCACCAGGTCTTCGGCCTCTTCAGCGGAAGGGCCCGCCTCGACGGAGGAAGGGTCGTCGAGATCCGCAATTTCCCGGGCTTCGCCGAGAAGGTCAGGAATCGCTGGTAGTTGCCTCCCCCGCCATGCCCGAGAGGAGTTCCGCGAATCCCCGGACCGCAGCATCGATGTCCGGCACCGCCTCCCTTTCGATCCTGAAGCCAACCGCGCCGGGATGTCCCCCGCCGTTCTCAATGCCGAGGCGGGCCAGGGCCGCCCTCAGGTCGAGGGTCGTGAAGGATTGGCTCCTTCTCAAGCGGAACTGGGCGAAGGGCGATTGACCGGGGTCGTCATAATAGCCGATGAGGCCGAGGCAGCCGCTGCTCTCGGCGAGGGCGTCGACCAGGGCCTTCGAGACGGCGACAAGGGTCTCGTTGCCGAAGGTCGAAAAGACATGACGGGAGGCTTCGGCGTCGAGTACGGCCAGGCCGACGCGACCAACGGTCAGGACCCTCGCGGACATGAAGCCGTAGCAGGCCTCCTCCGAGTCGGAAAGCGCGGCGAGGGCTTTGAAGACCTGCTCCTTGCTCGAGAAGTTGCCGCTGCCGGAGATGGTCTTCCTTTCGAGCATCTTCTCGAAAAGGGAGCTGAATCTCGCATAGAACCATCTTTCCCTGCGGCTCTTCAGGAAACGGCCCATCTGCGAGTCGCCGATCATGCCCGAGATGATCGCCAGAACCAGATTGCGGCTCAGGAGTTCGCCTATCTCGTACTTCGCCATGAGAGCCTTGTTGGCCTCGATCTTCATGGCCAGGTGCCCGATGATCTCGCAGGTGCTGGAGGCCTCGTACACGAGACGGTATTCCGGATCCCCGAAGTAGCTGGAGTCGGCGCCGATGTGGTGGTCGAGTTCGATCTTCAGGACGGTAAAGTCCTTCGCGAGGTCGGCGTAACGCCCCCTCTGGTCGATCAGCTCGGGTTTGGGCGTATCGACGAGGACGAGGGCCGAGCAGGGAGGGAGGTCCCCTTCCTGGACAATTTCGATTGAATTGTAACGACATATCTTGAGGAGATAGGTATAGGTACGTTGCACCGTCGAGCCGAGGACTATGGCGGCCTTCTTGCCGAATTTGTTCACGAGGAGGGCGAAGGCCACCATGGAGGCGACGCAGTCCTCGTCCGGGTCCTTATGGCCGACGAGAAGGAAGGAGTCCCGCTCCTCGAGGGCGACGACGATGGCCGCGATGACGCGATTCTTCCCGGCTATGCCGGAAATCCCGCTCTTGAGCTCGATCTTCGGTTCGGATGCTGACGCGGGCTCGGCGGCCCAGGAGAGGCTCCGGTCGCGGCCGGCTTCCTTGGCCTGATAGAGGGCCTTGTCGGCCCTTTCCTTGAGCTCCGCCGTCGTCGAGGCCGTCGAGGGGAAGTGGGCGATGCCGATGGAACAGCTGATCCTCAGTTCCGGATGCTCGGCGAATTCCATCGATCGCAGGGCCGCGCAGACGGCCTCGCACTTCCTCTCGGCCTCGCTGGCGGCCGAGGATATGAGGAAGCAGAATTCGTCGCCGCCATAACGGACAAGGATGTCCTCCTCGCCGAAGACGGCCCGGAAGGCTTCGGCGACGGAGAGTATCACCCGGTCGCAGAACTCCGCCCCATAGGTAGCGTTGAGCTTGCCGAAGCGGTCCAGATCGAACATGGCGAAGGACAGCACGGCCTCCTCGCGTTTGGCCCGCGCCACGAGTGACTCGAAGGAGTCTTCGAGATAGCGTCTGTTGAAGAGACCGGTGTAGGCGTCGGTGATGGCCCTCTTCCTCGCGGTATCGCCCCATTGCACCATCTGCGAGAGAAAGGCGCCGGTCTTGAGGAGGCGGCCCGCGGTGATGTCCAGCATCCGGTCGAGGACCCCGACGGCGGCGCTCGGCCGCTCGACGAGAAGTGCTTCGAAGTCGGCGGCCTCGAGGACGAGACAGGTCGACTTTTCGGCAGCCGTGCAGGTGGCCGAACGCGGGGCCCTTTCCAGGATGGCCATCTCCCCAAAGAAGGCGCCGGGGCCGACCCGAGAGAGCTCGATGTCCTCGCCGTCGTTCCCGCGCACGGTAATGGCGACGAGGCCGGAGACGAGGGCGAAAAGCTCGTGGCCATTCTCGCCCTCCCGGAAGATCACCCGCCCCGGAGGCAGGGAGAGCTTCTTCATCTTGACCGAGAGGGCGCGGAGATCCTCTTCGGACAGCCCCGAAAAGATGTCGATGCCGCGGAGGAAGGCGCTTTTCGCCGTAAGTACATCGCCTCGTTTCATTCGCCGTCCTCCGGGAAAAGGATCGCCTTCCCCCCCCGCGAGCGTCCGAGGAGAGGCAGCCCCACGCAAGCCTTGACCAGGGACTCGGCCTCGTTGCCGTGTTCGGGAAAGAGGGCTATGCCCAGGCTGATCCCGAAGCGAAGGGATGGATCCCCGGTGAGGGGAGAGAGGTCGAGGGCCGATAGCCTGGCCTGTATGACCCGTGCCGTCTGGAGGGCCCCCGCCCTGCCCTTGCCCGGGAAGATGACGGCGAGCTCGTTGCCCGAATAGCGAAGTGCCGTCCCCTCCTTTCCCAGCTCCCGCTCCAACTCACCGGCCATGAGGACGAGGGCGGCGTCGCCGATCTCGTGACCGAAGCGGTCGTTTATCTCCTTGAAGTTGTCGGGCTTGAGCATGACGAGGGCCGTGGGATCCGACAGCAACTTCGGCAGGTTCTCGTCGAGGTAGGTCTTGTTGAGAAGGCCGGTCAGCTTGTCGCCGTAGACCTGCCGCCGGAGTTCCCGGACCCAGGGAGAGTTCTCCTTCACGAGGGAATTGGCCTTGCGCGTCCTCCCGGAGACCACGAGAAGGAAGGAGCGGAGGATGCGGGCGGCGACCTCCGGACGCGAGGCGAGGGCTTCTTCGAGGCTCTGTCCGCCTTTCGGAAAGGCGAGGAGGAGGCTGGGGCCAACGGCGCGGGCGCGGGCGTTGCGCCTCGTCCTGGTCAGGAGGTCGAGCTCCCCGAAGGAATCGCCAGGGACGAACTGGGCCAAAGCCGATCCATCCTCGCTCGAGTGCACATCGACGGTGCCCGTGGCGACGAGGTAGAGCCTATCTCCCGGATCGCCAGGTTCGAAGATCGATTGGCCGTCCTCGCAGAGGAGGAATTCCGATTTCTCGGCCAGCGGAACGAGCTCGTCGGCCGAAAAGGCCGAAAAGAGCATAGCCTTGGAAAGGACCTCCACCGCGGCGGGGAGGCCGGGCGAGGACTCTTCTTGCTTGCCTGACTTTTTCATACGCGCATTGTAGCGCGCTTGGAGCCGGCGCGCCCCCCTTCCCCGCGGCTGGCCTGCCCCCCTGTGTGAGGCTCCGCCCGGCCTCCGGCCGCCCCGCTTCCTCTCCTCGAGTTCGGGGATCTACTTTCTGAAGGGGATGGCCGGCATGGGTTTCCCCGTCTCCAGAAGGGTCTTAAGACCGTTGAGAATGAAGGTCCAGCCGCTCATGGTTTGGCCTGCCGCCGGACCGGCGAGGTCGATGTCGTGGGTAACGAGGAGCTTGACGAGGGGGCCCATTCCCCACCGTCCTTGACTACGCGCCTCGCCCCGATCTAGCTTGATTAAATCATGATCGAGGTCGTTCGACCCACGCACTGGGCGACTCGGAGTAGGAATGAAAGTAGACAGCGAGACGCTGATGATCGTGCTGACGCTTGTCGGCCTCGTCCAAGTGGCGGCTCTCTTATCCCTTGTGCGGATCAACAGGGTGCACCGCGGCCAGGGCTGGATGGCGCTCGGGAACGGACTCCTGTCCATGGGTTTTCTCCTCCTCTACCTGCGCGATGCGGCCGACATCGGCCTCGTCTCCGTCGCGGGCGGCAACGTGGCCTTTATCTTCGGGATGATCTTCGTCTGCCTCGGCGTGCTCCGCTTCATCGGAAACACCGCCTCCTATCGCTGGCTGGTGGTGATCAACGTAATAATCGTAATTATTTCCTTATATTTCACCTTCTTCGACGATGTCTTCGCTGCCAGGGGAATGTCTCTTTCGCTCTCGATCGCCCTCTCCGCCTCCATCGCCGCCT
>DATKTD010000180.1:0-10133 GCA_035531315.1 Rectinemataceae bacterium
GAGATCGAGGATGCGCTCCTCGGCCCTGCGGGCGGCCTCCTCCTTGACGCCGAGCTGGAGTTCGGCCTTCACCATCTGGATGCCCGAGGCCATGAGGTCGCGGACCATCGACTCGACGTCGCGGCCGACGTAGCCGACCTCGGTGTACTTCGTGGCCTCGACCTTCAGGAAGGGAGCCGCGCAGAGTTTGGCGAGACGGCGGGCTATCTCGGTCTTGCCCACCCCGGTGGGCCCTATCATCAGGATGTTCTTCGGGGCGATCTCGTCGGCGAGTTCGGCGGGCAAACGCTGCCTGCGGATGCGGTTGCGGAGGGCGATGGCGACGGCGCGCTTGGCCTTGTCCTGGCCGACGATATAGCGGTCGAGCTCCCCGACGATGTGTCGGGGCGTCAGGTCCATGAAGTCCTCGCTCATGCGATCTCCTCCACGATGATCCGCTCGTTCGTGTAGATGCAGATACCGGCGGCTATGCCGAGGCTCCGCTTGGCTATCTCGGCCGCCGGGAGGGTCGTGCCGTCGATGTAGGCCATGGCGGCGGCGTAGGCGTAGGGCCCGCCCGAGCCGATCGCTATCGCGTCGTCGGAGGGCTCGATGACGTCCCCCGTGCCGGAAAGAAGGAGGGTCTGCCCCTTGTCGGCGACGAGGAGGAGGGCCTCGAGCTTGCGGAGGATGCGGTCGGTGCGCCAATCCTTGGCGAGCTCGACCGAAGCCCTCTTGAGGTCGCCCTGGAACTCGTTGAGCTTGCCCTCGAAATGATCGAAGAGGGTGAAGGCGTCCGCCGTCGCCCCCGCGAATCCGACGAGGACGGAGCCGTCGCGGATCGTGCGTACCTTCTTCGCGTTGCTCTTCATCACGGTATTGCCCATGGTGACCTGACCGTCGCCGGCCATCGCCACCCTGCCGTCCCTGCGCACGACCAGGACCGTCGTCGATCGAATCCTCATTTTCCCGTTCCTCCGCTTCCATGTGGGTGAGCCAGGTCGTACACGCGCTTCAAGCGCTCCATGTCGACGTGGGTATAGACCTGCGTCGTCGAGATCGAGGAGTGCCCGAGCATCTCCTGGACGACGCGTATGTCGGCGCCGCGACCTACGAGGTGCGTGGCGAAACTGTGCCTGAAGGCGTGGGGCGAGATGCGCTTGGCGATCCCGCGCCGCAAGGCGAGGCGTTCGGCGTAGCCCTCCACGATCCACTCGATGCCGCGGGCGCTGAGGGCCTGGCCGCGGGAGCTCAGGAAGAGGTGGCGGGCGGGGTCGCGGCGATGACTGGAAACAGCCCCGCTCTCCTCGGCGGCGATCTCCTCGGCAACTGCGGTCACCGAGGCCGGGGCGCGGGTCGGCGCATCCGTCGCGATCCGGCTGCGCAGGAGCTCCGCGCGATGCGGAAGATACTCGGCCAGGGCCTTTCTGGCGGGGGCGGCGAGGAAGACGATGCGCTCCTTCGAGCCCTTGCCCCTGACGCGGGCCGTTCCCGTCGCCATGTCGACCTTCGCCGGGTCGAGGCCGGCCACCTCGGCGACGCGACAGCCCGTCGAATAGAGGAATTCGAGGAGGGCACGGTCGCGGAGGGAGCGGAAATCCTCACCGCCCGAAAGCTCAATGAGTTCGGTCATCTCCCTTTCCTGGAGGAAGCGGGGAAGGCCGCGCGGGGCCGAAAGCCCCTCGATATCGCGGGAGGGATCGACGAGGAGGCCCCCGAAGCGGACCCGGTGGCGATAGAAGCCGCGGATCGCCGAGAGGGCGCGGTTGACGCTCGAGCTGGCCAGCCCCTCGGACACGAGGGCAGCGACGAAGCCTCGGATGTCAGCTGCCGTGACCGCGTCGGGATCGGGGCCGGCGGCGACGGCGCCTTCGATCGACTCCCCGCCCGCGCCCATGCCCGCGAAGGCCTCGAAGCGTTCGAGGTCCTCGCGGTAGGAACGGACGGTGCGTTCGGAGAGGCCGCGCACCGCGCGGAGGTAGGAAAGCCAGTCCTCAATCTTCCTGTCCATGCCCGACTTCCTCGCCCTGCACGTGGAGCCAGTCGCAGTCGGGATTGATGCAGGCCTTGGTGCCTCCCGACTTCTTGTCGTACTTCTCGACGAGGAACCAGCCGCACTTCGGGCAGTTCGAATTCGTCGGTTTGTGGTAGGTGATGAAGTCGCATTCCGGGTAGCGGGTGCAGCCGAAGAACTCGCGTCCTCGGCCCTTGGAGCTGCGCCGAGCCACGATCTCGCCCGTGCAACCGGGCCTCGGGCACTTGGCCAGGGGAATGGAACGGGTGTTGCGGCACTCGGGAAATCCGGTGCAGGCGAGGAAGAAACCGAAGCGGCCGAGCTTCTTGACCATGGGCTTGCCGCATTTCTCGCAGACGATGTCGGTGGGTTCGTCGAGACGGCCGCGGAAGGACTGGAGGGTGGCGTTGACCTCGTCGACCCTCGTCTTGAAGGGCGTCCAGAAGTCGCGGAGCATGCCCAGCCATTCGCCCTTGCCTTCCTCGACCCGGTCGAGACCCGACTCCATCGCGGCGGTGAAGCCGACATCGAGGATCGATGGAAAGGACTCGACGAGGATGTCGTTGATCATCCGACCGAGGGTCGTCGGGGCGAGCTGTCGGTTGTCGCGGGTGACGTAGTAGCGGTCGAGGAGGACGGAAATGATGGGGGCGTAGGTCGATGGTCGGCCGATACCCTGCTCCTCGAGGGCCTTGATGATGGAGGCGTCGGTGAAGCGCGAGGGGCCCTGGGTGAAGTGCTGCTCCGGCAGGAAGGACTCGCGGTGGAGGGCCTCGCCCGCGACGAGCTCGGGCAGGTGCTTTTCCTCGCGGTCCTCCTTCGAGGAGGAGATCTTGATGACCTTGTAGAAGCCCTTTTCGACGAGGAAGGAGGAGGTCATGCGGAAGATGGCCTCTTCGCCGCCCGCGGAGACCGAGGCAATGTCGATGGTCGTGCCGCGCGACTTGGCGTTCGTCATCTGGCTCGCGACGAAGCGCTCCCAGATGAGGCTGTAGAGCCTGAGCTGGTCGCGGGGCAGTACATCCTTGAGGTCCTCGGGCGTGTAGGTCGTCAGGGTCGGCCTGATGGCCTCGTGGGCGTCCTGGGCCTTGCCGCCCACAGCGTAGACGTTGGCGGCGGGGGGCAATTCGGCGGGGTGCTTGGCCCCGATCCAGGCGCGCACCTCCTCGAGGGCCGCGTCGGATATGCGCACCGAATCCGTGCGCATGTAGGTGATGAGACCGATGCGGGTGTTGCCGATATTCACGCCTTCGTAGAGTTGCTGGGCGATCTGCATCGTCTTCTTGCTCGTGAAGCCGAGGCGGTTGGCCGCGGTCTGCTGGAGCTTGGAGGTGGTGAATGGGGGCTTGGGTTTCTGTATCTTTTCCTGGTAGCGGATGTCGGCGACGGAGCATGGAGCCTCTCCAAGGGCCTCCATGATGGCGCGGGCCGAGGCCTCGTTGGACAGGGTGGGTTTGTCGCCCTTCCAGGAGACGAGCTCGGCGGAGAAATTCGTCCGCCCCTTCCGGAAGGCCGCCTCGAGGGTCCAGTACTCCTCGGGCATGAAGGAGTCCACCTCGCGTTCGCGGTCGCAGATGAGGCGGAGGGCGACGGACTGGACCCTGCCCGCCGATAGGCCGTTCTTCACCTTCTTCCAGAGGAGGGGGGAGAGATTGTAGCCCACGAGGCGGTCGAGGACCCGGCGGGCCTTCTGCGACTCCACGAGGGCCACGTCGATCTCGCGGGGGGCCTTCACCGCCTCGCGGATCGCCTGGGGGGTGATCTCGTTGAAGGCGATGCGCTCGATCGGAAGCTCGGGCTCCTTGTCGCGTATGGACTTCTGGATGTGCCAGGAAATCGCCTCGCCCTCGCGGTCATTATCGGATGCGAGGAGGACCAGACGGGATTTCTTGGCGGCCTTCTGGAGTTCCTTGAGGAGCTTGGCCTTGCCCCGGATGGTGAGGTATTCGGGCGCGAAGTCATGATCCGGATCGATGCCGAGGCGCGACTTGGGAAGATCGATGAGGTGTCCCATCGAGGCGAGGACGGTGTAGTCCCTGCCGAGGTACTTCTCGATGGTCTTGGCCTTCGCTGGCGACTCGACGATGACGAGGACGCCCTTCTTCGCCGCGGTTTTTTTCGCGGAGCCGGTCTTTTTCGCCGCCGCGGTCTTCGGCTTCGCCACCGCGGTCTTCGGCTTCGCCACCTCGGTCTTCGGCTTCGCCGCCGCGGCCTTCGGCTTCGCCACCCTGGTCTTCGGCTTTTCCACCGCGACCTTCGGCTCCTTCACCGCCGTCCTGGCCTTCTTCGCTCCGGCAGCCGACTTCTTCGCGACTGCTCCCGTCTTCACGGAAGACGACGAGCCAGTGGTCTCTTCCTTCGCTCCGGTCCTGCCTTTAGCCATTGCCTTCACCTCTTGAGCCCGCTAAGGGCCTTTTGTCGCCGCGCGTCGGAAGCGGGCTCCGATCGCCGACCATCATGTCGTCTCCAAGCCGAGCTCATCCCTGAGCTCGGCGGCGAGGGATCGTGCGCCGTCTTCGTTCCGGCCCTCCAGCCCGCCACCCCGCCTTTGGCGGCCTTCCCCGGGTTCCGCCCCGACATGGAAGGAAAATCCCCAATCGGCGAGAAGTTCGTCAAGTGAAGAGAGGGTGGGAGCCCCCTCCGCCGCCAGGCGATCGGCGCCGGCGTCCATCGGCGAACCCAGGCGGCCGCCGGCCACCCAGACGTCGCGACCCGCGTCGAGGGCATGGTTTGCGGTAATGAGGGCTCCGGAGTCCGCGGGAGCCTCGACCACGAGGGTCGCGCGGGCGATACCGGCAATGATGCGGTTCCGTTCGGGGAATCGCCATGTTCGGGGGCCCTCCCCGGGCGGATACTCCGAAACCAAGCTTCCGCCCTTCTCCAAAATGGCGGCGGCAAGGCCTCTGTGGGAAGGAGGATAGACCGAATCGATGCCGACGGGAAGGACCGCCAGGGTCGCCGCAGCCTCGGGATCGCGCGAACGGGCCGCCAGGGCCCCCCGGTGCGAGGCGGCGTCGATGCCGCGCGCCAGGCCTGAAATCACGGGAATCCCCGCGAGAGCCGCCTCCCTGGCTATGTCCACGGCGAGGGAAAGGCCCTTCCCCGTGGCCGTGCGAGTCCCGACCATGGCGAGGGAAGGTCTGTCGTTCGGGAGTGGAGAGCCGCGGACGAAAAGCCCGAAGGGAGGATCGTGGATCTCCCCGAGGAGGGGCGGATATTCCGGGTCCCCGAGGGCAATGTAGCGAATTCCCCTGGCTTCGAGAAAGCGGAGATCGGCTTCCGCCGCCCTGGAAAGGCTTGAGGGATGCCAGTCGCGACTCCTGATGAGTCGGCCGACGATCTTCTCGAGCCCCGAGAAGGAAAGAGAGGACAGATCGAGCCCAGCCTCTATCGCGGCCTCGAGAAGACGCTTCTCGGGAGGGCGAAGAAAGCCGATCCGATGGATGGCGAGTTTTGTGGCGAGTGAGGACAAGCGGGTTCCCCCCCGTCTTCTACGCCTGCGTCCCGCGCGGACGATTGCGTCGGAGCGGAACTCGCCCGGACGCCCTTGCCTCCCCACCTCATTTCCTCGGAAAGTACTCGTCATGGTAGTCCCCGAGGGCTTCGGGCTCGATGTGGGTATAGATCTGGGTCGTCGAGATGTCCGAATGGCCGAGAAGCTCCTGCACCGTGCGAAGGTCGGCACCGCCGGCGAGGAGGTGGGTCGCGAAGGAGTGCCGGAAGGTATGGACCTTGGCGTCGACCCCGGCCACCTGCCTGGCCATGTCGAAGCGCTTCCAGATGCCCTTGCGCGAGATGCCCTTGCCCCCCTGGCTGAGGAAGACCAGATTGTTGCGGACACCCTTCACGAGGGCAGGCCGCCCCTTCTCCAGATAGAGCGAGAGCCTCGAGGCCGCCTCGGCGCCGAAGGGCACAATGCGTTCCTTCTTGCGCTTGCCGACCACGCGGATCACGCGCTCTTCGAGATAGAGCTGATCGAAACAGAGCGAGGCCGCCTCGGAGATGCGCAGACCGCAGGAGTAGATGAGCTCGAAGAGGGCCCGGTCGCGGAGGCTCCGCGGATCCTCGCCGTCCATAGACGAGAGGAAACGATCGACTTCCACGGGGGCGAGGACGGTCGGCAGGCTCCTCTCCTGTTTCGGAGTCTCGATGAGCTCCGAGGGATCGTCCGCCCGCAGCCCCTCGAGCCTGAGGAACTTGAAAAAGGCGTGGACGCTCGAGACCACGCGTGCCATGGTCTTGCGGGAGAGGGTCGAGGGGACCGCCTCCGCCTGCCCAGCCTCCCCGCCAAGCCGCGCGCCATTGTGCGAGCCCGTGGTCGCCTGGCCGCCCTGCCTCGCGACGAGGTAGCCGAGGATGTCGGCGCTGCTCGCGCTCGAGGCGTCGAGACCGCATTCGGCGAGCCAATGGAGGAGACAGGCGGCCTCGCGGAGGTAGACCTCGGCCGTGAGGGGCGAGCGCCTCCGCGCGGCGAGGAGGTGGCCGCGAAAACGGAGGAGAAGGGCGGCGGCGGGATCGGGGGGATTCCCGAGGCCGCGGCCCGCTGGCGCGACGGCGACCGCCCGCGTATTCAGTTTCAGCCCCTCTCGCCGGCGAGGCGGCGATCGCGGAGGACGGTGGGGATCTCGAGCTCGTCCCCGTCCTCGTTGCGTCCGAGGAGGTATTGGCCCGATCTCGCTATCCCGCTTTCGGTGAGGCGCTTCCACTCGTCGCCCGAGAGGTAGTCCTCGAATTCCTTCCTCGACTCACCCGGCTTGGAGGCGGGCGAACTCGCCTTGCCGCGGTTGAAGCCCGTCGCGATGACCGTCACGCGAACCTCGTCCCCCATGTTCGGGTCGATGATGAGGCCCGGCTTCATGAAAAACTCGGCGTCGGCGTTTTGGTTGATCAGGGCGAGGACCTCCTCGTACTCGGCCAGGGCGAAGTCCTCCCCGGCCGTCACGTTGACGAGGAGGTTGCGCGCGCCTTCTATCCTCGCGTCCTCGAGGAGGGGATTGTTGAGGGCCTTGCTGGCCGCCTCGACGGCGCGGTTGTCGCCAGAGGCCGAGCCGATGCCCATGATGGCGTCGCCCTGCGAAAGCATGACGCTGCGGACGTCGGCGAAGTCGATGTTGATCTCCCCGGGCAGGGTAATGAGGTCGGAGATGCCCTGCACGCCCTGGCGGAGCACGTCGTCGGCGACGAGGAAGGCCTGGCGAATCGGCGTGCGGCGGTCGACCACTTTTAGGAGGTGCTGGTTGGGTATGGTAATGAGGGTGTCGACGCATTGTCTGAGTTTGGCGATGCCCTCCTCGGCAAGGCGAGCCTTCGCCTGACCTTCGAAATCGAAGGGCTTGGTGACGACGCCCACGGTGAGGGCCCCGAGATCGCGGGCGATCTGGGCGATGACCGGAGCCGAACCCGTACCCGTGCCGCCGCCCATTCCCGCCGTGATGAAGACCATGTCCGCGCCTTTGAGGGCCTGGGCGACGAGGTCCCTGTCCTCCATGGCCGCCTTTTCGCCGACCTCGGGCTTGCCGCCCGCGCCGAGGCCATGGGTCACCTTGGCGCCGAGTCCCAGTTTCACCTGGGCCTTCGACAGGGACAGGGCCTGGAGGTCGGTGTTGGCGACGATGAACTCGACGTTGCGGAGTCCCGCCACGATCATCCTGTTGACGGCATTCGATCCGCCGCCGCCGGCGCCGATCACCTTGATTACTGTCGGATTCACCGATTCAGGCGCAGTGTCCACCACTTCAAGCATCATGTTCCCCTCCCCGATGGTTAATCAGTGCCAATGCGGACGATTCCGGCAGCTTCCCCCGCCGCCGCTCGCCGCCCGATCTCAGAAAAAACCGTCTTTCAGCCAGGAGACGAGCCTCCCGAAAAGCTGGGTCCTTGGCCTCTCCGGGCGATTCTCGACGCGTCCGCCTTGCCGCCTTTGCTCGCCGCCCTTGTTCGGCTCGACGCCGAGGCTCTCCGCCCCGAGCAGCACGAGACCGACCCCGGTGGCCCACTCGGGGCTGCGGAATTCGTCGACGAGGCCGCCGACCGTGTAGGGCGTCCCCACGCGGACGGGAAGGCCGAAGATGGCCCCCGCGAGCTCGGGAGCCCCCTGCATCAAGGCGCCTCCGCCGGTGAGTACGACCCCGCCCTTCACGTGCTTCCAGTGCCCCATCTTCTCCACGCGCTCCCGCGCCAGTCTGAAGATCTCCTCCATCCGCGGCTGCACGATGCCTGCCAGACGTCTGCGCGGCACCTCTTCCGGCGCGCGGCCGCCGAAGCCCGGCACCACGACCGTGTCGGCCGGATCGACGGAGGCGAGCCAGCAGGAGGCCTGTTCCCGCTTGAGTCTCTCGGCGGCCTCCATCGGGATCGACAGCATGATCGACAGGTCGTTGGTCACCTGCGCCCCGCCGGCGGGGACCACGCTCGTGAAATAGGGCGCCCCGTCCGCGTACACGAGTATGTCCGTGGTTCCCGCGCCGAGGTCGACGAGGAGGCAGCCGAGCTCCCTCTCATCGGAATTGAGGACGGCCCGCGATGCGGCGAGGCTTTGAAGCATCAGCCTGTCCACCTGGAATCCCGCGCGATGCACGCACTTCACGAGGTTCTGGGCCGTCGTCACGGAGCCCGTGATTATGTGGACCTCGGCCTCGAGACGCACGCCGATCATGTCGAGGGGATTCCGCACCCCCTTCTGGTCGTCGACGATGAAGGTCTGGGGGATCACGTGGAGGACCTCGCGGTCCATCGGTATCACCACGGCCCTCGCCGCCTCGATCACTCGGGCGATGTCGTCGCGGGTGATCTCCCGATTCTTCCCCGAGACCGCCACGACGCCGCGCGAATTGATGCCCTCGATGTTCGCCCCGGCGACGCCGACGAAGCAGGACTTGATCTCCCTGCCCGACATGAGTTCGGCGGCCTCGATGGCCTCCTCGACCGAGGCGAGGGTGGCCTCGATGTTGACCACGACGCCGCGGCGGAGGCCGGTCGAGGGAGCGGTCCCGACCCCGATGATCTCGAGGACCCCGCTCTCGTTCCACTCCCCGACGACGGCCCGGGTGCGCGATGTCCCGACGTCGAGGCCGACAATGGTTGTTTCAGCCAGAGCGTCCCTCCTTGCTCCGGAACACGATGGTACCGCTCCGGAAATCCAGCTCCCCGACTGTGGGGGCGACGCCGCCCTTGTCGAGGGCGTCGAGCACGAGAACGATCGAGCGGAGGAGGTCGGCGTCGAGCCTCGGCCCCGTCCGCACGGGTACGGCATGATGCAGGGGGAAGAGGAGAAGCTCCACCTTGCCCCAATTGGTCCTTTCGACCCGGATCTCCGAAATCAAGGACAGGAGGGCCGGGGCGGCCCGCCCGAGGGAGCCGATCGACGCTAGCGTGGGAAGAAGATAGTCGGGCAGCCGCATCCCCGGGGCCCAGCCCTCGAAGCGTATCCCCGAGATCACGGGCAGGTCGGGGAGCTCGCCGGGCCCGGCCTTCGCGAAGGCGTAGCCCGCCTCGTCGATCTCGACGGGCAGCATCGAGGCACCCACGTTCACGAGGGTGAAGGCCACGGCCTTGCGCTCGACGATCTCGAGGCGGATGGCGTCGGGGAGCGCGTAGCGGACCCTCGCCCTCGCCACGGGCGCCCAGGCCTCGAGATTCCTCTCGGCGAGGCGAAGATCGTTGGAAAAGAGGGGACTGCCCGCGACGATGCGCGAGGCGGCGATGAGGTCCTTGGCCGCCAGGGTCGTGGCGCCGGAGACCTCGATCCTGCGGAGCACGAAGCTGGCCGGGAGGTAGTAGGCGGCGATGACGATGACGGAAACGGCGAGCGATACCGCGACGGCGACCAGGAGGCGGCGGCCTCCCCTCTTGCCCTCTCCTCGGACGCGGCTTCGACGTGAACGAGATGGACGGGCCTCCCCGATGTCCGGAAAGTCGTCCTCCGGCTCCCAGGCCGAATCCTCTTCCTTGCGTCCACGGCCGCGCGGGCCTTCCGTCCTCTCGCGGCCCTCGGCATTCGCGATGCGTACGAAGGCCCTGTGACCGGCCTTCCTTGCCAGGCCCTCAGTCATGGAAGGCCTCCGTCGATTCCGAGGGGAAATCCGCCCTCGCCGATCCCGCCCTGCCGAGATTGACGAGGATACCGGCGATGGCCGCGCTC
>DATKTD010000181.1:0-14060 GCA_035531315.1 Rectinemataceae bacterium
TGCTCACCTGGAAGGCGGGTCCAGGGCGGAGCCCTGGTCGTGCTTTGGGGAAAATGGGGTCTGGGGAAGAAACCCCTTTCGCTCGAAACGAAAGGGGTTTCTTCCCCAGTTTAGTCGTGATAGAGGAAGCAGGCGACCTCGTGTCCCGGCTCGACTTCCTTGAGCTCGGGGCGCTGCTGCTGGCACTTGTCCATGCGCTTCCAGCAGCGATCGTAGAAGTAGCAGCCGGCCCGGTGTTTGTCGGGCGAAGGCACGTCGCCCGTCAGGATGATGCGCTTGCGATCCTTCTCGATCACGGGATCGGGAATCGGTGCCGCCGAAAGGAGGGCCTGGGTATAGGGATGGAGGGGCTTCTTGTAGAGGTCGGCCGAGCCGGAGATCTCCGCGATGATGCCGAGGTACATGACGGCGACCCGCGTCGAGATGTACTGGATGACCGCGAGATCGTGGGCGATGAAGAGGTAGGTCAGGCCGAACTCGTCCTGCAGGTCCTTGAAGAGGTTGAGGATCTGGGCCTGGATCGACACGTCGAGGGCCGAGACCGGCTCGTCGCAGAGCACGAGTTCCGGGCGGAGGGCCAGGGCGCGGGCGATGCCGATGCGCTGACGCTGGCCGCCGGAGAATTCGTGGGGATAGCGGTTGCGGAAGAAACGGGAGAGGCCGACGCGCTCCATGAGCTGCTCGACGCGCTCGTCGATCTCCTTCTTCGACATGCTGAGGAGACCCTTGCGGGAGTAGATCTTCATCGGTTCGGCGATGATGTCGCCGGAGGTCATGCGCGGGTTGAGCGATGCGTAGGGATCCTGGAAGACCATCTGCATGTTCTTGCGCGCGGCGATGAGGTTATTCGCCTTGAGGGTCGTGAGCTCCTGGCCGGCGAGGTTGACTGAGCCGCCGGTGGGCCTGTACAGCTGGGCCACGGCGCGGGCCGTGGTGGACTTGCCGCAGCCGGACTCGCCGACGAGACCGAGGGTCTCGCCCTTCTTGATGGAGAAATTGACGCCGTCCACCGCGTAGATGTACTGCTGTTCCCCGCCGAATAGCCCCTTCCGCCCAACGGGGAAGTGCATCTTGAGGTCCTTGACCTCGAGAAGAATGTTCTTGTCAGCCATTTACTTGGCCTCCGTGTAGAGCCAGCACGAGACCGCGTGGCCGTTCCCCATGTCCTTCGAGACGGGGTACTTGCGCTTGCAGACGTCCATGGCCTTGTCGCAGCGCGGATAGAAGGGACAGCAATCGGGAAGGTCGATGACGTTCGGCGGCTGGCCCCGGATCGAGAAAAGCCTGTCGCCCGAGGTCTTGTCGAGACGGGGAACCGACTTGATGAGACCCTGGGTGTAGGGATGCCTGGGCTGGGCGAAGAGCTCGCCGGTGGGGCCGCGCTCGACCACCCGGCCGGCGTACATGACGCAGATCGTGTCGCACATGCCGGCGACGACGCCGAGGGAGTGGGTGATGAGGATGACGGCGGTGCCGAGGCGGGCCGTCAGGTCCTTCATCAAATCGAGGATCTGGGCCTGGATCGTGACGTCGAGGGCGCTCGTCGGCTCGTCGGCGATGAGGATCTCCGGGTTGCACGACAGACCCATGGCGATCATGTCGCGCTGGCGCATGCCGCCCGAGAACTGGTGGGGGTACTGGTCGATGCGTTTCTCGGGGGCGGGGATGCCCGCGAGCTTGAGCATGTCGATGGCCTTGGCCTTGGCCGCCTTTTTGTCGAGCTTCTGGTGGAGGACGATCGTCTCGATCATCTGCGTCGAGATACGCAGGTAGGGATTGAGGCTCGTCATCGGGTCCTGGAAGATCATCGAGATCTTGTTGCCGCGGATGGAGCGAAGCTCGGAGATGTTGAGCTTCACGAGATCCTTGCCGGCGTAGAGCACCTCGCCCCCGGCGATCTTGCCGGGAGGGTTCGGGATCATGTTGATGATCGAGAGGTTCGTGACCGACTTGCCCGAGCCGGACTCGCCGACGATGCCGAGGGTCTCGCCCTTGTGGAGGTCGAAGGAAACGCCGTCGACGGCCTTCACGATGCCCTCGTCGGTATGGAAATAGGTCTTCAGGTCCTTGACCTGGAGGATCACTTCGTTGGTCATGTTCGGTCTCCTTGCCTATGCCCTGTTCTTGCTCTGGGGATCGAGGGCGTCGCGGAGGCCGTCGCCGAGGAAGTTCATCGCGAAGAGGAACATGGTCATCGCCAGCGCCGGCACGAGAAGACGCCAGGGATAGAGTTCCATGCCCTGGACGCCGTCGGCTACCAGGGTGCCCCACGAGGCCAGCGGCGCCGAGATGCCGAGACCCAGGTAGGAGAGGAAGGACTCAGCCATGATGAAACTGGGAATGGCCAGCGTCGTGAATATGATGATGACTCCCAGGATGTTGGGGAGGAGGTACTTGAAGACGATCCGCGTCGCGCTGGCTCCCATGGACCTCGCCGCCTCGATGAACTCCGCGTTCTTGAGGCTGATGATCTGGCCGCGGACGACTCGGGCGATGGTCAGCCAGGAGACGAGGGCGATGGCCACGAAGATGATGACGATCGAGCTCGAGCCCTCGCGGTTGAACATGGCCATGAGGATGATGACGATGAGCATGTAGGGCAGGCCGTACATGATGTCGACGAAGCGCATCATCAGATTGTCGATGCGGCCGCCCACGTAGCCCGCGATGGCCCCGTAGATCACGCCGAGGAGGATGGCGGTCACCGTGCCGACGAGGCCGACGAGCATCGATATCCGTCCGCCGTAGATGGTCCGGGCGAGCATGTCGCGGCCCAGGTAGTCGGTGCCGAGGATGTAGACATTGTTGGCCGCAGGGGATTCGCGGACCATCTGCTGGAGGGCCGCGAAGTCGGTGGTCGCCTTCTCGAAATCGGGCTGGAGATCGCTCCGACCCTCCTTGATGAGGGCCTGTATGTGATCGAGGTGCTTCTGAGCCTGGGAGATGGCCACCTCGCCCGCGGGGCGCAGCGAAGGCGGAATGTTCTGGAACATGATTTCCTGGTGGGCGTAGTCATAAATCGGGAGGACCGGGGCGAGGAGGGCGACCGCGCCGAAAAGGATGACTATCCAGAGGCCGACGAGGGCCATGCGGTTCTTGACGAGACGTCGCCAGGCGTCCGCCCATAGCGAAACGGGCTTCACCTGCTGATTGAACTCGTTGACCGACTTGTTGATGCTGTTGGCCATTGCCGAACTCCTATTTGTACGCGATCCGCGGATCGAGGAAGCTGTAGATGATATCGACCAGGAAGTTCATGACCACGAGGATGAGGGAGAAGATGATGATGGTGGCCATGATGAGGGTGTAATCGCGGTTGAGCGAGGACTGCACGAAGATGCGCCCGATGCCCGGTATCGCGAAGGTCGATTCGACGACGAGGGAGCCCGTGATGATGTCCGCGAAGGCCGGCCCGAGGTAGGAGACCACCGGGAGAAGGGCGCCCTTGAGCACGTGCTTGGCGACGACCACGGACTCCTTGAGGCCCTTGGCGCGGGCCGTCCGCACATAGTCGGCCCTGAGGACCTCGAGGATCGAGGCGCGGGACATGCGGGCGATGTAGGCGAAATAGGGGAAGGAGAGGGTGATGGCCGGAAGTATCAAGGCGAGTATCCCCGACCGCCCGTTTATCCAGCCGGCGACGGGCAGGATGTGCAGCTTCATCGCGAAGATCAGCTGCAACAGGGGCCCCGTCACGAAGAGCGGCACCGAGATGCCTATGACGGCGATCGACATCGCCCCGTAGTCCTGCCACTTGTTCTGTCTCAGCGAGGAGATTATGCCCACCGAGATGCCGAAGAAGACGGCGATGGAGAGGGCGGTGACGCCGAGCATGATGGAGACGGGGAAGGTGAGGCTGACGAGGTCGTTGACCGTGTTTTCTTTATAGCTGAACGAGGGGCCGAAGTCTCCGCGCAGCACGTCGCCGAAATAGCGCAGATACTGTTTGTAGAGGGGCTCGTCCATGTGGTACTTCTTCAGCAGGTTCTGCTGGATCTGCTCCGAGACGTGCCTTTCGCTCGAGAAGGGGCCTCCCGGCGCGACGCGGATCAGGAAGAAGCTGAGCGTGACTATGACGAACATCGTCGGTATCAAGCTCACGAAACGTCGAAAGATGAACTTAGTCATTGGCAATTCCTCCGGCGAGGGATACGTTCGCCGCGTGTATGGAACATCGAGGCTCGCGGCGGGAGAGGATATCGCCGATATCCGCTCCCCTCGGGGGCCTCACCCGAAAAAACGGCCACGGGAGGGAGTTCCGCTTCCCCGTGGCCGCGTCTTCGAACCGGCTCTGCGAGGTCTCCCCGAAAAGGGAGACCTTCGCAATTATTACTTCTTCCGGTAGATGAACTTGAAGGGGTGGAAATCGAGGGGGGTGGCGTTCCATCCGCCCCACTTCGTGGTGTCGACCAGGTTCTGGTTGACGTAGAAGTAGATCGGGATGACGACCTGGTTCTCCTGAAGGAGCTTGGCCTCGGCCTGATTGAGGATCTGCATGCGGGCGTCGCCGCTCGCCGTGCGGGCATCCGCGATCAGCTTGTCGTAGGCGGGATCGGCGTAGAGCGTGTCGTTGTTGCCGCCACCGGTCACGAACATGTCGAGGAAGGTGTTCGGATCCATGTAGTCGCCGACCCAGCCGGCGCGGGCGACGGTGAAGTCGTGGGCCTTGGCGCGGAGATCGATGAGGGTCTTGAACTCCATGTTCTTGAGGACGACGTTGATCCCGAGGTTGGTCTTCCACTGCTGCTGGATGTACTCGGCGATGGCCTTGTGGCCCTCGTTGGTGTTGTACACGATCGTGAGCGTGGGGAAGCCCTTGCCGTTGGGATAGCCGGCCTGGGCGAGGAACTTCTTGGCGGCCTCGACGTTGTAGCCCTGGCCCTTGGCCGGCGTGTAGCCGGGGAGCGGGGGAACCATCGAATCCGCGGGGATCTGGCCACCCTTCGTCACCTTGTCGACGAGGGTCTGCTTGTCGATGGCCGAGGCGAGGGCCTCGCGCACGAGCACGTTGTTCACCGGCTTGCGGGTCACGTTGAACTCGTAGTAGTAGGTCGCGACCTGCGGGGAGGTCTGGTAGTCGGAGCGGAGCTTGATCTCGTCGATCTTGCTCGTCGCGATTCCGTGCATCCAGTCGACCTGTCCCGACTTGTACATATCGTAGTTGGTCGAATCGTTGTCCGAGGCGAGGATCTTGATGCCGCGGAGGTGGACGTTCTTGGCGTCCCAGTACTTGTCGTTCTTCACGAGGAAGACGTAGTCCTGCGGCTTCCACTCCTTGAGGATGTAGGGGCCGTTGGTGACGATGTTACCGGGCTTGGTCCAATCGGTGCCGTACTTGTCGATGGCCCACTTCGGGAGGGGCCAGAACGAGTTGTGGGCGAGGACGTCGAGGAAGTAGGGCGTGGGATTGACCAGGGTGTACTGGACGGTCTGGGGATCGAGGGCCTTGATGCCGACCGTGGAGAAGTCGGTGCTCTTGCCGCTGTTGTAGTCGTCGGCTCCCTTGATCAGCATGCCGGGCATGTAGGCGTAGTCGGACGCGGTCTTGGGGTCGAGTATGCGCTGCATGGCGTAGACGAAATCGTCGGCGGTGACGGGGTGCCCGTCGGACCACTGCGCCTTGCGAAGCTTGCAGGTGACGGTAAGGCCGTCGGAGCTGACGGTGTAGGACTCGGCCATCGCGGGAATACCCTTGTTGGTCGTGGGGTCGTACTGCATCATGCCCTCGAAAAGGCCGAGGCCGACGTTCGTGGACGGAACGTCGTTGAGCAGGCTGGGGTCGATGGTCGGTTCCGAGCCATTGGACATGACGAAGTCGGCATGATCCGCCGTGAGCTCCTTGGGAGCGCACGAAACGAACAGCATCGTCGTCACGGCCATCAGCGCGAAAAGGACTGCGAGAATCCTCTTCATGATACCTCCTGGAAAACGTAGAAAGATGTTTTGTTATACTCTTGAATGGTGCAAGACGCAACAAGTTTCCATCGTTTCAGAAAAAGAAACACGATGTTCACGGGCTGAGGTTGGACGGAGCAAGCGCTGAGAATATCGTTTCAAAATATGAAATTAAATGGAAAAATCAGCTGGACGACTCCCCGACTAGCGCGAGGCTCGAGCCGCTTCTTCCTTTTATGACCTCGATTCGGGACGGGATCCGGTTCCGGAGTTCGGCGACATGAGACACGATACCGATCGTTCGGTTGCCTCGGATGCGGTCCAAAGCGCCGATGGCCCTGTCCAAGGCCTCGTCATCCAGACTGCCAAAACCCTCGTCGACGAAGACAGCGTCGAGGGATACCCCCCCAGAGCGGCTCTTGATGGTGTCGGCGAGGCCAAGGGCCAGCGAGAGGGAGGACAGGAAACGCTCTCCCCCCGAAAGCGTGCCCGCCGGGCGGGACCTCCCCGTCCAGGCGTCCCGAACCAGGATTTCGAGACCGAGGCGGCCCTGGGTCATGCCCTGGCCCTCGTCGGCAGCCAGCGTGTAGCGGCCGTCCGAAAGCTCGGCGAGACGCAGGCTGGCCCGATCGACCACCGTCCTGAACCATGCGGCGAGGACCCAGTTCTTAAAGGGAAGTTTTCGTGGAGCCAGCTTTCCCCCGAGGAGCTCGGCGAGAAAGGCCAGACGCCCCTCCTTTTCGTCGAGGGACCGCCGTGCCTCCTCCAGCTCGCGTCGACGCCCGAGGAGGGCCTCCAGGGCATCGCGGGCCGAACGAAGGGACTCGAGCCCGGCCGCGAGCTCGCCGTGCCGAGCCAGGGCCGCGGCCGCGGCCCCTTCGAGGGCTTCCAGATCGGGAGGAGGACCAGAACCGATCGAGCGCGAGGCAGCATCGGCCGCCGCCTTGGCGGCCGCCAGCTCGATCCTGATGCCCTGCAGCTCCGCCTCGAGGGCCGACAGTTCGAGGGGAGGAAGGGCCGCAGCCCTCGCCTCGCCCTCGTCGCCGAAAGAGGCCGCGGCAAGGGCCTCCGCCGCGAGGCTCGCGGCCTCGGCCGAGGCGGCCTCCAGCCCCGGCTGCCTGGATGCCGTCTCGGCGTGGCGGGCCTTCAGCGACTCGAAGACCCTTTCCCAATCGGAAACGCGGCTACGCGCCTCCTTTAGCGCCACTTCGATGGCACGCCGCCCCTCCTCGAGGGCGAGGAGCCGCGGTCGGGGGTCCTCCTCGCCCGCGCTGGCCTCGAAGGCCAGGAGCTGGGCCTTGGCGGCCGCCAGGGCCGATCGATCCGCCGCCTCGGCGGCCTCGAGGGCCTTGAGCCTCGATCGGCTATCCTCGAGCGAGGCGGCCAGCCCCTCCTCGGCGGCCTTTTTCTCCATCGCCGCCCTGTAGGCCGCTGCCTTCTCGGCGGCCTCCCGGGCGGCCCTGGCCGAAGATTCCGCGAGGCTTCCACGCAGACTCGCAAGATCAACCGTCCCATCCACAAGCCCGTCTCCAGCGAGGGAGAGGAGCGAGGCCCGGGCCTCGCCCAAGGCTTCCTCCCTTTGGCGGAGGAGGGCCTCCGCCCCGGCCCGGGCCGACAGGGCCCTGTCCCGGGCCCCCTTCGCCTCGTCGATGTCGCCGACTGCCGCCCCGCCCGTAGCGCTGGCCGGGGCCGGATGGGCCGTCGAACCGCAGACGGGGCAGGGCCTCCCCTCCTCGAGCCTCTCGGCGAGCTCGCAGGCCAGGGAACGATCCCGGGCCTCCAGCAGTGAATAAAGGCTCGCCTCGCAGGCCGCGAGGCGCTGGGCGGCGCCATCGGCCGCAAGCCGGGCCTCGGATAGGCCGACTTCGGCCTTCGATAGGAGCTCGTCGCCCCGGAGCTGGGCCTTTACCCTTTCAAGAGCCTCGCGAGCGGCCTCGAAGGAGGCCCTCGCCCCCTCGAGCTCCTCCACGCCGATCCTCGCCTCCTCGTAGGACAGCCTCGCCTCCGCCTCGCGCGAGCGGGCCTCCGCGAGCTTCGAAGAGCCCCCTTTGATCCGCCGATCGAGGGCGGCGGTCTTCGCCCGAGCCGCATCGAGGGACTTCCAGGCCTCGATGGCCGGACCGAGCTCCCCGGCGCGGCGCTGGATATCGGCCAAGTCGGCTTCGAAAACCCCGATCCGCGACCTGTCCTCCTCGATGCCCCCCCTCCGGGCCTCGGCCTCCCCGAGTTCCGCGGCCCTCGCCGCCAGGGCCTCGCGAGCCTTCAAGGCCTCCCGAAGGCTCCGGGCCGCCTCATCGAGGCGGGGAAGGACGGCGGCGGCCCGCCGGGCCCCCGCTATTTGATCCCCAAGCCCCCCTTCCCGAGCCGCCGCGCGCTCGGCCCCTTCCAGACGAGCCAGGGCGCGGCCATGGTCCTCGCGCCTGGCGACATCCTCCCTCCCCCTCTCGAAGGCCTTCTCCGCCTCGATCCGCGCCCGCAATGCCGCGCCCACCTCGAGTTCGAGACCCGCAGCCTCCTCGCCAAGGGCGAGAAGTTTCGCCTCGCCCTCGACACCCCCTCCCTCCCTGCCCAGCCTCTCGATCTCCACATCGAGGCGCCTGGCCTCGGCGGCGGCCTCCTTCGAACGATCGGCGGCGATCCGCGTCACCCGGTCGTGGAGACCCACGGGAAAGAGCTTTTCGAGGATCTCCACGCGCTCCGTCGTGCCCATCTCGAGGAAGCGCTGGAATTCGCCCTGGGGCAAAAGAATGATCTTGGAGAACTCGTCGACCGACAGACCGAGGAGCTCCCTCGTCCTCGCGTCCACGTCGCGGGGGCCCTCCGCCTCGACCTTCCATACATCGCCGACCAGGGCCTCGAGGACGGCCGATTGCGGAACCTCGACCGCCGTCCCACGGCGGCCCGGTCGCGACCAGGGCGGCGAGCGCCTCGCCCTCCAGCTGCGCTGGCCGAGGGCGAAGGTGAATTCCACGATGGGCTGTCTTCCCTCGGCCGCGTAATGCGAACGAAGCTCGCGGGAAAGGCCCCTCCGGCCTCCCGAAGCCTCGCCATAGAGGGCGTAGCTGATCGCGTCGAAGAGGGTCGACTTCCCCGAGCCGGTCTTGCCCCAGACGAGGAAGAGGGGTCCCAGGCGGGAAAAATCCACCACAGCGCGGTCGCGGTAGGCGCCGAAACATTCGACGACAAGCTCAATCGGCCTCACGCGCGGCCTCCTCGACGAGAGAACGGAAGAGCCCGGCGGTCGCCTCGTCCGGCGTCTCCCCCCTCATTTCCGCGTGAAAGGCCGCGAACTCCTCCACGAGACGGCCCGGATCCTCGGGATCACGACCGTCGCCGGCGGCGCCTCCACCCCCCTCATCGGCTGCGCCCACAGCCGCGACGGCCCCCTCCGCGACGGCCCCGGCCGGCCTGGAGCCCCCCCCCGAAAGCCTGAGTTCGAAAGCCGACTGACGTATCGAAAGAAGCTTCGGATAGACGGCCTTGAGCCGCTCCGAGGGATCGAGAACCGGAAGTTCGTCGTTCAGGCAGAGCTCGACGAAGTCCTCGCGATACTCGGCGAAGGCCCCCGGCGAGAGAAGCTCCGCGAAGCTCGCCTCTATTCGGACGAGGCGCCTCCCGGGCCTGTGGGGCAGGAGTTCGACGCGGCAGCCCCCCCCCTCGAGCTCGACGAGAAGAAAACCGCGCTCGCCCGCCTCGGTCTCGACTATCCCCCCCGAGCCCACGCGGAGGGCCTCGCCGAAGGAATATGCCAGCGGCGCCCCCGAATACCTGCCCTTCAGGCCCGCGGCCTGGGGTCGGTGGAGATGGCCCAGGGCCGCATAATCGAAACCGTCGAAGAGGGCGGCGTCCACATCCTCGGCCGAGCCCACGAAGACCCGCTCCGACTCGCTCGTCAGGCCACCCCGCGCGAAACAATGCGCGACGAGCACGTTATACGAATCCGACGCGGACTCCACCCCTGTCCCGTCCGTGGCCCTTCCGCCCGAACCGCCCCCCCCATCACTGGCGAGGTTAGCCGCGATCCTCGCCGCAATCCTTGCCGCGATCCTCGCGACTGCCCTGGCGAAAAGCCCCGCCTCGGGCGACCCAGGGGAATCGGCCATGGCCGCCCCGGAAGAAGACCCAGCATCCGCCGCGACCTCCGCGGCCCCCCCATCATAGGCGCCAAGCCCCAGGTCCGCCGCCGCGCCGAGGTAGGGAAGGGCCCAGATGGCGCAGCTTTCCATTCTCCCCCCGGCCCCCCGCGACTCGAGGAATATCGGCTCGAGGGACTCCGAGACCCGCGAACGGAGGTGGACGCCAGCCTTGCGGAAGAGCCCCGAGCCGAAGGCCAGCCGGCTGGCCGAATCGTGGTTGCCGGGGATGATGACGATGGCCGTGCCGGGGGCGGCCTCCACGGCACGAGAAAGGAAGCGATCGAGGAGACCCATCGCGGCGGGCGAGGGAATCGCCCGATCGTAGATGTCCCCCGCGAGGAGGAGGGCCGCGGGCTGGCGCGCCGCGAGAAGATCGACGAGGGCTCCGAGCATCTCCTCCTGTTCCTCGACGAACTCGCGTTCATGGAGGGTCTTGCCGAGGTGGAGGTCGGCGGCGTGGACGAGCAGCATGGCGATCAAGCTAGCCGCGGCGGGGGGGACGGTCAAGCGAGGATCATTTCCATGATTGCGGCGAAGGCCGAGTAAAGGTATTGTCAATGCATGATCGAGTCCGGCGCAATGGGCAAGAAGGTGCTCTTCCTCTATCCGCCACCCGTCCTCACCGACGTCGTCGAGGAACTCGCGCGCAAGGAATTCGAGGTCTACCTCGTGCGCAACCACGACAAGGCCCGGCGCTACCTCGCCATCGACCCGGGATCGATCGTCTTCGTCAACCTCGACGATGGACTCGAGGAAGCCGCTTGGGAAGCCTGGGTCCGCGAACTCCGCGGCGACGAAAAGACCATGGCCGTCGGAATCGGCGTCATCAGCCTCAACGACGACCAGGATCTCAAGACCAAGTATCTCATGGACATCCAGGTGCCCTGCGGCTACATCACCCTCAAGATCGGCACGGCCAAGTCGGCCGAGATACTCGCCAAGACCCTCGAGGCCAACGAGGCCCGGGGCAAGCGCAAATTCGTCCGCGCCATCACCATGCCCGGCACCACCCTCTGCGCGGCCAACTTCGAGGGCTCCACCCTGCGCGGCGAGATCCGCGACTTTTCGATAGCCGGCATGGCCGTCCAGTTCGAGGGCGGACCGGCCATCAAGCCCGGCACCGTCCTCCGCAACATGGCCCTCACCATCAAGGGCGGGCGTGTGAGCGTCGACGGCGTCGTCGTCGCTCACCGCAACCTCTCCTCCTCCTCCAGCGCCGAAGAGGCGGCAAAGGCCTCGACGGTCATCATGTTCGACCCCAATTCCATCGACGACGCGAAGAGGGAGAAGTTCCGCTCCCTCATCCTCAAGGTGAACCAGGCCGAATTCGACAGAGTGCTCGAGGGCTTGTGACTCGTTCAAACAAGCGACGCGACGCATGACCTCCCCCATCGACAGGGCTCGAAGACGCCCGCGCCTCGCCTCCCCCTCCCTCGACCCCCTCGCCCTCGCGGTGACCGACCTGATCGGCCCCATCTACGCCAGGCTGGCCCTCAGACTCAGCTCCGTCTCCTTCGTAAAAAGCGAAACCCTCATCGAGGCCCTCCGCGATTTCTACGAAGGGCGGAGCCGCCTCATCCTCGCCTTCCGCCATCCCTATGGGGACGAACCCCAGCTCCTCACCATGGCCCTGCGCCACGGCATCGGGTCGGAGGCCCGCAAACGGGGCAGGCCCCTGCCCCTGCGCCCCCACTGCCTCTTTCTCCACGGCTACGAAGTCCCCCTCTGGTCCGGCCCCCTCGTCCGCTGGCTCCTCCCCCGCACCGGGGCCATGCCCATCTATCACGTCCGCATGGACGGGGCCGGACTCCGCCGCATTCGAGCCTCGCTGAGGGACGGGGCCCACCCCATCGCCCTCGCCCCCGAGGGCCAGAGCTCCTACCGCAGCGAGACCGTCCCTCGACTGGAAAAGGGCAGCTTTCAGCTTGCCTTCTGGTGTGCCGAAGAACTCGAGGCGGCCTCGCGGCCCGAAAAAGTCACCATCCTCCCGATAACGGTCCACGAAAGCCACGACGACAGGGACCTCCCCGCCCTCGAAGAGGCCTGCGCGGTCCTCGAAGCCCAGATCGGCTTTCAGCCCGTCGCCCAGACCGGGACCGATGAGGCTGAGGCGGTCGCCAGCGCCGCCGCTGAGGCGCCTGCCAGCGACGCATCTGAAGCGAGCGCCGGCAAAGGCCAGGCCTCCCACAAGCGGCGTCGCGCCCTCGGACTCAGGCTCCGAGCCCTCGACCTCGCCCTCCTCGCGGCGGCCGAAGCCTATTACGGCCTCGACCGTCCCTCCTCGCTGGCCCCCCGCGAGGCCCGGCGTTTTCGCCTCTTCGAGGAGGCCCTCGGGCGCGGCGAAAACATGCTCGGCATCAAGGCCGAGGGCGACAGCATAAACCGCGTCTACCGCCTCCGCCACGAGGGCTGGAACCGCGTCTTCCCCGAAAGCGATCCCGCGCAGCTTCCGCCCCGGCTCCGGGCGGTCGCCGACAGGAGGGCGGGCGAGGCCTGGTACGCCATGCGCCACATGGAACTCGTCGACCTCGGTTACTATCTCGACGCCGCCTACCTCGAGGAAGGCCTCGCCGAAGGCCGGGCCCCGAGCGTCGGCCGCCTCTCCGAAACACTTCACAATTTATACGATTTCGCGCAACGCCTTTCCGGCGACAACATCTCCGGGCGCCCCCGCCTCCTCCCCCGCCGCCTCGTGCTCGGCTCGGCCGAGCCCCTCGAGATCCGCTCCCGCCTCCCCGATTATCACCGGGACCGCCGGGCGGCCCTCGACAAGGCCGAGGCCGACCTCGCCAGCGCCTGGCGACATTCCATAAAGGAGATCCTCGATGAAAAATGAAGCGAACGCCGTCCCGCGTTCGGCCCGGGCCAGACTCCCCGTCGGCACCAAGCTCGGCTTCGGCGTCGCCGACCTCGGCGGCAACCTCTTCTTCACCTCCCTGGGCTTCTTCGCCCTGAAGTACCTCACCGACACCGTCGGCATGGCCGCGGCCGTGGCGGGGACCATCCTCATGGTCGGCAAGATCGTCGACGCCTTCTGGGACCCCCTCGTGGGATACCTCTCCGACAACACCAAGACGAGACTCGGCAGGCGAAGACCCTACCTCCTCTTCGGCTCCGTGCCCATGGCCCTGGCGATGTGGTTCTTCTACTCCAATCCCCACATCCAGAACCCCGCCACCCTCGCCCTCTGGGGCCTCGTCGCCTTCATCCTCCTCAACGTCACCTACTCCGTCGTCAACATCCCCTACTCCTCCCTCACCCCCGAGCTCACCACCGACTACAACGAGCGCTCCAGCCTCAATGGCTTCCGCTTCATGTTCGCCGTCGTCGGCACCATCCTCGGCGCCGTGGCCGTCGAGCCCATCATCGGCCTCTTCGGCGGAAGCGGGGGCGGCGACCAGAGCCTCGGCTTCTCGATGGTAGGCCTCATCTTCGGCGTCATCATGCTCGTCACCGCCATCATCACCGGCCTCTCCGTCCGCGAGCCCCCAGTCACCGCGGCCAAGGCCGAAAAAGGCTTCGTCAAGACCTACCTCAAGGTCTTCAAGAACGGCCCCTTCCGCATCATCCTCTTCGGCTACGCCCTCCACCTCATCGGCCTCACCTTCCTCCAGAGCGCCATCACCTACTACTTCACCTACATCTACAACAACGAGGGGCTACAGACCATCGCGATGGCCATCCTCCTCCTCGTCGCCATGGTCTTCATACCCATCTCCGTCCTCGTCTCCAAGCGGATCGGAAAGAAACTGACCTGGCAGATCTGCTTCTTCATCCTCTCCACCTCGAGCCTCGCCCTCTTCTTCCTCGGTCACCTCCTCGGCCCGACCTTCTTCTTAATTATGATGGTCTACTCCGGCATCGGCGTCGGCTTCGGCTACGTCGCCCCCTACGCCATGCTCCCCGACACCATCGAGGTCGACGCCATCCGGAGCGGCAAACGCAACGAGGGCGCCTTCTACGGCCTCTACCTCCTCACCTCCAAGGTGGGTCAGGCCCTCGCCTTCCTCATGACCGGCCTCGTCCTCT